>NZ_JBFBFA010000005.1:0-359108 GCF_040683915.1 Kitasatospora sp. NPDC093102 | reverse complement strand
CCTACGACCCCGCCACCCACCAAGCCAACAACAAGATCAAAACGACTCCCGAGACGGCGCTGGCGGCATAGGGGTTGACTCAGGAAACTCATGCGCCCACCTCGCTGCGCTCGGCGAGCGCTTCGCGCAACCCGCACCTTTCGATGGTTCGCTCACTCCGTTCGTTCACGCCGTCACCTCCGCGGGCAGCGGGCGGGCCCGGGCGGCCAGCCGCGCGAAGAACGCGTCGAGTTCGGCCCGCGCCTCGGTACCGCCGTCGAAGCCGTGCCAGCACCGCCGCAGTCGGCCGACCAGCTCGTAGCAGACGTCGATCGGCACCAGGAAGCACGTCACCCGCTCCTCGGTGCGGCGCAGCAGCAGTGCCTCCACGTCCGGTTCCAGGGCGTCGGCCAGGCGGCTGCCGCCGAGGGCGCGCTGCCAGGCCTGCTCGTCCAGCTCGCTCTCGGTGGCTCCGGCCGGGCCGGGGTAGAAGGCGAGCGGCTGGTCCAGCACGGTGTTGCGGAACAGGAAGGCGGTACCGACCGGGATGCCCAGCTCGGACCAGGCCCGCTGGTCCAACTCGCCCTCCGGGTCGGCGAGGTAGCGGTCCGGCACGGTGCGGTAGCGGCCGCCGGCCGCGGCCGGCTGCTGGAACAGCAGGCCGCAGGCGGTGCAGGTGCAGGCCAGGGCGCGTTCCTCGACGTCCACCAGGTGGCGGTGGCCGGCGGGCAGGTCCCGGCCGCAGAACGCGCAGTGCTCGGGGCGCGGCGTGGCCGGTTCGCGCAGCCGGTGCAACAGGGCCGTCCCGTCGCGGGAGATCCGGCGGGTGTTCATCGCGCCTCCGCGGCCGGCTGCGGGCGGGTGCCGATCTGGAGCAGCTGCAGGGCGCGTTCCAGTTCCACGGCCGTCACCTCGGGTGCGTGGCAGGAGAGGACGGCCGCCGCCTCCTGCTCGCTGCAGCCGCAGCCGGTGGCCGTCCGGCGCAGCCGCAGGGTGCCGGTGGCCGGGTCGAAGCCGACCACCTCCACCCGCTCGGGCAGGCCGGCCAGCGCCCGGTCGATCCGGGCGGGGAGGTCCTCGGGGTGCAGGTCGTGCAGGAGCAGCAGCCCGGCGACGGCCGGGTCGTCCAGCATCCGCTCCAGTGCGGGCGGGGGCAGTGCCGGGACCAGCTTGGCCAGGCCCTGCCCGTAGAACTCCATGAGTTCGCGGGCCAGTTGCTCGCCCGCCTGCTCGACGCCACTGCCGGCCAGGGCGTCCAGCGCCTGCTGGATCCGCAGCCCGGTCTGCTCGGCCGTCATGCGGTGAGCCCGCTCAGGCCGGTGGGGACGTGCATGGTCTGCACGGTGCGTCCGCCGCCGACGTACATGTGCACGCCGCAGGGCAGGCAGGGGTCGAAGCTGCGCACGGTACGCATGATGTCGATGCCCTTGAAGGTCTCCGGGGGGTTCTCCTCGAAGATCGGGGTGTTCTGCACGGCGTCCTCGTACGGGCCGGGCGTGCCGTAGCTGTCCCGGACGCTGGCGTTCCACGGGGTCGGCGGGTACGGGTGGTAGTTGGCGATCTTCCCGTCGCGGATCACCATGTGGTGCGAGAGCACGCCGCGCACGGCCTCGGTGAAGCCGCAGCCGATCGACTCGTCCGGCACCTCGAAGCGCTCCCAGGTCTGGCTGCGCCCGGCGCGGACCTCGTCGAGCGCCTTCTCGGCGAAGTGCAGCGCGGCGGCGGCCGCGTAGGCCTGGAAGTAGGTGCGCGCGCGGTTGCGTTCGATGGCGTTGCTCCACTGCGGGATCTTCCACTCGAAGGTGACCTCGGGCTTGGTCATCGAGCGGGGCAGGTTGATCTGCACGCTGTGGCCGGTGGCCTTGACGTAGCCGATGTCGACCAGCCCGGACAGGGCGGTGGACCACAGGCGGGCGATCGGGCCGCCGCCGGTGTCGAGGGCGAGGTGCTCGGTGCCGTCGAACCAGCGCGGGGACATCACCCAGCTGTACTTGCCGTCGAAGTTGCGCTTCTGCGGGGCGGGGATGGTGTGCTGGTTCCACGGGTGCCGGGGGTCGACCGGGTTGCCCAGCGGGTCGTGGGTGACGAACAGTTCCTCGCCCTGCCAGTCCTCGTAGTAGGAGCTGCCGAGCAGGATGCGGATGCCGAGGTTGATCTGCGTCAGGTCGTTGGTGACGAGCTTGCCGTCCACCACGATGCCGGGGGTGACGAACATCCGTCGGCCCCAGTCCGTCATGTTGCGGTAGGTGAAGTCGCAGTGGTCGGGGTCGTTGAGGCTGCCCCAGCAGCCGAGCAGGACCCGTCGCCGGCCGACCTCCTCGTAGCCGGGCAGGGCCTGGTAGAAGAAGTCGAAGAGGTCGTCGTGCAGCGGCACGACCTTCTTCATGAACTCGACGTAGCGCATCAGCCGGGTCAGGTAGTCGGTGAACAGCTGCACCGTCGCGACCGTGCCGACGCCGCCCGGGTAGAGCGTGGAGGGGTGCACGTGGCGGCCCTCCATCAGGCAGAACATCTCCCGGGTGTACCGGCTGACCTGGAGCGCCTCGCGGTAGAACTCGCCCTCGATCGGGTTGAGCGAGCGCATGATGTCGGCGATCGTCCTGTAGCCGTGGTCGCCGGCGTGCGGGGCCTCGGTGCGCTCGGCCTGCTCCAGGACGCCGGGGTTGGTCTCGCGGACCATCTTTTCGCAGTAGTCGACCCCGACCAGGTTCTCCTGGAAGATGTTGTGGTCGAACATGTACTCGGCGGCCTCGCCGAGGTTGATGATCCACTCGCCCAGGTGCGGGGGCTTCACCCCGTACGCCATGTTCTGCGTGTAGACCGAACAGGTGGCGTGGTTGTCGCCGCAGATCCCGCAGATCCGGCTGGTGATGAAGTGGGCGTCGCGCGGGTCCTTGCCGCGCATGAAGACGCTGTAGCCGCGGAAGACCGAGGAGGTGCTGTAGCACTCCGCGACCTTCTTCTGTTTGAAGTCGATCTTCGTGTGGATGCCCAGGCTGCCCACGATCCGGGTGATCGGGTCCCAGGACATCTCGGTCAGGCCGCTGCCGTCGCCGGCCGCCCTGGTGGTCGGTGTTGCCATCGTGTCTGTCGTGTCCTTGTCTCGGCGAGCGGGGTCTGTACGCGGGGGCCGTGAGAACGGGTCCGCGAGCGGGCGGGGCCGGCGGCGGCCGCACACCGGGCGGTGTGCGGCCCTCCGACGTCACCAGGGCGGGCGGTAGCCCGTGGTCAGGTGGCGGCCGGTGTGGCGCCACTTCGGTTCCTTGTCCAGGGTCTTCAGCGTGATCCCGCGCAGCCGGCGGATCAGCGAGCCGTACGCGCCGCTGGCGTTGGCGGAGACGCGCGAGCCGGGCGGCGGGTCCATGAAGGGCATGAACTTGTCCGGGAAGCCCGGCATGGTGCAGGCGATGCAGATGCCGCCGACGTTCGGGCAGCCGCCGATGCCGTTGGTCCAGCCGCGCTTGGCGACGTTGCACTTCACGACCGGGCCCCAGCAGCCGAGCCGCACCAGGCACTCGGGCGTGCCGTAGTCGGTGGCGAACTGCCCCTGCTCGTAGTAGCCGCCGCGGTCGCAGCCCTCGTGCACGGTGGCGCCGAACAGCCAGGCGGGCCTCAGCTTGTCGTCCAGCGGGATCATCGGCGCGGAGCCGGCCAGCTGGTACAGCAGGTAGGTGAGCGTCTCGGCGAAGTTGTCGGGCTGGATCGGGCAGCCCGGCACGCAGACGATCGGCAGCCCGGCCTTGGACTTCCAGTCCCAGCCCAGGTAGTCCGGCACCCCCATCGCGCCGGTCGGATTGCCGGCCATCGCGTGGATGCCGCCGTACGTGGCGCAGGTGCCGATCGCCACCACGGCGGTCGCCTTGGGGGCGAGCCGGTCCAGCCACTCACTGGTGGTGACGGGCTGGCCGGTGGCGGGGTCGTCGCCGAAGCCGCACCAGTAGCCCTCCTCCTTGATCTTCTCGTTGGGGATCGACCCCTCGACGACCAGCACGAACGGCTCGATCTCGCCGCGGTCGGCCTTGAAGAACCACTCGACGAAGTTGTCCGCGCCCTGGACCGGGCCGCACTCGAAGTCGATCAGCGGCCAGTGCACCGCGACCTTCGGCAGGCCGGGCAGGGCGCCGGTGACGATCTCCTCGATGCTCGGCTGCATCGCGGCGGTCAGCGAGACGGAGTCGCCGTCGCAGCTGAGGCCGGCGTTGATCCAGAGAATGTGCACCACGTCGGTGTCGGTTGTTGCAGCTGTTGCAGCACCCATGAGGATGCCTCCTCGGGGATGGGAGCCGGACGGAATGGCTCGAAAGCCAGTCATAGCAACGGCCCGGGCGGGGCGCCGGTCCGAGCGGCGGGATCCGGCCCCCGGGGAGGCAAGCCCGGCAGGGCCGTTCGGGTCACGTTCGGGCCACGGGGCCCGTCAGCACCGGGCGCTTGTGGACGAACGCGGAACGCAGCGCGTGGTACGGCGATTCGGGTGTGAAGAACTGCCGGTGCATCACCGCGAGCTCCTCCTCCCGGTACGCGTCGAGCGGCTTCGTCCGCTCGTCGGCCTCGCGCGCCGCCTTCTTCGCCGCGATCCGCTGCTGGGTGGTGGGCGAGGCGGCGAGCAGCCCGGCCAGGCGGGCCGCGGACGGCCCGAACTCCTCCGGCCCGCAGGCGAGCACCCGGTCGACCAGACCGATCCGCTCGGCGGTGGCGGCGGAGACCGGCAGCGCCTGACGGGTCAGCCGCTCGGCCGCCGCCGCTCCGACCTTGCGCGGGAGGGTGTACGTCCAGTACTCCGACCCGTACAGCCCCATCAGCCGGTAGTGCGGGTTGAGGACGGAGCCGCCGCGGCACCACACCTCGTCCGCGGCCAGCGCCAGCATCACCCCGCCGGCCGCCGCGTTGCCCCCGACGGCGGCGACCACCAGCCGGTCGGTGGTGGTGAGCACCGCGTCGACCAGCTCGTCCATCGCGGTGATGTTGTCCCAGGACTCGACGGCCGGGTCCGCCGCGGCCTCGATCACGTTGAGGTGGATGCCGTTGGAGAAGAAGTCCCGGCCACCGCCGAGCACCAGCACCGAGGTGGGACGGGCGACCGCGAAGCGGTAGGCCGCCAGCAGCCGGCGGCAGTGGCCGGTGGACATGGCGCCGCCCGGGAAGGAGAAGCGCAGGAGGCCCACCGGGCCGTCCTCGCGGTAGCGGATGTCCGACCAGACCGGCCCGTCCCCCTCGCCCGGCATCAGCGGCGCCGCCACCTCCGGCAGGGCCGGCAACAGGCCCCCGAGCGCCGTCGCCGCCGGGAGCTTGACGCCCGCGGGGCCATCGGGGGTACGGCGGCGGAGTTCGGGGATCCACACCGCACCGTCCGAGGTGGCCCGGCACACGGCGCCCGCCCGGGTGGCGAGCAGCTCGCCGGGGCGGCCGCGCAGCACCGGCTCGCGGTGCCCGCCGTGCAGGTACCAGGAGCCGCCGCACAGCTCGTCGAGCACCCCGGGCCGGGAGTCCGCCGCGCGGAGCCTGCGCAGCACCGCCTCGGTGGGGTCGGCCGCCCAGTCGATCCGGCGCTCCTCCTGGTGCAGGACCGGCCGGGTGCGCACGGCGGCGCGCCAGCCGGGCCCGGACTGCGGCTGCGGCTGCGGCTGCGGCTGCGGCTGCGGCTGCGGCTGCGGCTGCGGTGCGTACCTGCCCGAGGCGAAACGCTCCACGGCGAGCAGCGCGGCCGCCACCGCCGCGTCGCCGACCTCGTTGCGGTAGAGGTCGCTCTTGCCGTACTCCGGCAGCCGGCAGGGCGCCCAGGCCCAGACCGGCCCGGCGTCCATTTCCGCCTCGGCCTGGAGCACCGTGACGCCCCACTCGGTGCAGCCCTCCTGGATCGCACGGTCGAGGGAGGACGGGCCGCGGTCGCCCGGCGGGCCGGGGTGGACGATCAGGCAGGTGAGCCGCGACCAGACCTCCCTCGGGATCGCCGTGCGCAGTATCGGCGCGAGCACCAGGTCGGGCCGCAGGCGGCGCACGACATCGAGCAACTCCTCGTCATCACCGGCCAGTTGGAGGTCCACGGTGTGGCGCCGGTCGCGCAGTTCGGCGTGCAGCCGCTGGCTGAGACTGTTGTACGCGCTGGCGAGGAGAAGAATCCGCATGTCCGCCTCCGACGGGGTGATGCTCCGGGAACCCGGCGATCATCACCTCCGCCCCCACGGCCTCCCGCCCCGTCCGGCATGTCGCGCCGCGCGTTCACCCGAGCAGCCGGGACGGCCCCACGGCCCGCGGTGTCGGTGGCGCGGTGTGCACTGGTGCCCGTTCCGCCGCCCGCCTGCCACGTCGCCGCCGACGGGGACGCCTAGCGGCTGCGGCCCGTCCCCCCGGCCTGACCGGTACCGGGGGCTTCCACCGGCGGCCTCCGGACGGCGAGCAGGGCGGTGTCGTCCGTCAGCCGGCCACCGGTGTGCCGGACGACCTCGGCGGCCACCTCGTCGACCAGGCGCCCGGGGTCGACCGCCCCGGGGAGAGCGGCCAGCCGCTCCAGGTGGGCGCCCAGGGGGAAGAAGGCACCCGACCGGTCGCGGGCCTCGGTCACCCCGTCCGAGACGATCAGGACCGTCTCGCCCGCGCCCAGGCGCAGCCGCCGGACCTCCGGCAGCCCGCCGGCCAGCTGGGCCAGCCCGATCGGGGCCCCGTTGCCCGGCGGCAGCCGGCGCACGCCCGCGGGACCGAGGACGTGGGGACTGTCGTGGCCGAAGTTGACCACCTCCACCTCCCCCGGCGCGTCGGCGGGGAACCAGACGACCACCGCCGTGGCGAACCGCTCCTCCCGTTCCCCCAGCTGCTCCGCCAGGAGGTTCTGCCGGTGCAGCCGCTCCTCCAGCCAGGACGCGACGGTGGCCAGGTCTCCCTCATGGAAGGCGGCCTCCCGGAAGCAGCTCACCAGGGCCGCCGCGGTGGCGACCGCCGGCAGCCCCTTGCCCTGGACGTCGCCGAGGATGACCCGCGCCCCGAACGGGGTGGCCAGCACATCGTAGAAGTCGCCGCCTACCCGGGCCTCGACGTCCGCGGCCAGGTAGCGCGCCGCCGAGTCCACCCCGCCCCACCCCGGCGGCACCGGGCGCAGCACCACCTGCCGGGTGGTCTCGGCGGTGCCCTGGAGGTGGCGGACGTAGGAGGCGGCCCGGGCACGGAAGATGCTGATCGGCATCGAGAGGACGGCCCCGGCGATCACCAGCAGGAAGTCCTCCGTCCCCTGGGACTTGCCCCAGATGCTGTCCAGGGCGGGGTAGGCGGCGATGGCGGTGAGGGAGAACAGCATGGTGACCGTCGGCCCGCAGAGCCCGGCGGCGACCACCGGGACCATGGCCAGCCAGCTGACGGACGCGAACGAGTCGGGCGTGGCCGCGTCCACGCCCACCACCAGCGCGAGCACCGCCAGGGGCACCAGCCAGGATCGGTGGCCGTACCGGACCAGCATCGGCAGCCGCTGCCCCGGCTCCTCCACGGAACGCACCCGCAAGCCGTCCCCCCTTCTCGCGACGTCCCCCGTGTTCCGGGTGCTCCGCGCGAGGCGAGGCCGCCGGGCGGAGGTTGCGCCCAAGGTAAGACGCCCGGTCCCGGCGAGGGCGGCGCATCGGCGTGGTGGCCCCGCCGGTCGCACGTTCGGCCCAGTCGGAGCGCAGCTCCCGGCTCTGCGCCCCGGCCCGGCGCGGGCCCACCACATGCGGCTTTCCGGGTGAGGGCGCAGGGTGGTGTGGTACGGACCTGCCCGGACCGGTCGGCGCACCCGGCGACCCGGCCGCCGACCGAAGGAGGCGCCATGCGCATCCGGAAGACCCCTCGTCGGAGCCTGGCGCTGGCCGCGGCCCTCGCCGCCCTGCCGGCGACCGTGCTCACCGCCCCGGCCCAGGCGGCGGCCGGCACCCCGCCGGTCGACTTCGTGGAACTGCCCGCCTCCCCGCTGCCGCCCGGCCACGCGACGCAGGCGATCACCGTCACGTACCGCAACAGCTCCCCGGCGGACCGGACGGTGGCCCCACAGATCCTCATCGAGTCCCCCGAGGACGGCCCCTTCCTCGACCCGGCGAGCATCCGGCTCGACCTGCTCTCCCCGGACGGCCAGTGGTGCACCGTGCCGCTCGCCAGCCAGACCGGCACGCTGTACACCCAGCTCATCCCGGCCAAGCTCGTCCTGCACGGCCACCACACGCTCACCGAGCACTACCGGGTCACCGTCGTCGCGGCGGCTCCGGTGCAGGGGACGGTCGAGCCCCGGGTGGCGCTCTACTGAGCCGGTCCGCTACGGGAGCTGCACCGGGGTGAAGGTTCCGGCCGGGGTGCCGGCCAGGGCGCCGTCCATGGCGTCCCGCCAGACCGGGCCGGCCAGGGTGCCGCCGAAGGCCTGGTCGACCACCCGGCCGCCGATCCGCTGGCCGTCCAGCGGCTTGGGGTTGTCGGTGTCGCTGACCACGGTCGCGCCCGCCATCTCCGGGGTGTAGCCGACGAACCAGACCTGGCGGCTGTCGTTGGTGGTGCCGGTCTTGCCCGCGCTGTCCCGGCCGGTGAGGCCGGCCGTCCGGCCGGTGCCGTCCTCCACGACGCCCTTGAGCATCGCGCTGACCGTGTCGGCGGTGGTGGACGACATCGCCGCCGAGCAGTTCGCCTGCGGCACCGCGAGCTGCCCGCCGTCGGGGCCGGTCACCGAGGCGATGGCGGTCGGTGCGCAGTAGGTGCCGTGGGCGGCGAAGGCCGCGTAGACGGCCGCCATCCCCAGCGGGGTCAGGTCGTTGCTGCCGAGCGTCATCGAGGGCACCACCTGGAGCTTCTCTCCGCCCGCCTGCTGGGTGATGCCGAGCTTGTCGGTCATCCGCGCCACGTTGCACAGGCCGGTGTCGGCCTCCAGCTCCGCGAAGTAGGTGTTGACGGACTGCGCCATGGCCGTCTTCATGTCGAACCGGCCGGTGAGGCTCTGGCTGTCGTTGTGCACCTGCCCGGCGGAGGGGAACCGGCCGCCCGAACAGCCCGTCATGGCCGGCCACGGGATGCTGTAGTCGGTGGTGTAGCTCTGGTCGGCCGGGATGCCGCTCTCCAGGGCCGCCGCCGCGACGACCGGCTTGAAGGTCGAACCGGTCGGGAACCCGAGGCCGCCGCCCATGGCCTTGCCGACGTTGTAGTTGATCTGGGTCTGGTGCTGCTTGTCGTCGACGCCGTACGGGCGGCTCTGGCCCATCGCCAGGATCTTCCCGGTGCCCGGCTGGACGATGCTCATCGCGGTCGCCGCCTGGTCGCCGGCGTCGACGTGGCCGGTGACCGAGGCCTGGAGCGCCGCCTGGGACTTGGGGTCGAGCGTGGTGTGGATCTGCAGCCCGCCGCGCTTCCAGACCGCCTGGCGCTCGGCCGCCGACTTCCCGAAGGCCGGGTCGGTGAGCACCACGGTGCGCACGTAGTCGCAGAAGAACCCCTCGCCCTGCTTGGCCAGGATGCAGCCCTGCTGCGGCGCCTGGACGTTCAGCCCGAGCGGGGAGGCGATGGCCTGCCGGGCCTCCTCCTGGGTGATGTGACCGTACTCGGCCATCTTGCGCAGCACGGTGTCCCGCCGGTCCTTCGCCGCCGTCGGGTTGACCGTCGGGTCGTAGCCGGTCGGCGACTGCACCAGGCCCGCCAGCAGCGCGGCCTGCGGCAGGGTGAGGTCCGCGGCGTGCACGCCGAAGTAGCGCCGGGAGGCCGCCTCGATGCCGTAGGCCTGCTCGCCGA
Organism: Kitasatospora sp. NPDC093102; assembly: GCF_040683915.1. Lineage (NCBI taxonomy): Bacteria > Bacillati > Actinomycetota > Actinomycetes > Kitasatosporales > Streptomycetaceae > Kitasatospora > Kitasatospora sp. NPDC093102. The sequence goes on along the minus strand of NZ_JBFBFA010000005.1, from coordinate 349,409 downwards.
AGAAGGTGATGTTCAGGTAGTTGGTGAGGATCTGGTCCTTGCTCAGGGTCTCCTCGACCTTGATCGCGTACTTCAGCTCCTGGATCTTGCGGCCGACGGTCTGCCGCTGCGCCTGCGCGACCTTCTGCGGGTCGTTGCCCGCCTCCTCGACGAAGACGTTCTTCACGTACTGCTGGGTCAGGGTGGACGCGCCCTGGGCGGTGGTGCCCGAGGAGGCGTTCTTGTCCAGGGCGCGCAGCACGCCCTTGAGGTCGATCGCGCCGTGCTCGTAGAAGCGGTTGTCCTCGACGTCCACCAGCGCGGTCTTCACCAGCGGGGAGATCCGGTCCGCCGGGACCACCGTGCGGTCGCGGTCGTACACGGTGGCGATCGTGCCGCCCTGCGCGTCGAGGATGGTCGAGGCCTGGGACAGCGGCGGGGTCTTGAAGTCGTCGGGCAGGTTCTGGAAGTCGTCCGCCGCCGACTGCGCGCCGAGCCCGACCGCCGCCACCGCGGGCAGCACCATCCCCGCCGCCACCACCCCGGCGATCACGCTGACCGCGATCAGCCGCGTCCCGTGCCCCAGCTTCCGCATGCCCGCCACCACCCGCTGTTCCGCCATGACGGGCGACCGTACGCGGCGCAGATGAGGAACTCCTTGGAACCGCTCCGTCACGGCGCCGGCGGGACGGACACCGCGTTCGGGACCGTCGTTTCCCTCCGGTCGCGGGCGGCGGCGGGGCGTCAGGTGCGCTTGAAGAACTCCACCTCCGCGAGCGCGATGGCCCGGCCGGGGCCGGTTCCGGCGGCCTCCCGGACGGTGAGCCTCACCTGCGTCACGTCGCTGATCCCGGTCGGCACGGTCTGCGGGCCCGGCTGGTCGTTGAGCGAGACCTGCTGGGTGTGGACCTCGCCGTCCTTGTCCGTGACCTCCAGGGAGAGGACGATGGGGCGCCCCTGCTGCCGGAAGTGCTCCGGGTCCACCGAGTCTCCGGTGTGGATGATCAGGTCCACCAGCCGGAACGGGGTGCGGAAGGAGAAGGTGACGGAGTCCCCGATCGCGGGTGCTCCCCAGTAGGTGTTGCTGAGGCCGTCGTCGGCCGCGGTGGCCGGATGGCCCTCGACGGCGGCGCTCGCCGAGGTGGCGGCGGGAGTGATCGGTGCGGTGCCGCGGAGCTTGTCCAGCACGTCCTGGAAGCCGTCCTTTGCGGCCGGGTAGAGCAGGATCCCGGCGACGACCACCGCGATGAGCGCGAGCAGCGCGATGGTGCGGCGCAGCGCGTTGCCCGAGCCGCCGATCCGCACCCGGCGCCGGAACGGCCAGCGGGTGCGCCACCAGGGCAGCTCGGGCGCGGCCGCGGTGGCGGTCAGCGGTGCGGCGCAGCGGCGGCAGAACTTCCGCTCGGGCAGGTTGGGCGTGCCGCACTGGGGGCAGGGCGGGCCGTCCTGGGTCTCGGCGGCCTCGGTCGGCCGGCTGACGGGGCGGGGTGCGACGGGCTTGGCGGGCTGGACGGCCACCGGGTCGGCCTGCGGGGCGGGGACGGGAGCCGGGGCCTGTGCGGGAGCGGGCCGTACGGGGGCGGTGCTCGGGCGCGAGGGCTCGGCGGCGGGCGGGGCCGCGGGCTCGGTCGCCGGGGACCCGACTGCCGCGGGCTCGCCGGCCGGGACGGGCTGCTGCTCCGGCTCGGCGGCCTCCCCGGCCCCCGCCCTGGCCCGCGCGGTGCGCCGCGATGCGCTCCGCCGGGTCGATTCGACGGGTGCGGGTACGGACTCGGACGCCGGCTCGGGCGCAGGCGTCGGCTCCGGCTCGGCGGGTGCCGGCCGGGGCACGGGCGGCGCGGGCGCGGGAACCTTCGCGGGCGTGGCCGGCGTCGGCGCGGCAGCGGTGCCGTGCGACCAGCCGAGGTAGGCGCCGCAGTTGCCGCAGAAGTCGTCCCCCTCCCCGTTGGCCGTTCCGCATTCGGGGCACACCGGCATCCGTCAGCCCTCCACTCGCCCGGGTGGGCCGGGCAGGATCTCCACCCGGCAGGTCAGATGGACCGGACAGCCCGCCCTGACGACGGACCGTACCTGGTTCTCGTCCGGTTCCGGGCCGTGCAGCGGCCAGACCCGGACCAGCACCTCGCCGCTCGGCGCGGGAGGCAGCCCGGCGTCCGGATCGGTGGACCAGGAGACGCCGCCGCCGTCCACGATCTCGGCTCCGGCGCCGAGCACCAGCCGCAGCCGTTCGGTGAGGCCGCGCCGGGTGCCGCGCCAGCGGTGCAGTTCCACCGCGCGCTCGACCACCGTGCGGCGCACCTCCACCGGCCAGGCCGGGTCGACCTCCACCGCGACCCAGGAGGCCAGCCAGTCGAGGAAATCGGCCGGCGCGAGGCCGGGCCGGAAGTAGGCGGGCAGGTTGTCCAGGGTCGCGAAGACCGGGGCGAGGACGGTGTCCAGGCCGGCCGTGAACCGCTGGGCGAGGTCGTCGTCGGCGAAGAGCGCGGGCAGCAGTTCGCCGATCGGGTGCGGGCTGGGCAGTCCCGGGACCGCGGCGCGGGTCATGACGGTCCGTCCTCGGCGACCGCGGTGACCACGACCTGGTGCTGGTGGGAGAAGACCAGGGCGTCCGGCGGGACCTCGACCCGCTCGGCGGGTGCACCCCGGCGTCCGGTGATCGGGTCGGCCGGGAACAGCCGCAGTTCCTCGACCCCCGCGACGGCGGCCACCCGCTGGAGCACCGCGAACACCTCCCCGTACTGCACCGCCCGGCCGAACGGCCAGCCCTCGCCGTCGGCGCCGCCGCGCAGCGGGTTGAGGTACCGGTACAGCGCGGCGAGCACCTCCTCGCGGACCCGGTCGGGGTCGGCGGAGCGGGTGGTGAGCCGGGCGACCACCGTCACGCCCTGGTAGGCGGGCGGCTGCACGACCAGCCGGGTGCCGATCAGGCGCCGTTCGTCGAGGGCCGTCGCCACGGCGGCCAACACCTGCTCGTCGGGGATCAGCTGCTCGAAGCGCAGCCGGTCGCCCTCGTCCGCGACGGCGTCGGGGACGACCAGCACCCGCACCGCCCCGGCCTCCCCGCCGGCGGCGGGCACGCAGCTGATCCGGGCGGCGGACGGGGCGGCCTGCCGGGCGATCAGCTCGAAGTCCCCGGCGGTGACGGCACGTTCCTGCAGACGCAGCTGGTGCGGGGCGCGGGCCTTGGCGTTCTCCACCGTCTCGCCGTCGACCCCGCCCCGGGCCGCCTCCCGGTTGTCGACCCGGGCGATGTACGGGACGGAGCTGCGCAGCACCGTGATGGTGCCGCGGGCGACGTTTCCCGCGATCCCGCCGCCGGTGCGGTAGCGCGGGACGCGCAGCCGGGCCCCCTTGGGCGGCACCGCCCCGAAGGCGCGCAGGCTGCCGTCGGGTTCCCGGACCGCGGGCGGGAAGAGGAACTCGCCGGTGGTCGCGTCCAGCACCACGTGCCGGTCGGCGGGCGAGGATTGGCCGAAGTGCTCGACGACCGTCCACCGTTCCCAGCCGTCGCCGGCCGCGACCTCGACCACCGGGGGCTCGCCGTCGAGCAGCACCGGCGGCCGGGCGAGCCGGAAGCGCTGGCCCGCGACGCCCTCCGAGGCCCCGAGCGGCGCGTCGGTGACGGTCCGGGCGTGGACGGCGGTCGCGGTGCCGCCGACCGTGAACACCTCGGCCCGCCGGACGGTGGGCGACTCGGAGTAGAAGGGCTGGCCCGGCTGCGGCTCGGTGACCCGGCAGCGCAGCCAGCCGGCCCGCCGGCCGGCGACCACCGAGGCGGTGTGCCCGGCGGGCACGAAGACGACCACCTCACCGGGCCGGTTGAGGCCGCCGGTGGTGTCGCTGCCGGTCTCGCAGGCGATCCAGCGCGCGCCGTCCCACACCTCCCAGGCCAGCGGCGGTTGCCGCGGGTCGACACCGACGCCCTCCACCCGGCTGTCCAGCCGGACGATCAGGATGCAGCGCGGCACCACGGCCGGCAGGGCGAAGAGCATGGCGTCCCCGGCCGCCGGGCGCGGCTGGAAGCACGGCACGTCCGCGCCGTCGGCCAGCCTGGCCGTACCGTCGGACTGCTCACCGGAGGCGGAGACGGTGACCAGCCGCTCCAGCGAGCTGGGGGCGATCGGCAGGTCCTCGGCGGTGGAGAAGAGCACCGCGTCGTCGGTCTCGGTGCGCAGCGTGGAGACCTCGGTGCCGGCCCGCAGCAGGACCGTCTCGGGCTGCGGGGCGGAGAGCCAGAAGTCGACCTCGGCCCGGGCCGCGGCGGGCGGGAAGAGCCGGATGCCGAGGAGGTCGAGGAAGGCGGCGTAGTTCTTCTCCGGCACCCGGTTCAGCCGGTAGAGCAGCTGGTCCACGAGGTAGGCGAAGGTCTCGATCAGGGTGACGCCCGGGTCGGAGACGTTGTGGTCGGTCCACTCCGGGGCGCGCTGCTGGACGTACCGCTTGGCCTCGTCGACGAGCTGCTGGAAGCGGCGGTCGTCCAGGTTCGGGGAGGGCAGTGCCATCAGCGCGCACCCCCGTCAGCCATGTCGGGGGAGTCCGCGCCCGGGTGCTCCGGGATGGTGTAGAAGGGGAAGACCAGGTTGCGGCGGTCGTTGGTGGCCCGCACGGTGTAGTGGACGTCGATGTAGAGCGTGCCCTCCTCGACGCTGTCGAAGGCGATCACCACGTCGTCGACCTCGATCCGCGGCTCCCAGCGCTCCAGTGCGATGCGCACCTCGCGGGCGATCCGCCCGGCGGTGGTGCTGTCGCCCGGGGCGAAGACGTACTCGTGGATGCCGCAGCCGAACTCGGGGCGCATCGGCCGCTCGCCGGGGGCGGTGCCGAGGATCAGCCGGATCGCCTCCGCGAGCTCCCGGTCCCGCTCCACCATGCCGATGCCGCCGGTGGCGTTCACCCGCAGCGGGAAGGCCCAGCCGCGGCCTATGAAGCTACCGCTCATGCTCAGCCTCCGATCAGCACGTTGAGTGCGCCGGTGGTGATGGCGGCGCCGCAGGTCGTCTTGTCGCCCATGCGGGCCGCGGGCAGGCCGCCGATCAGCACCACTCCCCCGGTGACCGCGCCCGGGGAGGGCATGACGAGGTTGCCGGGGCCCAGAGCCAGGTGCGGGGGGACGACGCAGGCGTGCACGGTGCCGACGACGGCGGCAGGGCGTCCGCCGATCAGCACGGTCGCCACCCTGAGGGCGCCCGGCGGCGGGGTCGTGAGGGCGCCGCCGTGGTCGGTGAGGTCGCCGGTCCGGGCTGCGGGGGGCATGTGCGGTCTCCGTTTCCGATGGTGCCCAGTTGGTCGCGGGCACTCGTCATACTGCCATTGGTTCTTGACGTTCCGTCAGTTGATCCGGACGAAGGCCCCCTTGAGCACCGCCTCGGCTCCGCCGTCCACGGTGACGGAGGTCGTCCCCCGGACGGTGACCGATCCGCCGCGCACGTCCACCGTTCCGGTGCCCGCGTCCAGGGTGATGCCGGAGGAGGAGAGCCGCACCGTGCTGCCGGCCGCGCCGCCGAGGCCGTGGACGGTCAGCACGATCTCGCCGCGCTGCTGGTCCAGGCGGACCTCCAGCTTCCCGTCCCCGCTCGCCAGCCGGACCCCGGACTTGCCGCCGGGCACGTCCAGCAGCTCCATCCGGTGGCCCGAACGGGACACCACGGAGCGGCGGTTGACCTTGCCGGCGGCCGCGTCGACCAGCGGCACGTCGTGCGGGGAGGGCCGGTCCACGCCGTTGTAGAGCCCGCCCAGCACGTACGGGCTGTCCAGGTCGCCCTGCTCGAAGCCGACCAGCACCTCGTCGTTGACCTCGGGGCTGACCACGCCTCCGCCCCCGGCGCCTCCCCACTGCACGGTGCGCACCCAGTCGGAGACGTAGGTATCGTCCAGCCAGGGGAACTTCAGCTTCACCCAGCCGCGTTGCCCGCCGCCCGGCTCCCGGACGTCGGTGACCACGGCGACGGCCAGGCCAGGCATCCGCGGCCCGCGCGGCGGCGCGTTGCCGCCACTGGTCAGACCGGCCAGCGAGCGGTCGGGAGCCGCGCTGACCACCACGGTGGTGCGGTAACCGCGGAACGGTTCGAGCAGGTGGCGCACCCCGGTGGCGGTGTAGCGGCCGGAGAAGGCGGCGCCGACGTTGCCCAGGGCGACCGCGGTGCCCGCCCGCAGCCGCGGGTTGCCCTCGGCGACCACCTCCAGCTCGCCGAAGCCGGCCGCCACCGAGGCGGCCAGCGACCGGGCCACCGAGGCGGTCTCGGCCTGGGTGCGGTACGGGGTGTCGGCGACGGTCAGCCGGGCCTGGCCGGGGAAGGCGGAGGTCACCGCCGAGGGGCTCATCCCCGGCTGCACGGTCCGGGAGGTCACCGCGGGCTCGGTGGCGACCAGGGCACTCTTGGTGGTGACGTTCCAGCCGCGCGCCTCGACCGTGTCCGCTCCTCCGGCACCGGTCAGCACGCCGCGCAGCTCCAGCAGGTTGCGGCCGTACTCCAGCACCAGCGGGTTCTGCGGCGCGGGGGTGGAGGGGGCCGGTGCGCCGGAGGCGGGCTCGGGCCGGACGAACTCCAGCTTCCCGTCGTCGTCCACCCGCACCTGGGCGCCGCTCTCCTGGGCCAGGAACTGGAGAAACTCCCAGTCCGGGACGTTCGCCTGGGAGAGCTGCTGGTGGACGACCGGGAAGGAGTCGACCTTCCCGCAGGTCAGGCCCGCTCCCGCGGCGACCTCGCGGACGATGTCGGCGGTCGTCATGTTCCGGAACGCCTTCACCCGGCGCCCGCGCATCAGCCGGTGGGTGACCGCGGAGGCCCGCACCACGGTGTACGAGCCCGTGGTGTCCACCTCCAGCTCCAGCGCGGTCACCTCGCCGGTGAACAGCCGTGCCCGGGTGTTCCCCTGGACGGTGACCACCGACACCCGCAGCGGGGTGCCGATGGTGATCCCGGTGGCGGCGAGGAAGGTGTGGTCGGCGTCCCGGAAGGACAGCACCGCGGTGTCGGGCAGACCGACGCTCTCCTCGATGTCGCAGGAGACCAGCTGGGTCGCCCAGATCGGCGGCAGCGGGCCCGGCGCCTCGACGACGGGATCCGCGGCGAAGGACCGGCCGCCGCGGGCCTCGGGAGTGGTCATGTCCGTCCGCCCTGGGTGAGTTCGTCGATCCCCGGCACGATCAGCTCCGCGCCGGGGACCAGCGCCAGCGGATCGTCGATGTCGTTGGCCTCCGCGATGGTGCGCCAGGCGGTGGCGTCCCCGTACGCGCGCCAGGCGAGCAGCGGCAGGCTGTCGCCCGCGATCACCCGGTGGGTGCTGCGGGCCTCCGGCGAGCCGGAGGTCGGGTTCTGGCCGGCCGGGTCGACGCTGGCCTCGTCGATGCTGAGCGAGCAGACCGCCCGCAGCGGTTTCCCGTCGACGTCGAAGAGCGAGTAGGTGACCGAGAGGCCGGTCAGCACCCCGTTGAACGACGTGGTCTTCAGGGTGCCCCAGTCCAGCCGGATCCACGGGCTGGCCGGCGTCTTGCGCGCCAGGCTGGCCGGGGTGGGCACACAGGCCGTCATCAGCTGCTCCACCGCCCGCTCCACCGAGTTGTCGTGGGTCGCGGTGGAGTCCAGGAACACGTCGAGGGAGAGCGAGCGCGGGCCGCTGCCGACGAACTCGGGCAGCGCGGACTCGCCCGCCATCCGGGACGGGGTGCGCCGCCACTCGGTGGTCTTGCGCAGCACCAGGGTCGCCGGGTTGAACTGGAGCCGGAGCTGCGCGAGCGTGCCGCCGGGCTGGGCTCCGACCGTGGACGGTGGCTCCATGATGGTCAGTTGGGCCCGGGTGACGCTCGCGGGGACCGCTGGGGACATCCTGGTGCTCCTTCCGTGGGCCGGGCGGCGGGGGACTGGGGGTGCGGGTGGGGTCAGGACGGGCGCAGGCCGGCGTGGGCGATCTCCAGGGTCTCCATCGCGGCCTGGGAGTTGGCCGGGTCGAACGACGGGCCCTCCCAGCGCACCGGGACGATCCCGAGCACCTGCCAGCCGACGATCCGGCTCAGGTCCGGCCGCAGCGCCACGATCTCGCCGTCCTTCGGCTCGACCTTCCGGACGATCTCGGCCAGCCAGCGGGCGATCTTGGTGGTGTCCGCGGTGACCGCGCGGGTCAGCGTGATGTTCGACCAGGTGATGCGGCCCGGCAACTGCCAGGCGAAGCCGTTGTTGCCGCCCTCCGCGTACTGCTCGATCTCGACCTGGGCGCCGAGCCCCGAGCAGGTGGTGAACTCGCCCAGGTCGTTGCCGCCGATGGTCAGGCTGAAGAACACACTGGACGCGAAGATGTTGTCGGTCATCGGTTCCGCTCCCTGCTTCCGGTCACGTCGCTGCGGCCCCCTGCCGGCCGTCCGCCTGGTCCACGCTCTGGTTCGCGTTCTGATCCGCGTTCTGATCCGCGTTCCGGTCCACGCTCAGCGACGCATGTCGTACGGTTTGCCGCTGCGCTCCCGGCCCCTGCGCAGTTCGGTGCGCAGCAGCCGGCCGACCGGTTCGACCAGCCGCCGGGCCAGTTCGTCGAGGTCGGCGGGGTCGGCGGGCGGCTCGGCGGGTGGTCCGCCGGGGGCGTTCCCGGGGGCCTTCGCCGCGGGCGTGGCGGCTCGGGGCGGCGCGGCGAGCTGCACCGTGGTGGGCGTGCGCGCCGGCACCGCGGTCAACGGCACGCCGGTCAGGCCCGTCTGCTCGGCCACCCGCTGCAACAGCCGCGCCGTGGCGGGTGACGGCGGCGCGGGTGATGCGGACGACGGGACGTTCGTGGTGTGTCCGGTCGGCAGTGCCCGTGACACGACGGGTGCGGGCGCCGTGGAGGGGCGCGGGCCCGGTGCCCGGCTCGCTCCCGCCGGGGCCGCGACGGCGGACGGCTGGGCCGGGGCCGGCTGCGGGGGCCGGGACGTGGCCGGAAGGCGCTGGATCGGCGGGGCCGTCACCGGCCTGAGCCGGACGACCGGCGGGTGCGGGGCGCTCGCCGCGCCGGACGGCGAACCGGGGGCGCCGGGGCTCGGACGCCCTGCGGACGTCCTCGACGCGGCGGAACGCCGCGGGGCCGGGTGGCCCGCACTCGTGGCGCCGGGCTGCGGCTGCGGCTGCGGCTGCGGCTGCGGCTGCGATGGTCCTGCCCACGGCAGGACCGGGACGCTCACGTCCGGTACTGCGGCGCGGGGTTGACCGGGCAGGACGCGTGGCGCAGCCGCGGGTGCGACAGCGATCGGAGCGGCGACGGGTGCCGCCGGACCTCCGTGGGCCGTCGGGTGATCGGCCGCCGCCTGGCCGGCCGCCGGCTCAGACGAACGCCGGGAGAACACACGCTGCACAGCGGCAACCACTCCGCGCGGCGCAGCCGTACCCGGGGGACGGAGCCGTGCCGGACTCGCCTGCGCGCCCGGCTCCCCGGTGGCGGTGCCGCTGTCCCCGGCGCCGGACGAGCGCCGGGGGTGTGAGCGTGGACGCGAGCGTTGCACGGTGGTCGCGGTCGCGGCGACGGCTGCGGCTCCGGCCGGTTCGGCCGCCGGTTCGCCGTCCGGACGGGACGCGAGCGCGTGGGGCCAGACGGCCGGGACCACGGGCCGGGCGGCCGCCGCCGTGCCCCCGCCGACGGGCGCGCCGGCGCCGGGCCCGGGCGCCGCCGACGGGACGGCGAGGGCGACGGTCATCGGGCGCTCGCCGAGCAGTCCACGCCTCTGGCGGGTGAGTCGGACGGCGCGCTGCACGCCCAGGCCGCCGGAGACCGGACGCGCGGGAACCGTCAGGGGAACCACCGGTCCGCCACCGGTTCCGAGCGGGGCGGTGACCCGGTCCCCTGCTCCGGCAGGGCGGGTCCGGCTTGCGGGGACGACCGGCTGTGCCACGGTTCCGGGGCGCCGTTCCGGGCTGCTGCCGGACGGCCGCACGGCGGGGGCGGGTGCCGTCCCCGGCGAGGCGTTCGAGAGCACTGCGGGCCCGGCCGCCGGTCCGCTCCTGCCGCGCTCCGCACCCGGGTGCGCCGGTCGGCCACCGGCGGCCGGGTTCGCCGGACCCGCCGGGCTCCCGCCAACACCATGAGGCGATACGGCAGTTGAATCCGTCGGGCCGTCGGCGGGGCGCGTGGTGGCACGCTGAACGGGCAGCCCTTCACCGGCCACCGGCGAGGCCGTAGCAGGTGCGGCGTCGCCCACCGCCGGGGCCGGAATCCGCCGGACCGGTCGGCGCCCACCGAGCAGCGGTGCGGTGGCCCCCGCCACGGCCGCCGTCGGCGGCAGCGCGTCGAGCGGCGCGCCCAGGCCCGCACGCGTGCGGGCGGGGGTCGGTTCGGGCCGGACCGGTGCGGCAGGTTCGGGGGTCCGTACGGCAGGTTCGGGGGTCGGTGCGGACGGTGCGGGCGAGGAGGGAACGGCCCCGGACGCCGTGCGCTGCACGGGTGCGCCCTCGACGGGCCCGCGTTCGGGACGGGACGGTGCCGGGCTCCCCTTCTCGGCGGCCGTACGGGTGCGGCGAGCAGGGGCGGTGACGTCGCGGACGCCGCCGGACGGCCGGACGACGCCGTCGGTCCCGGCCGCCTCGGGACCGGCGGACCCGGCGTCGGCGGGGACCACGGGCATGGTCGGCGTACCCGAGGCGGCGTCAGCGGTCCGGGGGCCGTTGGCGGCCAGGGGTGAGGCGCTCGCGGGCAGCGCGGTCAGGGGCGCGCCGAGGACCGGACGGGTGGCTGCGCCGCCGCTCGGCACGGCGGCGCGCCGGACCGTCCCTCCGCTCTGCGCACCCTGCGCGGGCGCCGCGGTGGCGCCCGTACCCGGCGCCGTCCGTACGGCCGCTTCGGCGTTCACGGACGGGCGCGTACCGTCGGTGGGCTCTTCCGTCGCCGCTGCGGGCGGCAGCGGTGCGTCCGTGGCCCCGCTCGGCGGCTCGGCGACGGCGTCCGGCTTCCTGACCGGCCCCGGGACGGCCGTCACCGGGCGCGCGGGCAGGGACCGGGGGCGCCGCGCCACGATCAGCGGTTCACTGACGGCGCGCGGCCGCACCGGACGGTGGGCCCGGACCGCCGCCTCGCTCCGGCTCAGGGAGGCGGTGGCCGCATCGGGTGACGACGCAACGGGCGTCGGCGCACCCGGCACGACCGCTCCGGGCACCGCAGGAACCGGCGTCGGCGCAGCAGGCGTCGGCGTGGCGGGCTTCGGCGTGGCGGGCTTAGAGGCAGCAGGCGTCGGCGTGGCCGGCTTGGAGGCGGCGGGCCTCGGCACACCAGGCGCCGGAGCAGCAGGCCTCGCCGCACCAGGCGTCGGCGCGCCGCCGTCGGCGTTCTCCCGCACCGCCTGCCGGTCGGCCCCGCCCGGGCGCGGCGCGCGCGGCCCGGACCGCACCGGAAGCCGCCGGACCCCGACGGACCGCTGGACCGGCCGGGTCTGCCGCGCCGGCCTCGATGCCTCCGACGGCCTGGCCTCCACCGGCTCTTCGGCCCCGGCCTCCGCCGGGACGACCGGCACGACCAGCTCGTCCCCGCCGGTGAGCACGGGCGCCGCAGAGCCCGGCCCCGCCACCGCCCGCAGGATGCCGGCCGGGGCGGTCGGGAGGACCGCGTGGCCGAGCGGGCCGCAGAGCGAGGGGTCCTGCCATGCGGTGAGCCGGGACCGGAACCTCAGGCCGTCGCTGACGCCGCCGGCCGGTCCGGCCAGGGTCGGGACCAGCGGCGCGACCGCGCGCCATCCCCCGTCCCCGGCCGCCGGGCGCCGCCGGGCAGCCTCGCCCGTGCCGACGCCGCCGGCGGCATCACCGGAAGCACCACCGGTGCCACCGGGCTCGCCGCCCCTCCGGCGGCCGATCCAGTCCCGCAGCCCCACCCCGCTCACCCGCCTTCGCTGATGCGGGTGTTGAGCCGGGCGATCTCCCTGACCCACTGCCCGCGTTCGCGGTGGGTCAGGTCGAGGATGTCCTCCCGCTGCCAGTGGAAGTGGTAGGCGATGTACGCGATCTCCTCGTACAGCCGAGCAGGCGCGTACGTCACGATTCCCCCAGGCGCCCACCGGCGAGGTCGACCTCGAAGGCGCCGTCGCAGTGCGGGCAGGTCACCGCGGCGCGCGTGTGGCCTTCGCTGTTGATCCGCTGGTAGAGGTCCTGGAGGAAGGCCACGTCGGTGGCGTACATCCGCTCGACGACCCCGGCGTGCACGTCGGTGATGTCGCCCAGCCTGGTGATCACGTGGCTGAGCAGCACCACGCTGAGGTAGGCCGGGTTCTCCTTGACCCGCAGGTCGATCTGCGGCATCAGCTCGTCCCGGGCGGTGGCGAGGCGCATGGCACCGTGCCGGTGCACGGTGCCCTCGTCGTCGACGTAGCCGAGCGGCAGCTCGAACTCGAACTCGGTGTGCGGCGCCCGCCCCCGGGGCTGTGCCGCTGCCGCCGGGGCCTGCTGCTGCGGCGCTGCGTTCTGCGGGGCCGGAGCCCGCTCCAGCAGCTCCTCCAGGCCGATCTTCCGCCTCACTCGACCGAGATCTCCTCGAACACGATGGTCACGGTCTCGGTCGCGGCGCTGGACTCGCCGGCGCTGAGGGTGGGGCCCTCCCAGCGGCTGGCCCAGGCGTTGAGCAGCTGGATGCGCCGCAGGGTGGCACCGGTGGTGTCCTTGACCTCGATGGTGAGGTTCTGCCGCGCGGTGTTGATCGCCCCGTTGTTCAGGGTCTCCTTGATCCAGTCCGTGAACGCGCCGCTCTTGTCCAGGCCGCGGGTGATGGTCACCTCGCCGGGCAGCCGGGCGCCGGGCTGCTTGCGGACGATCAGTTTGCCCTCTTGGGTCACCTGCTTGTACTCGACGACGTCCTGTTCGACCGTCAGGTTGCTGATCTCCTTGACGGACTCGACGTTGTAGCCGCCGAGTTGGACGCCGAAGATATGTGTGGAGAGCGGATCGCCTTCAGCCATGGGTTTGTGTCACCTTCCGATGCGAGGGGTGCCGAGGGGTGGTGCCGACCGGGCCGGTCACTCGTTGACGAGGCTCGTGCTGTCGGAGAACTGGGACAGCCGGAACACCACGAACTCCGCGGGCTTCACCGGGGCGACGCCGATCTCGCAGATCACCTGGCCGAGGTCTATCGACTCCGGCGGGTTGTTGTCGCGGTCGCACTTGACGTAGAAGGCCTCGGCCGCGGTCTGGCCGAACAGCGCCCCGCGCCGCCACTCCTCGGTGAGGAACGCGGTGATGTTCCGGCGGATGCTGGACCACAGCCGGTCGTCGTTGGGTTCGAAGACCACCCACTGGGTCCCCAGGAGGATGGACTCCTCCAGGTAGTTGAAGAGCCGGCGCACGTTGAGGTAGCGCCACGCGGGGTCGGAGGAGAGGGTGCGCGCGCCCCAGATCCGGATGCCGCGCCCGGGGAAGGCCCGTACGCAGTTGACGCCGATCGGGTTGAGCAGGTCCTGCTCGCCCTTGCTGAGGCGGATCTCCAGGTCCACCGCGCCGCGGATGACCTCGTTGGCGGGCGCCTTGTGCACGCCGCGCTCGGCGTCGCTGCGCGCCCACACCCCGGCGACGTGCCCGCTCGGCGGGACCAGCACGTTGCGGCCGCTCGCCGGGTCGAACACCTTGATCCACGGGTAGTAGAGCGCGGCGTAGCGGGAGTCGAAGCCCGCCTCGTCGTTTCGCCAGGTGCGCATCCGCTGGGCGTTCAGACCGGGCGGAGGATCCAGGACGGCGATCCGGTCGCCCATCTGCTCGCAGTGCGACATCACCGCCAGCTGGACGGTGCGCAGGCCCTCGTCGTCGAGGTCACCGCGCTGGTAGGCGCTCATCAGGTCGGGCACCGCGACCATGGTGATCTCGTCGATCGCCTCCAGGCCGCCGAAGCCGGTCCTGGCGGCGGCGTCGCCGACGTACTCGGCGGGGTCGAGCCGACCGGCCGGGGCCGCGGCCGGCGCGGGGGCGGCCGCCAGGGCGTGGGTGCGGCGCTCGGGGCGGCTCGGCGCGGTGCCGGGCTGTTCGGCGACGGCGACCAGCTTCGACTCCCGCAGCTGGGTGACGAGGTAGCCCTTGGTGCTCTTGCGGGTCGAGACGTCGTAGGTCTCCACGACCTCGGCGCCCCGGCGCACCAGCAGCCGGAAGCGGTCGTCGGGGACGTTCTCCCCCTCCGGGTCGGCGACCTCGACGGACACGTCGGCGCCCGCGCCGGGCAGGGCGGAGAAGAGGAAGCCCGCGATCTCGACGGGCGGGGCCGCTGTGACGGCGGGGGCGGCGCCGGGCGCCTGCCGGGCCGGGTCGCCGACCCGCACGACGTAGGCGGAGCCGCCGCCGTTGGCGAAGAAGCCGTACACCGCGTGCGCCAGGTAGGTGCCCTCGGTGAAGCCGCCGAACCGCTGGACGTACTGGTCCCAGTTGGTTATCAGTGTGGGCTCGTGGAACGGTCCGGTCTCGGCGAAGCCGACGAACGCGGCGACGGCCGTGCCGACGCCCTCGATCGGCCGGGCACCGGACTGGACCTCCTCCACGTACACGCCCGGGGTGAGGTACGACGGCATACGCGCTCCTTCGGCTGGCCAACCATTTCGCCGGTCATTCGCCCCCGAGTCTGCTGCCCGGGCGCCACCCGGAAACATGTCCGCAGGTCCCGTACCGGGGGCAGGAACCGCTGCCCCCGGCGGACACCGCCGTTGGCCCCCACAGACGCCCCCGCCGTCCCGCGGGTGCTCAGCCGTGCCCGGTGTCCCCGAGGACGCCCAGCCACGGCCCGAACTCGCTCGCCAGCACCAGCCGGCCGAGCTTGCGGTACTCGCCGACCACCGCGGAGACCAGCTGCGCCATGCCCAGCGGGGTGCCCGTCCCGGCGGCCCGGTAGGCCGCGGAGACCGCGCAGGCCCGGATGGAGCCGCCGGTGAGCTCGAAGTGCCGGGCGCAGAAGTCCAGGTCGAGGTCGTCGCCGCGGGGCACCAGCGGCCCCAGGCAGCGGTCCCACAGCAGGCGCCGCTGCGCCTCGTCCGGCAGCGGGAACTCCGCGATGACGTCCAGCCGCCGGGTGAACGCCTCGTCGAGGTTGGCCCGCAGGTTGGACGTCAGCACCGCGATCCCGTCGAAGGACTCCATCCGCTGGAGCAGGTACGCCGTCTCCACGTTGGCGTGCCGGTCCCGGGCGTCCTTGACCTCCGAGCGCTTCCCGAACAGCGCGTCCGCCTCGTCGAACAGCAGGACGCCGTTCACCTGCGCGGCCTCGGTGAAGATGCGTTCCAGGTTCTTCTCGGTCTCGCCGATGTACTTGTCCACCACGGTGGCGAGGTCCACCACGTACAGCTCCATGCCGAGCTCGGCGGCGACCACCTCGGCCGACATCGTCTTGCCGGTGCCGGACTCCCCGGCGAACAGGGCGATCACCCCGTTCCCCCGGCCGCCGCCCGGGCGCATCCGCCAGCGTCCGAGCACCTGGTCGCGGTGCCGGGCCCGCAGCACGAGCTCCCGCAGCCGGCCCTCGGTGGGGGCGGGCAGCACCAGGTCGGCCCAGCCGACCGCGGGCTCGATCCGGCGGGCGAGCCGGGCCAGGCCCGCGGCGTTCTGCGCCCGCACCGCCGTCCGCAGGTCCTCGGCCCGCACCGGGCGCCGCTCGGCGGCCGCCGTCCGGCCCGCCACCGAGGCGGCCCGTGCCAGCTGTTCCTGGTCCAGCCGGTAGGCGGCCACCGCCTCGGCCAGTTCCTCGCTCAACTCCCCGCTCGACGCCTCGTCCAGCGCACGGGCCCACTGCTCGGCCCGCTCGGGTGGGTCCGGCGGCGCGACGGTGACCACCACCGGGCTCTGCGCCGCCCAGGCCGGATCCCAGACCTGCGGACCGTGCACGACCAGCGGGACACCGGCGAGTTCCGCACACAGCTCGCGCAACAGCGCGGCCCGCTCGGGCCGTTCGGGTTCGAGCCGGTCCAGCGGTCCGAGCACCACACCGCCGCCTCCCAGCCGCGCCTCGCGGGCGAGCACCCGTACGGTTCCCTCCGGCCGGCGGGCGGCGAGCGCGGCGGCGTCGACCATCAGGGGCGGCGGGCCGTCGGCCGCGAGGGCGGCCACCGCGAGCGGGCCGGCGTGGCCGCCCCGGTCCAACAGGTGCACCAGTCCGCCGTCCGCGGCCAGCGCGCGCAGCCGCTCGACGGGCTTCCGGGCACAGGGCCCGGGCCCGGGCGCGGCGCGGCGGGCCAGCCCGGCGAGCGTGCCGTCCGGCTCGTCGTCGCCGAGCAGATGGGCCGTCACCCGGTCCGGGACGCGCAGGGTGCGGGAGAGCAGCGGGCGGTCCGGCTCGGTGATCTCCAGCAGGCCGCCGGCGATCAGCGGGGCCCGGGTGGAGAAGCGGAAGCGGCCGGCGCCGGCCCCGGGCAGTCCGCACAGTTCGAGGGCCAGTCCGATGGTCGCCCGGCGGCGGGTCAGGTCGTCGTTGAGGTAGCCGTAGAGCTGCTCGAAGCGGGAGTCGAGGTCGGGGGCGAGCGCCACCAGCAGCAGGTCGAGGTCCACCGGGAGCAGCCCGAAGGCGGCGCTGAGCCGCCCGAGCCGGGAGCCGGGCGGCGGCGCGGGCCCGTCGGCGGGGCCTCCGGTGACCAGGCCCGCCGTGGCGGAGGCCGCGAGGATGCGCTCCACCGCCTCGGGGCCGAGGTACTGGCCGCGGTACGGGTCGTCCGGGTCCGGGTCGTCGGCGCGGCGCTCGCGCACCGCGGTACGGACCCGCTGTTCGATCCGGTGCAGCCGCTCCCAGAGGTGGTCGGGCTTCGGCGGCGCACCGTTCACCGCCTGGTCGAGGTCGAGGCTCATCGCGCCCTGCCCCGGGGCCGGCGGCCGGGCGGCAGCCCGCGTTCCCGGGGCGCGGCGAAGCCGTCCGGCCCGGGGTCCGCGGCGCCCTGGTAGCGCAGTCGGCGGCCCGGGCCGTCGGCGGGCGCCGGGCCCGCCGGGCTGGTGTCGCCGGCGTGCAGCACCAGCCCCTCGGTGACCGGCGGTCCCGCCGCACTGCGCTCGCCGGGCAGCGGGGCGAGCACCCGCAGGTCGACCGAGGGCCGCAGTTCCCCGCCGAGCGAGGACCAGACGTCGGAGACCGACGGCAGGCCGGTGTCGCGCCCCGCGATGTCCAGCCCGACGGTCAGTCCGAGTTCGGCGAGCGTGCCGGTGAGCAGCCGGGCGGGCAGCGTGTCGGTGGCGGTCAGGCACTGCAACACCTCGGCCAGCAGCCGGTGTTCGTCCTGCGGCCGGTTGGTCCAGGCGGTGACCAGGTAGGCCAGCTCGAACCAGCGGGGCGCCGGGCGGTGGCCGGTCACCAGGCCGTCCGCGTCGTACTCCGCGACGGTGCCGGCCTGCCGGCGGCCGGTGTCCTCGCGGATCCCGTAGAGGAAGACGCTGACCGTGGGCGCGTTGCGCCGGGCCGCGAAGTCCCGGGTGGGCGCGTCGAAGACCACCTCGATCCCGCGCTCGGGCAGACCGGTCTCGGCGAGCAGCTGCCGCAGCGCCTCGTCGACCTCGTGGATCACCGCCGCTCCACCTCTCCCGGCGGGCCGATGCTGCCCTCCACCACGAGGAAGGGGCAGGTCACCGGGGAGAACCCGGGGCCTTCGGCGGTGATGGTGCGCGGGCCCGTCTCGTCCTTGGGGAGGATGAGCAGCTGGCCGGCGAACGTCCCGTCGGCCTTCGGGCGGGTGGGCGCCGCCGCGGCGGTGATGCCGGGCTGCCAGGTGAACCGGACCGGCGCGCCGGGCGGGAAGTCCACGCCGCGCACCGAGGTCACGAAGCCGGGCTTGCCGATCGGCGGCACCGCGACGATGCGGGGCTGGAGGATGCGCAGCGGGGTGCTCGCCCGGTGCGGTCCCGGGGTGGCGTCGGTGCCGGTGGTGGTCAGCTCCGCGGTGATGGTGGTGTCCAGCGCCGCCACGGGTGAGAGCACCACCCGGACCACCGCGCTGCGGCCCGGGGCCAGGTCGCTCACCGTGCAGGTGCCTCCCCGGCAACCGGGGGGCAGGGCCTCGGTGGGCACCCCCGCGGGCAGGCCGAGCGTCAGCCGCAGGCCGGTCGCAAGGGCCTGGCCGCTGTTGCGCACCGTGTAGCTGACGGTCACGTGGCCGCCGACGTAGCCGGGGTTCGGCTGGGCGTCGACCGCGATGCCGGGGCCTGCCTGGGGCGGCGGAGCGGGGGCCGGGGGCGGCGGCGGGGCGGGGGTGGGCGTGACGGCCGGGGGCGGGGTCAGGGTGGGTGTGGGTGTCGGGGTCGGTGAGGCGGACGGCGACGGGGTTGCGGTCGGTGAGGGGGTCGGGGGCTCCAGCACCGGCAGGAAGGTCCGGGCGGAGTCGTCGTCGGGGTACGGGTCGACCACCGCCCCGGCGACGCTCCAGCCGAACTCCTGGGTGCCGGGCCGGGTGCCGATCAGGGTGGCCGTGATCCGGACCACCGCGCGCGGTGCCAGGGTGCCGAGTTCGCAGCGCAGCGCCGCGGCGTCGCACGATCCGGTCGGGGTGGTCAGCTTGTCGAGCCGGGCGCCGGTCGGCACCGAGACGGTGAGGGCGGTGCCGGGCGAGGGCGCGGGGCCCTTGTTGGTGACGGTGATCGTCACCTCGGTGCCGCCGTCGACGGGGACGGCCGGGGTCCGCTCGGGCACGCTGATCGCCAGGTCGACGGACTGCTGGACGGCCGGCTCCTTCTGGCGCCCGGGCAGGCGCCAGTCGAGCGGGGTGAGCGTGGCGGTCGCGAAGTCGTAGAGGCCGAGCCCCTCCGGCGAGTTCGGCGGCTGGGCCCGTCGGGAGGTGAGCACCAGCTGCGCGCTGTTCGCCGTCCAGGCGACGTCGCGGGGCTGGAAGGGGCCGGCGGTGGAGGCCTCGGGCAGCGGCCGGGTGCAGGCGCCCGCGCCGAGCCCGGTGGGCACGACCACCGTGCAGTCCTCGCCGGTCGGCGTGGTGACCACCACCCCGTCCTGCTGATTGTTCCCGCCGTCACCGGCCTTGCGGTTGAAGGCGATCCGGCGGCCGTCGGGGGCGAACGCGGGGCTGTCGTCGATGACGTTGCAGTTGCCCGGGCAGGCCGTGCGGCTCAGGTCGGTCTGCCGGGTGAGGTCGTCCGCGGCGACGGTCCAGACGTGCAGGTTGCCGGCGTTGCCGTTGACCACGGCGGTGCGGGAGAAGGCGATCAGCTTGCCGTCGGGGGACCAGAACGGCTGGCCGTCGGAGGCGCCCGGCCGGCCGGCCGGCGGCTGGACGGTGCCGACGATCTTCCCGGTGGACACCTCGGCTATCAGGACCCGCCCGGGCCGGGCCGGCTCCTGGCCGGTGGCCGGGGTGCTGCGGCTGAACACGATCAGCCTGCCGTCCGGTGAGAGGGCCGGGTCGGTGTCCCGGTCGCCGGGGCCGCGCCCGGCGAGGTTCATCGGCTGCGGGTTCGCCCCGTCGGCGTCGGCGAGCCAGATCCGCTGGATCCGGCCGGTGGGGCCGTCCTCGTAGCGGGTCACCACGATCTGGCGGCCGTCGGGCGTGTAGGTCTGGCGCTCGAACCAGGGGTCGAAGCCGGGGCGTGGGTGGAACAGCGGGTCGGCGCCGGGGTCGGTACTGGTGTTGGCGCCGGCGGCCGGGTCCTCCCGGAGCACGCTGATGCCGAGGTCGCGCGGGTCGCCCCCGTCGGGGCGGACGTCCTCGACGTTGGCGACGTTGGCGCCGGCGGCGCTGGTCTGCTCGACGACCGGGCCACCCTCGTTCTGGGTGCCCAGCCAGGTCGGCGTGGCGATCAACCGGTTGTCGCGGTAGAGCAGTTGGGGCGGGTTGCAGTCACAGGTCGGTGCCCGGTAGAGGTTCACCACCGGCGGCTGGGACGGGTCGGGCTGCGGGCTCGGGTTGTTGGGGTCGAGCAGGTCGGCGCTGAGGAAGAGCACCCCGCTGCCGTCGGCCAGCCAGGCGGCCGAGCCGGTCTTCCAGGTGGAGCCGGTGGAGGGGAAGAAGGCCTTGTCGCCACCGGTGGGCGAGGTGAGCATCAGGGTCCGGCCCTGGGCCCCCTGGTCCCAGGTGTAGACGATCTGGTTGCGGTGGGCGTCGTCGTTCACCGGGTTCCAGGTCGGGTCGATCGCGTCCCCGTTGGTCACGTTGGTGACCTTGACCGGAGTGCCGCCCTCGAACGGCCGCAGGTAGATCTGGCGGTGCTCCGGTTCACCGGTGCAGGAGTACGCGATCCACTTGCCGTCGGGCGAGACCGTCGGATGGGTCTCGTCGGCCGCGCCGTCGGTGATCCGGCGCAGTCCGCTGCCGTCCCGGTTGACCGCCCACAGGACCTTCTGGAGCCTGCCGTCGCTGCCGGTGGCGTCCAGGGATTCGAAGACGACGCCCTTGCCGTCCGGGGCCAGCGCGGGGTGGGCGGTGTCCATGCCGGTGGTGAGCCGGTGCACCGCGCCGGCCGCGTCGCGCAGGTACACCTGGGGCAGCGGGCCGTCGCGCAGGCTGGTGAAGACCAGTTCGTCGCCGCGGGCCGAGGGGTCGCGGTCGAAGTGGACCGGGCCGGGCCCGAACAGCGGGGTGCTCGACTCCGCGCCGGTCACCTTGCCGAGGCCGCGGTGGTTGGTGCCGGCGAAGACGATCCGCCCGGCCGCCGGGTCGACCGCGGCCACCGGGGCAGCGGCGGCACCCTGCCCGCCGGGGGCGGCGACGATGCCCAGGGTCACCAGGGCCGTCGCGAGCGCGAGCAGCACCGCGACGGCGGCCCGGGCCGGCCGCCGGATGGTGCGGGGAGTGCCGGTGGCGCCGATCACGCTCGACCTCACAGGTTGCAGGGGCGGTCTCCCCCGCAGTCTCCCCGGCCCGGCCGGGCGGCGGGAGAGCCCGGGCACCCTCGGCGGGGGAAACAACCGGTGTCCCCGAAGGGCAGGCCGCCCGCACCTCGCGTGAGAAGTCGGCCGGGCCGACTTCCTGTGTGCCTCCGCCGCCGGGGGCTCGGTCGAACCGGATGTGCTCGACCCCTCGGACCATCTCCTTCATCGGAGCGCCCGGGCGTGGTTCGGGCCGGGGCGCGTCGGGGGCCGTGACGGTGACCTCCGCCCGGCAAGGGCACGCTATTGATGCGGGGCTCCTGCGAGGATGCTGTGAGTGCACGGATGATTGTCCGTCAGAGAAGCGCGTCCGGGCGGTGCCCCGCCCCGGCCGGGCGAGGCACCGCTGCCCCTAGATCAGCCCGCGTCGCATCGCATAGCCCACCGCGTGTGCCCGGTTGCGCAGGCCGAGGCGGGTGATGATCTCGTGCAGCACGTTCTTGACGGTGCGTTCCGAGTACGACGTCTTGGTGGCGATCTCGCTGGTGTCGAAGCCCTCGGCTACCAGCCGCAGCATCTCCGTCTCCCGGGCCGTCAGCGTCGAGAGGGTCAGGCCCCGCCCGTCGAGCATGGTGCGCTGGAGCATCCCGATCCGGTCGAGCAGCTCGCCCAACAGGTCCCCCGGCATCACCCCCTCGCCGTTGGCCAGGGCGGTGATCAGGTGCACCAGCCGGTCCTGGTCGGCCTCCGAGCGGCGCAGCACGGCGGCGACCCCGCACTCGACGATGGTCTGCAGCCCGCCGGCCTCGAAGTGCCCCACCACCAGGCCCAGCCGGCCCGAGGTGGCGAGCCTCAGCCGGCGCAGGTGCTCGGTCACCGTCTCGGTCAGCGCGTCGACCACCAGCAGGGAGACCTCCGCCCGTCCGGCCTCGCTCTCGCTCAGCAGCTCCACCTCGGGCCGCTGGCGCAGTTGCTGGACCACGCCGGTCTGCAGGATGAGGTCCTCCGCGTACACCGCCACCCGCACCTGGCCCCGCCTGCCGCGCAGCTGCTCGGGGACGCGCGGCCCGGCAGCACTGCCGGGCCGCGGCGCCACCCGGGCCCGGCGGTTGGTGACGGCTTCCTCACGGGTTGTATCGGTCGACGTCATCGAACTACTCCATTCTCTGGTCCTGCGAGGGTGACGGCCGGCTGCCGCGAGGCGGGGCCGGCCGGGGGGAATGTGGGGGCGGGTCATGCGGAGTCGGGCCAGGCTCGCGACCGCGCCGGGCGGGGTCTCCGTTCGGTCCGTTCGGGCAAGGGGTGTGCCCCTAGCTTGCCCGTACGGCCCTCTCCCTCGGCGTCGAACGGCCCTACCGTCACGCTATGACCACATCCGCCGAACTCGGCCTGCCAGCACTGACGGTGGCCCCCGGTGGCGTGGCCACCACGACCCTGACGGTACGCAACGATCTTGACATCGTTGAGGCTTACACGTTCGAGGTGGTCGGCGACTGTGCCGCGTGGACGACGGTCGAGCCGGCCCGGGTCTCGCTCTTCCCGGGGACCTCCGAGACGGTGACGGTCCGGCTGGCTCCGCCGCGCTCCACCGCCACCCGGGCCGGCGAGTTCCCGCTCGGCATCCGGGTGCTGCCGGTCGAGCGCCCCGATCTGGTGACGGTCCCCGAGACCACGGTCACCGTGACGCCGTTCCACGAACTGCGGGCCGCGCTCGCACCGCGCCGTCGCCGCGGCTGGCTGCGCGGACGCTACCGGGCCTCGGTGCGCAACCTCGGGAACGCTCCCACCGGTGTGACGTTCTCTCCCGGGCAGGCGGGCGAGGAGCTGCGGTTCCGGGTCACCCCGGAGAAGCTGCGGCTGGAGCCCGGCGAGTCCGCGGAGGTGCGGGTGCAGGCGCGCACCCGCAAGCTGATCTGGTTCGGCAAACCGGCGACCTGGCCGTTCGAGGTGACGGTGGGCCCGGAGGAGCGGGCGGACGGCAAGGACGGAAAGAACGGCGACAGGGGGACGGAAGGCAA
Organism: Kitasatospora sp. NPDC093102; assembly: GCF_040683915.1. Classification (NCBI taxonomy): domain Bacteria; kingdom Bacillati; phylum Actinomycetota; class Actinomycetes; order Kitasatosporales; family Streptomycetaceae; genus Kitasatospora; species Kitasatospora sp. NPDC093102. The sequence goes on along the minus strand of NZ_JBFBFA010000005.1, from coordinate 326,724 downwards.
GCCCGAGACCGCTCCGGAGGCCGCACCGGCACCTGACCAGAAGCCCGTCCTGGAAGGCGAGTTCCTCCAGCTGCCGATCTTCCCCAAGTGGCTGCTCGCGCTCCTGGCGGCGCTGATCGCGCTGCTGCTGGCCTGGTTCGCCCTGGTCCGCCCGGCGGTGCGCAGCTCCGCGAAGCAGGCCGCCGAGCAGGCCGTCGCCCAGCAGAACGCCACCCCGACGCCGCCCGCCGGTGCTCCGGTCGGCGACGCGTCGGGCGCCCCCTCCAACGGGAACACGCCCGGCGGCCAGACCAAGCCGGGCGCCGGGAAGCCGGGCACCGGCCCGGGCAGTCAGGGCGGCCCCGGCGCAGGCCCGGCGGTGCCGGGGACCGGACAGCAGTTCTCCGAAACGATCGACGTGCAGACCGCGAACGGCGCCGCCGGGACGGGCAGTTACCCGGTGCCGCACGGCAAGGTCCTCGACATCACCGACATCGTGGTCGCCAACTTCCAGGGCGACCAGGGCGTGGTGACCATCACGGCCGGCAACAAGACGATCACCACCATCGCCTTGGAGACCTTCCGCAACCAGGACTACCACTGGGTGACTCCCATCCAGGTCCCCGAGGACCAGGCCGTGACGGCGAACGTGACCTGTGAGGCGCCGGGCACCCCGGCCTCGGGCAAGCAGGCGGCCGCGTGCCACGAACTCCTCAACATCAGCGGGACACTGAGCGACATCCGGCCGGGGAACTGAACGTTTCCGGGCCGTTCGTCTCCGGATTCCCCCTCCTCCCGCATGTCCCCTCACATCTCGTGATCATGTCAACACCCGACGGACACTGTTGCATCGTGCACCCGAACGGACCAAGCCGACCCGCCCGCAACACGCCGCGCTCTGCCCTCCCGGGGCAACCCGCCTGGCACTCCGGGGCAACCCGTCCGCCCCTACGGGCGAAGCGGTTGCCCGGGAACGCCGAACGCCGGCCCCGCCCGTTCAAGGGCGAGGCCGGCGTTCGGCGTTCGGGAGCACCGGCGGCGCACCGCGCCGGGTCACCGAAGACCGCAGGCGTTACATTGAGCGGAGAGGGACGTCGCTCCCGAACGGGGTGGCTGATGAGCTCGATCACCGACTGGCTGAGCGGCCTGTCCGGCCCGGTCGTGTACGCGGTCGTCGGGGCCCTCGTGTTCGCCGAGGACGCCCTCTTCTTCGGCTTCGTCATCCCCGGCGAGACCGCCGCCGTCCTCGGCGGGTTCCTCGCCCACCAGGGCAAGGTCTCCATCGGCTGGCTCGTCCTGGTCGTGGTCTGCGCCGCCGTTCTCGGCGACTCCACCGGATTCGAGATCGGCCGCCGGATCGGCCCGAAGATCCTCGACACCCGCCCCATGCGGCGCCATGCGAACCGGATCGACCAGGCCCAGGACCTGATCCGACGACGTGGGCCGGCCGCCGTCTTCTTCGGCCGGTTCGTCGCCTTCTTCCGCGCCATGATGCCCGCCCTGGCCGGCGCCTCCCGCATGCCGTACCCCCGCTTCCTGCTGTTCAACGCGCTCGGCGGCCTCATCTGGGGCGCCGGGTTCACCCTCCTCGGCTACTTCGCCGGAGCCGCCTACACCCAGGTCGAGGGCGCCGTCGGCCGTGCCCTCGCCCTCCTGATCGCCGCGTTCGTCGTCATCACCCTGCTCGTCTGGCGCCTGCGCCGACGCAGGTCCGAGACCCGTACCCCGACCCGGGACGACCATGACCACCAGGATGACCAGAACGACCGGGACGAGAAGCCCTGACGCCGCGCCGCCGGAAGCGGGACCCCGCCGCCGTTTCCCGGATGCTCGGAGCCCGCGGTTCTCGGGCAACCGCCGGGCGCCGACGGTCACCGGTTCGGGTGAAGGTGGGCGCACGGCGCCGAGTATCCGGCCGTCCGCGCACGGCATGCCGGTAAGGAGAAGGTTCGGCAATCCGCCACGCGGCCGGCTCCGACGACCGGGTGCGGACCGTCCGCGCACCCGACGGCACCACCTGTGAGGCCCCGCCCGTGACCGTATCGATCGCCCTGTTCACCCAGGACCTGCGGCTGCACGACAACCCCGTGCTGCACGCCGCCAGGGCCGCGGCCGACCAGGTCGTCCCGCTGTTCGTCCTGGACCCCGCCGTCGAGGGCGCCGGGTTCGCCGCGCCCAACCGGCAGGCGTTCCTGGCCGACTGCCTCGCCGACCTGGACGCCGCACTGCGCCGGACCGGCTCCCGGCTGATCGTGCGCCGCGGCGAGCCCGCCGAGCAGACGGCCCGGCTCGCCGTCCAGGCCGGTGCCGCCACCGTCCACGTCGCCGCGGGCGTCAGCGCCTTCGCGCACCGGCGGGAGTCGCGGCTGCGCAAGCAGTTCGGCGACCGCCTGCACGTCCACGACGCCTCGCTGACCGTGGTCCCGGCGGGCCGGATCACCCCGGCCGGCCGGGACCACTACGCGGTCTTCACCCCGTACCACCGCGCCTGGCAGCTGGCGCCCCGCCGTACGGTGCTGGGCGCACCCCGGGTGATCGACACCCCGAGCGGCCTCGGCAGCGAGAACCTGCTCCACACCGGGCCGCTCTCCCCCGCCCTGCCACCCGGGGGCGAGAGCGCCGCCCGCGAGCGGTGGCGGCGCTGGGACGTCGACGCGTACGCGCGGGTGCACGACGACCTCGCCGCCGACGCCACCTCCCGGCTCTCCCCGTACCTGCACTTCGGCTGCCTGTCCCCCACCGAACTCGTCGAGCGCGCCCTGCGGCACGGCGGTGAGGGGGCGCAGGCCTTCGTCCGGCAGCTCGCCTGGCGCGACTTCCACCACCAGGTCCTCGCCGCCCGCCCGGACGCCGCGCACCGCGACTACCGGGCCAGGGACGACCACTGGCACCGGGACGAGCGCGAGGCCGAGGCCTGGCGGCAGGGCCGCACCGGCTACCCGATCGTCGACGCCGGGATGCGTCAGCTCGCCGAGGAGGGCTGGATGCACAACCGGGCCCGTCTGGTGACGGCGGGCTTCCTCGCGAAGAACCTGTACCAGGACTGGCGGATCGGCGCCGCCCACTTCCTGTCGCTGCTGGTGGACGGGGACCTGGCCAACAACCAGCTCAACTGGCAGTGGGTCGCGGGCACCGGCACCGACACCCGCCCCAACCGGGTGCTCAACCCGCTGCGCCAGGCCGACCGGTACGACCCGGACGGGGCGTACGTGCGCCGCTGGGTGCCCGAACTCGCCCACCTGCCCGGGCCCGCCGTGCACCGCCCCTGGCAGCTCGCCCCCGACTACCCGGCCCCGCTCATCGCCCCGGACGCCCTCACGGACCGGTTCCGCCGCGCCCGCGGCAATCCCGTCGACTCCGTGCGGTGACACTGCGTGAGCCCGTCGGGCGGCTGACGTCCGGTTGACAGGGCTCTCGACGAGGAAGCTACGTTGAGTGTCGAACCCGTCGCATCCTGTGATCGCCCCTGCCTGCAACCGAGGAGCCCCAGCGTGACCACGACCCCCACCCGCCCCACTGCCGTACCGTCCATCGAGCAGCTGCCCCAGCCGAAGCTGCGTACGAACACCGACATCCAGGGCAACATCCTGGCGGCGTTCAACAAGGACTTCACGGACTTCCGCTACCTGCACTTCCCGGACGCCGCCAAGGGCCGCGGCTGGCTCTCCGCGATCCTCAACACCGTCGCGACGACCAGCGAGACCGAGGACTTCAACGAGCAGTTCTCGCTGGCCCGCCGGGCCTTCGGCCGCGACCCCGCCATCACGGCCGTCCGCTGCGGGGTCTCGCTCACCTTCGAGGGCCTGGTGACGGTCGCCAACAAGCCCGATCAGGTCAAGAAGGACCTCAGCACCTTCAAGTCGTTCTCCGCGGGCGCGGCCGCGCGGGCCACGGACCTCGGGGACACCGACGAGAGCGACCCCGAGCACTGGCTGTTCGGCACCGGGACCGGCGACAAGGTCGTGCACGCGGTCCTCATCGTCGCCGCGGACACCGAGGAACTGCTGAAGGAGAAGCTGAAGAACCTCGACGCGGTCGAGAACGCGCACCAGATCACACGCGTCCACGTGGACCAGGGCCGCACCCTGTCGGGCCCGCTGAAGGGACACGAGCACTTCGGCTACAAGGACGGCATCTCCCAGCCCGGCGTGAAGGACTTCCACCGGGAGAACCCGGAGAAGCAGGGTTTCCGCGACAACCACGCCGGAACCGAGCTGATCGAACCCGGCGAGTTCGTCTTCGGCCACAAGAGCGAGCAGGGCGACCGGAAGGCGCCCGAGTGGATGAAGAACGGTTCGCTCCAGGTGGTGCGCCGGCTGCGCCAGGACGTTGCGGGCTGGAACAAGGCCGTGGTGGACGGCGTCACGCAGTTCACCGGGACCATGGACGCCCCCCGGCTCGGCGCCTGCCTGGTCGGCCGCGCGAAGGACGGCACACCGCTCGCCCCGCCGGTCGGCGCCGTGACCGGTCTCGGCTCCGACCGCAACGACTTCGACTACGAGAACGACCCCATCGGCCAGCACACCCCCTGGATCGCCCACATCCGCCGCACCCACCCGCGCGCCTTCGCCGGCATCGTCGGCAACAAGCCGAAGAGCCACCGCCTGATGCGCCGGGGCATCCCGTACGGCCCGGAGTTCAAGGGCGGTGCGGACGACGGCAAGGACCGCGGGCTGATGTTCGTCTGTTACGGCACCTCGCTGGAGCAACAGTTCGAGCTGGTCCAGCAGCACTGGTCCAACTCCGACACGTTCACCCCGGGCAAGGGCGAGCCCGGCCAGGTGGTCGCCAACGGCTTCGACAAGGTCATCGGCCTCGCCGGCAAGGCCGCGATCGAGCTCGCGGACGGTACCCACGGCACGGTCGACATGAAGCGCTTCGTCCGCACCACGGGCGCGCTCTACGCCTTCACCCCCTCGATCAGCACGCTGCGACTGCTCGCCGAGGGCAAGGACCTCCCCAACAAGTCAATCGGCTCCTGAGCGGCGAGGAGAAGAAGCGATGAGCGAGAACCCCGTCATCGAGGGCACCGCCGGTGACCGCGCCCACTGGCAGACCTGTCGGCAGCTGGCGCGCGAGCTGCTGCTGGTCGGTCCGGACGACAAGGACCTGAAGCTGCGCTACCTCGACGTCCTGATCAAGGACGGCATCCCGGAGACGAACGAGCCCAAGGACGTGCTGATCGTCGGCGCGGGCATCGCGGGCCTGGTCGCCGGGAAGCTGCTCAAGGACGCCGGACACAACGTCACCATCCTGGAGGCCAACGCCAGCCGGGTGGGCGGGCGGATCAAGACCTTCCGTTCCACCGACGACGAGGTCGACGGACCGTTCTACGACCCGGAGCAGTACGCGGAAGCCGGGGCCATGCGGCTGCCCAGCTTCCACCCGCTCACCCTCGCGCTGGTCGACAGCCTCGGCCTGCGCCGACAGCTGTTCTTCAACGTCGACGTCGATCCTGACACCGGCAACCAGAACGCGCCCGTCCCACCGGTGGTCTACGAGTCCTTCGAGCCCGGCAAGGTCTGGAAGCACGGCGCGGACAGCCCGGAGTTCCGCGAACCGGTCAAGCGCTTCAACTCCTGGATCCGCACCAACCGGATCCAGGCCCGCCGCGGGGAGTACGCCGCCGACCCGAGCTGCGTCAACGAAGGCTTCCACCTCACCGGGGACGAGGTGCGGATCACTGTCGCCGATCTGGTCAACCAGGCTCTGGAGCCGATCCGCGACTACTACTCGGTGATCAGGGACGGCAAGCGGGTGAACAAGCCGTTCGCCGAGTGGCTGGACGGCTGGGCCCGGGTGATCCGCGACTTCGACGGCTACTCGATGGGCCGCTTCCTGCGCGAGTACGCGGGCTTCAGCGACGAGGCCATCGAGGCGATCGGCACGATCGAGAACATGACCTCGCGGCTGCACCTGGCCTTCTTCCACACCTTCCTGGGCCGCAGCGACATCAACCCGAACGCCACCTACTGGGAGATCGCGGGCGGCAGCTGGAAGCTGCCCGACGCGCTTGCCGAGGAGCTCCGGGAGGAGCTGCGGATGGGCGAGCGGATGATCCGCATGGAGTACTGGGATCCGCACCGGGACGGCGGGGGAGGCCGCAACGTCGGCCCGAACGGGCCGCAGGTCGCCGTTCTGACCGTCCCCGAGGACGACCCGGAGGCCGAACCCGGAGTCTGGAAGGGCGACTTCGCGATCGTCACGGTCCCCTTCTCCGCCATGCGGTTCGTCCAGGTGACGCCCCCGTTCTCGTACAAGAAGCGCCGGGCGATCATCGAGACCCACTACGACCAGGCCACCAAGGTGCTGCTGGAGTTCTCCCGCCGCTGGTGGGAGTTCACCGAGGCGGACTGGAAGGTGGAACTCGAATCCATCGCACCCGGCCTGTACGAGTACTACCAGCGGGCCGGCGAGGAGGACGCCGAGGCGGCCGTGGCCGCCGCCCACAACGGCCACCGGCCGCCGCGCAACCTGCCGGAGATGCTGCTCGGCGCGCACGCGAGCGTGGACGAGCGACGGATCAGCCAGGCCCAGCGGGAGGTCTACCAGCACACCGCACTGCTGCAGGCGAGCGTGCGCCCCGCCGCCAACTGCTTCGGCGGCGGTTCGACCACCGACAACCCGAACCGCTTCATGTACTACCCCTCGCACCCGGTGCCGGACGGCGACGGCGGCGGCGTGGTGCTGGCCAGCTACAGCTGGTCGGACGACGCGGTGCGCTGGGACTCCATGGAGGACTACGAGCGGTACGTCTACGCGCTGCGCAACCTCCAGTCGGTGCACGGCCGGCGGATCGAGGTGTTCTACACCGGCTACGGGAAGACCCAGAGCTGGCTGCGCGACCCGTACGCCTTCGGTGAGGCGGCGGTGTACACCCCACACCAGATGACCAGCTTCCACCTCGACGCGGTCAAGCCGGAGGGCCCGGTGCACTTCGCCGGCGAGCACGTCTCGCTCAAGCACGCCTGGATCGAGGGCGCGGTGGAGACCGCGGTCCGGGCGGCCATCGCCGTCCACGAGGCGCCCCCGCCGCCGCCTCCGGCTCAACCGGAGATCCGGCCCGAGGTGCAGGCCCGCCGGGAGAGCCGCAAGGAGGCGCTGAGCCGATGAGCGGCAACGACGAGTGGACGGTGGCCCGCTACCTGGCCACCAGGCTTGAGCAGTTGGGGATCCGGCACCTGTTCGGGGTGCCGGGGGACTTCCTCGGCCCGTTCCTGACGATCATGCAGGCCACCACCAAGGTGCGCTGGATCGGCACTCCGACCGAGATGGGCGGCGGCTACGCCGCGGACGCCTACGCCCGGGTGCGGGCCGCCGACGCAGACCCGGCCAAGCGCGAACAGGGCGTCGGAGCCGTTGCGGTGACGTACGGGGTGGGCGCGTTCAGCCTGCTCAACACCGTCGGCGGCGCGTACGTCGAGGACGTGCCGCTGATCGCGATCAACGCGGCGCCGTCCTACGAGCAATGGCTCAACTTCCAGGCGGTCGGCCTGCTCACCTCGCACATGAGCCCGCGCCGGGAGAGCAACCTGGACGTCTACCGGCAGGTCACGGTGGACGCACAGGTGCTCTCCAACCCGGGACTCGCGCCCTCGCAGATCGACAGCGCGATCACCGCGTGCCTGACCGAGCGCAAGCCGGTCTACCTGGAGGTCATGGAGGACCTCTGGCACGCACCCTGCGAGCCTCCGAAGGGTGAACTCCGCGCTCACGAGCGGCCGTTCACCAAGCGGAACAAGGACATGCTGGAGAAGGCCGTCACGGCGGCGGTGGAGCTGATCAGGAAATTCGGCACACCGATCGTCTGGGCCGGCGAGGAACTGGTCCGCCGGCGGCTGGAGAACGAGCTGCTGGAGTTCGTGCAGTCCACCCGGATGCAGTTCTGCACCACGGTCGGCGCGAAGTCCGTGGTGTCCGAACGGCACCCGCTGTTCGCCGGCGTCTACAACGGCAAGGCGAGCCTGCCGGAGATCCGGAAGGCCTTCAAGAACGCGGGGTGCCGGATCGGCCTGGGGACCTGGTCCACGTCCAAGAACCTCGGCGGCGAGCAGTCCATCGGCGACGACTGGATCGTGGCGGCACGCGACGGGGTCAGCGTCGGCGCCACGTACTTCCCCGAAGTGCAGCTCGGCCGGTTCGTCACCGCGTTGAGCAGTGCCCTGGCGGGAGAGACCTTCGCGGCCGACCACTTCGCGCTGGCGCACGCGGCGGGCCTGGACGTCCCGGCCAGCACGGCCGACTTCCTGGAGTCGCTGAGCACCGACCGGTACCCGCCGGAGCTGACCTACGACAGCTTCTTCCAGCACATCAACTTCTTCCTGGAGCACCAGGCCACCGGCGGGGATCCGCAGGCCGCCTCGCCGTTCACGGTGGTCTCGGACGCGGCGTTCGCGCTGCTCGGCTCGATGAACCTGCGGATCACCGAGCGGGCCGGCTTCCTGGCGCAGAACAGCTGGCTGTCCATCGGCTACTCCGTCGGCGCGGCCACCGGCGTGGCACTGGGCCGGCAGCAGCCGATGAAGCGCCCGCTGGTGTTCGTCGGGGACGGCTCGTTCCAGGAGATCTGCCAGGAGCTGTCCACCCAGGTACGTCACCACCTGCGGCCGGTGGTCTTCGTCCTGGACAACGAGGGCTTCTACGGCATCGAGCAGATGCTGGTCAGCCCCTGCTACTACAAGGAGAGGCCGTCCGACGGGGCCGACTTCTACAACGTGCTGCACCCGTGGCGCTACGAGAAGCTGGCCGAGGTCTTCGGCACGGACAAGGACCGGATGCACGGGTACGAGCTCACCACCCACGCCGAGCTCGACTCGCTCCTGCTGGACATCGCCGATCCCGGCAACGACATCAACCACGCGCCGATCCTGGCCCGCGTCCGGCTCAGCCGGCACGACTACCCGAAGGCGCTCCAGTACAAGATCGACGAGAACTGCAAGTAGCCGCCCCGAGCCCACCGGCCCCCGTCCCCCGACGAGGGCCGGTGCGTGCTGGACGGCGAGGGTGCCGCTCCGCACGTCGACCGCATCCGAACCCCGTCCTCAGCCGCGCAGGTCGAAGACCAGTCGGGCGGAGACCTTGCCGCTCAGGACCTCGTCGAAGCAGGCGTTCACGTCCTCGAGTCGGCGGGTCTCGCGGATCACCCGGGTGCGGCCGAGGGCGTGCAGGCGGAAGACCTCGGCAAGGTCCTCGCGGGTGCCGACGATCGAGCCGATCACCTTGGTGCCGTTCAGCACCGTCTCGAAGACGGGTAGTTCGAGCTTGCCGCCGGCCGGGAGGGCGACCAGGACGAGGGTGCCGCCGCGGCGCAGGGCGCCGTAGGCGGCCTGGAAGGAGGCGTTGCTGACGGCGAGGGCGATCGCGGCGTGGGCTCCGCCGAGGGCCTGGACCTCGGCGGCGACGTCCTGGGTGCGGGCGTCGATCACGTGGTCGGCGCCGAGGTCGCGGGCGAGGGCGAGCTTGTCGTCGGTGACGTCGACGGCGATGGTCTCGGCGCCGCAGATCCGGGCGTACTGGAGCGCGAGGTGACCGAGGCCGCCGATGCCGGAGATCAGGACCCGGGTGCCGGGGCGGGCGCCGGAGACCTTGAGGGCCTTGTAGGTGGTGACGCCCGCGCAGGACAGCGGTGCGGCGTCCATCGGGTCGATGCCTTCGGGGACGGGGACGACGTAGTCGCCGTGCGCGAGCGCGTACTGGGCGTAGGCGCCGTCCACCGAGTAGCCGCTGTTGTGCTGCTGGAGGCAGAGCGTCTCCCAGCCGGAGACGCACTGGTCGCAGCGCCCGCAGGCGTCCGCGAGCCAGGGGATGGCGACCCGCTCGCCCACCCGGACGTGCCGGACCAGGTCACCGGCCGCCTCGACGATGCCGACGCCCTCGTGCCCGGGGACGAACGGCGGGTTCGGCTGGACCGGCCAGTCGCCGTGGGCCGCGTGGATGTCGGTGTGGCAGAGGCCGGAGGCCTCGATCCGGACCCGGACCTGGTGCGGCCCCGGCGTCGGGACTGGGCGCTCCTCGACGACCAGCGGTGCGGCGAAGTCGTGGACGACGGCGGCCTTCATGGTGGTCCTGCCCTTCTGGCGGTGACGAAGGCGGTTCCGGTGTCCACCGGTACCGCGTTGTCTTCATCCCACCGCGTCGGCCCGGCGTCCGCTGGGGCCGGGAGGTACATCCGTTCAAGGACGAAGGTCCCCGTTCGCCGTGGTCAGCCGGTCTGCGGGGCAGCCGCCCGGCCCCGAGGTGCGTGTTCCCGTCAGGGCGTCTGGACCGAGGCACCCAGCCGGTAGTCGTGTGCGGAGAACGCGGCTGCGACGGCGAAGCGGTCCGCACGGACGAGCGTCTGGCGCCATTCGATCAGGCGCCCGCCGGCGTCGTGGCCGAGCCGGTCGATCGCGAGCAGCGCGGTGGTCTCGGGGCAGTCGAGCAGGATGCGCTCCCCCCGGCCCGGGACGACGGCTCGGATGCGTTCCCAGCCGCCGCAGACGCGGCTGCCGCAGTGGCGTTCGAGTTCGTCGTAGAGCGAGGTGTGGGTGAAGTCGACGTCCAGCAGCGGGTGTGCCACGTCCGCGGGGAGCCAGATCCGGTCGACCGCGAGTGGTTCCTCGTCGGCCAGACGGATGCGTTCGAGGTAGACGAGCGGTGTGGACTCCTCGAGTCCCAGCCGGGCGGCGATGACGCCGTCGGCGCGCCGGTCGAGCGCGCGCACGACGCTGCGCTGGACGGCGCCGACCTCCTCGACGGCACGGAAGAGGCTGTACGCCTCGCCGACGTCCTGCTCCAGTGGGCGGCTCGCGGTGAACCTGGAGGCCTTGCCGCGCTGCGCGGTGACGAGGCCTTCCTCGCGGAGCTTCCGGAGGGCCTCGCGGACCGTGTGCCGGCTGACCTGGTATTCCGCGACGAGGTCGTGCTCGCCGGGGAAGACGTCGCGGAACTCGCCCTCGTCGAGCCGGCGCAGCAGGTCGGCGCGCAGCTGCGCCCAGAGCGGATTGCCCGCGGATCGGGTGAGGGGCCTGGGGCCGGGCTCGGAGGTCACGGCGCCGTCCTGGGGGTCAGGGGTCGGATGGGTGGTGCGGGACACGGAGTGAATGTTCGTACCTTTGGGGGGACAGCACAAAATCGGCGCCCGCCGGTCGAGGCGGGCGCCGATGGGGGGCGACCGCTGCCCGGGCGGGGTGTCCCGGGCAGCGGGTGCGGGAGCCGTCAGGCGAGGACGCCGATCAGCATGAAGGCGGCCACCGCGAACAGGACGACGGCGAAGGCCCGCTGCAGTGCGGCGCCGGAGAGCTTGCCCGCCAGCCGCTTGCCGTCCCACGCACCGAGGACGGCGGCGCCCACGAACGGCCCGAAGATCGCCGGGTCGAGGGATATGCCCGTCACCGTCAGGCGGGTGGCGAGGGAGACGACCGAGTTGACGAGGATGACCACCAGGCTGGTGCCGACGGCCTTGCGCATCGGCAGCCGGAGCACGGACACCAGCGCGGGCACCGCGAGGAAGCCGCCGCCGACTCCCAGCAGCCCGGTCACCGCCCCCAGGCCGGCTCCGGCCGCGACCGTGCCCAGGGGGCCGGTCCCGCCGGCCGGCTTCGCGGGCGGACCGAGGGCGGCGCCGCCGTCCTCGGTCGGCGCGCGCTGCGCGGTTCGGGTGCCGCGCAGCATCGCCGCGGCAGCCAGTGCGGCCAGGACGGCGAACGCGGAGGTCAGCACCGACTGCGGGATGCGGTGGGCGAGCGCGGACGTCCCGATGGCGGGGAGCACGCCCGCCGCGGCGAACAGCGAGCCGGTCCGCCAGCTGATGTTGCCGGTGCCGGCGTGGCGGACGAGCGCGGTGACCGAGGTGGCGGTGACGATGACCAGGCTGGTGGTCCCGGCCTCGGAGGGTGCGACGCCCAGCAGGTACACCAGGGCCGGGACCGCGAGCACTCCCCCGCCGCCGCCCAGCGCGCCGAGGGCCACGCCGACCACGGCTCCGCAAAGCAGAGCGGTGATCAGGACGCTCACGCCGTGACGCCGTCCGGGGTCTGGTCGGCGGGGTGCGCGACCTCGCCGTGCCATGCGGCGAAGCCGCCGCGCAGGTCGATGGCCTCGAAGCCGCGGGCGCGCAGCACGGACGCGGCCACCGAGGAGCGGTTGCCGCCCGCGCAGATCACGGTCAGCGGCTGCTCGGTCGGCAGTTCGCTCAGGCGGGCGAGCAGTTCGGGCAGCGGGATGAGCCGGGCACCGGGGATGGTGCCCTTGTCCCGGACCTCGCCCGGGCCACGCACGTCCAGCAACTCGAAGTCGCGTGCGGTCTGGGCGAGTTGGTCGGCCAGAGCATCGGCATCCACCCGCGCGGTGGCGGTCAGGTGCGCAGCGCCGACAGCATCCACCGGGGCGGCCAGTGCACCCAGGACGCGGTCGAAGCCGATCCGGGCCAGGCGGGTTCGGGCCTCGGTCGCGGTGTCCGGGTCGCCGCACAGGACGATCGTGTCCTGGGCGTCGAGGACCTGGCCGGCGAGTTCGGCGAACCGTCCACCGAGGGGGATGTTGACCGCGCCGTGCAGGTGGGCGGCGGCGAAGGCCTCCGGATCCCGGGTGTCCAGCACGGTGGCGCCGCCCGCCCGGGCCTGGAGGAACGCCTCCGGGGTGAGCGGGGAGACCGGGGTGTCCTCGTCCAGGACCGGACGGGCCTGGCGGTTGCGCACCGACGTGAACGCGAAGTAGGCGGGCGCCGCGGGTTGACCGTCGGTCACGACGGAGACGAACTCGTCCTCGGTCATGTCGGCCAGGGCGTAGTTGCCGCGACGCTGGTTTCCGATCGTGCAACTCAGCTCGGTGGAGAGGTTCTTGCCGCAGGCCGAGCCGGCTCCGTGCGCCGGGTAGACGCGCGTGTCGTCGGGGAGGGCGAGCAGGGCGCGGGTGGAGTGGTACAGGGAGCGGGCCATCTCCTCGGCGGACCGGCCTCGCGAGCTGAGCAGGTCGGGGCGACCGACGTCGCCGATGAACAGCGTGTCGCCGGTGAGCACGCCGAACGGGACGGCGTCCCCGGCCTGTTCGCGCACGACGACGCAGATCGACTCCGGAGTGTGGCCCGGGGTGTGCAGGACCTCCAGGTCGACCTCGCCGAGGCTGAGGTGCTCGCCGTCGTCCAGGGGGTCGGTGTCGAAGTCGAGCGTGGCGGCGGAGCCGTAGGAGATGCGCGCGCCGGTGCGCTCGGCCAGCTCCAGGTGGCCGGAGAGGAAGTCCGCGTGGATGTGGGTCTCGATGACCCGCTCGATGGTCAGACCGTGCTGTTCCGCGGTGGTGATGTAGTCGTGGACGTCGCGCTGGGGGTCGACCACGACGGCCCGGCCGGTGGTGCGGTCACCGACGAGGTACGAGGCGTGGGAGAGGCAGTCGAGGTAGAACTGCACGAAGATCAGCGGTCCGGCGGGCTTCGTCATCGCAAGCTCCTGAGGATGGACGGTGATTGCGCCCCGTGGCCTTGGGGGCGGGGTGCGGGGTGGGATGTCGCACGGCCGCGCACCATGGGCGCGAGGCGGCGACGGTGAAGGGCCCGGGCGGTGGGCTGCGCGGGAAATCCGGGGTGCGACCCGAGGGGGGTCAGGCGAGCCCGCGGAGCATGAGGTTCCAGTAGAGGAACGGCAGACCGTGCCGCTTGAGGTACCACATGTCGGTGCGCTCGCGGATGGTGTTGATCACCGGGATCGACGGGGCGGGCCGACCGCTGTAGTCGAACTCGGCGAGCAGCATCTTGTTGCGGGCGGTGGTCAGCGGGCAGGAGGCGTAGCCGTGGTAGGCGGCCTCGGGTTCCCGGCCCTTGAGGGCGGCGAGGAGGTTCTCGACGAGCACGGGCGCCTGCTTGCGCACAGCGGCGCCGGTCTTGGAGTTCGGGGATGATCCGGCGTCACCGAGCGCCCACACGTTGGGGTAGCGGACGTGCCGCATGGTGTGCTTGTCGATCTCGACGTAGCCGGCCGGGTCGTCGGCACCGGCGAGCGGGCTGCGCTTGACCCAGTCCGGGGCGCTCTGCGGCGGCACCAGGTGAGCGACGTCGTACGGCAGGGTCGTCCTGCCCCCGGTCCCCAGATCGGTGACGACCACCTCGCGGGCCTCGGGCCGGACCTCGGTGACCTCGCTCCCGTAGTGGACCTTGATGCCGTACCGGCGCACCACGTCATCGAGCACGCGGGCGAACTCCGGGACGCCGAAGATGGCGGTGCCGGGGATCACCAGGTGGATGTCGATCCTGCCGAGCACGCCCTGCCGGCGCCAGTGGTCGGCGGCCAGGTAGGCGATCTTCTGCGGGGCGCCGCCACACTTGATGGCACCGGTCGGCATGCTGAACACCGCGCTGCCGGAGCGGGTCTCGCGGATGAAGCGCCAGGTCGCGGGGGCGTGCTGCGGCAGGTAGTTGCTGGACAGTCCGTCCTTGCCGAGCCCGGCCTCCAGGCCCGGCACCCGGTCCCAGTCCAGCTGGATGCCGGGGCAGACCACGAGGTGGTCGTAGGAGACGATGCCGCCGTCGTCGAGCGTCACTTCCCGGGCCTCGGGATCGACGGCGACCGCGGCGCGGCGGATCCACTGCACGCCCTTCGGCATGACGGACGCCTGCGGCCGGATGCTCTCCGCCAGCGGCGCCCGGCCGCCGCCGACGAGCGTCCACAACGGCTGGTAGTAGTGGCGATCGCTCGGATCGAGCACCGCGACGTCCCGCTCGCCGGCGCGGCGGAGCCGGGCCGCGACCGAGATCCCCGCGGTCCCGCCGCCGATGATCACGATCCGGTGATGCTTGGTTATCAAGGGGCCTCCCTGGCCAAATGTACGGACATTAATCTAGGCAGGGGCCACCCCGGCCGCAAACTATTGTCCGTACATTTGCCTCCGTGGCACGACGCCGGCGGGGCGCGCGAGCAGCGGACACAGATCACCGGCGCCGACGAAACCGTGATCGTTCACGAGACGGTGGCCTTCCTCGTCGAGCGCCGGCCCGTGATCGACATCCCGCCGATGATCGACCTCGACGACCTCGCGGACGCCTACGGCACCGGCTGCCTGAACGACCTCAGCCGGCGCCTCACCGCGCGGTAGGCCCCCGGGCGAATCGCAGGCAACGGCCGCCGGCCCGACGCGGGACACCGCCCGCGGTGCTCGCACCGGCGAACCGCGCCGTTCGCGCGTGGCGCCCCGCCGTCGCTCATCGGACGGACTGCTCGGCCCAGATGATCTTCCCCCGCGCGGTGTAGCGGGTGCCCCAGCGGTCGGTGAGCTGGGCGACCAGGAACAGGCCACGCCCGCCCTCGTCCTCCTCCGCCGCGTACCGCAGGTGCGGCGAGGTGCTGCTGCCGTCGGAGACCTCGCAGATCAGGCTGTGGTCGTAGAGCAGGCGCAGCCGGATCGGGGTGCGGCCGTAGCGGATGGCGTTGGTGACCAGCTCACTGAGGACCAGTTCGGTGGTGAACACCGCGTCGTCCAGACCCCAGCGGGTCAGCTGCGCCGCCGCGTCGGCCCGCACCTCCGCGACGACCGCGGGATCGGCCGGCAGGTCCCATTGGGCGATCCGGTCGGCGGCCAGCCTGCGGGTGCGGGCGACGAGCAGGACGACGTCGTCGCCGCTCCGGTCCGGCCGCAGCGCGTCCAGGACGGCCTCGCAGATCTCACGGGGCGTGCGGCCGGCCCCGGCGAGGGTCTCGGTCAGCGTGGAGAGCCGGTCCGGCGGGCCTTCCCCGCCGTCCTTGACCAGCCCGTCGGTGAACAGCACGAGCCTGCTGCCCTCGGGAAGCGTCAGCTCTGCGGTCCGGAACGGCAGACCGCCCAGCCCGAGCGGCGGCCCGGCGGGCAGTTCGGGGTACTCGACGGTGCCGCCCGGGTGGACGAGGACGGGCAGCGGGTGCCCGGCGCGGGCCAGGATGCAGGTGCCCCTGGTGGGGTCGTAGACCGCGTACAGGCAGGTGGCACCGGTGACCGGCGCTTCGCCGTCCGCCTCCTCGTCGATGAGGGTGACCAACTCGTCGAGATGGCCGAGGAGTTCGTCCGGCGACAGGTCGAGGGTCGAGAAGTTGCGGACGGCCGTGCGCAGCCGTCCCATCGTGGCGGCCGCGTGCAGGCCGTGGCCGACGACGTCGCCGACGACGAGCGCGACACGGGCGCCGGGCAGCGGGATGACGTCGTACCAGTCTCCGCCGACGCCGGTCCGCGCAGGCAGGTAGCGGGCGTCGACGTCGAGGGCGTCCTGTGCGGGGGTGGCGCTCGGCAGCAGGCTCCGTTGCAGGGCGACGGCGACGGCGTGTTCGCGGGTGAAGCGGCGGGCGTTGTCGATGCAGACGGCGGCGCGGGCAGCCAGCTCTCCGGCGAGTGACAGGTCGTCCTGGTCGAACGGCCCGCTCTCGTGCAGCCGCCACAGGTTCGCGATGCCGAGCAGCACGCCGCGGGCCTTCAACGGGACGGTGATCAGCGAGAGGAGGCCGTGTTCCAGGGTCTCCCGGGTACGCATCTGGGTTCGCCAGCCGACGTCGGCGGCCAGGTCGGGGACCAGGACGGGACGGCCGCTGACGAAGCCGACCGCGGGCGGGGTGGGGGCCGGGAAGCGGATCAGTTCGCCGGGGCGGTAGAGCGGGGAGTCGTCCGGGGCGCCGCTGCGCGCGACCCGGCGCAGCTCGACCGGCTCGCCCGGAGCGGGCAGCGGCGGTTCCTCCCCGCGCAGGACAGGGTCGACGAGGTCCACGGAGGCGTAGTCGGCGAAGCCGGCCGTGGCCAGCTCGGCGAGCTCCCGCGCCGTGGTGGTGACGTCGAGGGTGGTGCCGACGGCCGCGCCCGCCTCGTACAGCAGGCGCAGCCGGTCCTGCGCGATCTCGGCCCGGCCGGCCAGGGTGCGCAGTTCGGTGGAGTCCCGCAGGGTGGTGACGCTTCCGGCGCCGGCGAGGCGGACGTTCACGGCCAGCAGCCGCTGCCCGGCGGGGAGCATCCGGTCGCTGACGGCCCGGTGGGCGAGCAGGATCCCCGCCGTCCGGTCGTCGAGGCCGAGCTCGGTGACCGGACGGCCCTCGACGCCGGGTGGCAGGTCGAGCAGACGGCGTGCCTCGTCGTTGGCCAGCAGCAGCCGGCCGTCCTCGCCGACGATGACGACGCCCTCGCGGACGGCGTGCAGCACCGCGTCGTGGTGCTCGTACATCCTGGTCACCTCGGCCGGGCCGAGCCCGTGGGTCTGCCGTCGCAGCCGACGCACGGCGAACGCCGTACCCGCCACGGCCAGCGCGAGCGCGGCCACGCCGACCCCGATGATGACCGGCAGCTCCCGGCCGACCAGGCCGTCGGCACGGCTGAGGGGCAGGCCGGCGGACACCGCGCCGACGACCGCACCGCCCGCGTCCGCCACCGGGACGACCGCCTGCTCCTTCGGTCGGAGCGTCGCCGTCGGGTCGGGCTCCTGGAACGCGGCCACCAGGCCGGGGGCGTGCGCGAAGGCCTCGGCGGCGACAAGGGACCGGGCCCGCACCTCCTGCCACCGGCTGGTGCGGGCCTGTAGCACCAGCGCGACCACCGCCGCCGTGACCAGCAGGACGACGATCAGCACCTGCCCCAGGAACACCTGGCCGGCGACGCTGCCGATCGTCGCCCGAACACCGACGAGGCGGCCCGGCCGGCCGTCGCCGCGATCCCGATGGTGATTCAGGTTCTGTCGCATGCCCATGTCTTACCGCCCGGGCCCGCACCACCCCGCCCACCACACCGGCGCCCGTCCCGGCTCGACCCGGTCCGACCAGCACCGGTCGCCGGGCCCGTCGCTTCGCCTGTGGGGCCGTCACTTCGGCATCAGGGTGCCGACGGTGGCCCCCACGGAATCATCTCAGTTGCAGACGTCACTTTTCCGACTGATCCTTGGTCCACTCGGCGAACAGAGAGAGGCGAGACCGGCGACCCACTCCTTCGACAACACCTCGATGACGCCCGACAGCTGACGGCCGTCCTACGGCTCTGCCCATCTCCCCGCGATCAACCGGTAGACGCGGTCCGGCCCAAGAAAGTCCCGGGAGCATCCTTCTCATGACCGACGCGTTCACGACGAAGGCCACCTACGGCCAGGTCTTCGCGGTCACCCAGTTCCGTGCCGTATTCGCAGGCCGGCTGCTCGGCGTCATGTCGGACACGCTGCGGTCCGTCGCGCTGGCGGTGCTGGTGTTCAGCCGGACCAACTCGCCGTTGTTGACGGCGATGGCGATGACGATCGGCTTCCTCCCCCAGGCCGCAGGCGGCCTGTTCCTTGCCGCGATGGCGGACCGGTTCTCGCCGCGGACCCTCATCACCGCGGGCTACGCCCTCCAGTGCACGGTCGGGCTGCTGCTCGCGTTCGGGCACCTCCCGGTCGCGGCCGGCCTGCTCCTCGTCGCGGCCGTGGCCTGCCTGACACCGGTCACCACCGGGGCCGCGGGCCGAGTCCTGGCGGAGGTCCTCACCGGCGACACCTACGTGCTCGGGCGTTCGCTGTCCTACCTCGTCGCGGTTTCGGCGCAGATGGTGGGCATGGCCTCCGGTGGGGCGCTGGTCGCGTGGCTGGGCGTGGATCGGACGATGCTGGTCACCGCGGGGGCGCACCTGCTCGCGTCGGTGATCAGCCGCCTGTTCCTGTCACCCACCGAGGTGGTCCGCGCGGGCGGGTCGGCCGTGGCGGGCGGGTCGATCGTGCGTAAGACCCTGCAGGGTAACGCCGCACTCGTCGCCGCCCCCGGGGTCCTCCGGCTGATCATGGTCCAGTGCCTGCCCGCCGCGTACTTGGCCGCAGCAGGAAGCCTGCTCATCCCGTACTCCGCACAGCGTGCGTTCAGCCCGACGGAGACCGGCACCCTCCTGGCAGCCACGTCGGTCGGAATGCTCATCGGTGACGTCGTAGTCGGGCGGGCGTTCCCGCCCGCCACCCGGGAACGACTCGTCCTGCCACTGCTGTTGGTGATGGGCACGCCCCCGATCGCGCTCGTCCTGGACCTTCCGCATCCGGCGATCGCCGCGGTGTACACGATCACCGGCATGGGATCCGCCTACTTGCTCGGCCTGCAGCGGCGCTTCCTGGAGGCGGTCCCGTCCGACCTCCAGGGACAGGGTTTCGCCCTGCTCAACACCACCACCATGACCATCCAGGGGATCGGCCCCCTGGTCTTCGGCGTGTTCGCGGAATTCCTCCCGGTCGGCCTCGCGATCGCCCTGACCGGGTTGAGCAGCGTGACCACCACACTCCTCCTGCGCGACGCGATCCGCCCGCGCACGTCCGGCTGAGGCTGTCGTGACGCCCGAGCCCACGGCCTACCGCCCGTCCGTGGGGGCCGAGTTGCCTGCGGTGGTGCCGGCTTCGCCTACCAGGCCGACCCCGCTCAGGCGGTCGGGGGCGCCTCCAGCCGGCGGCGTGCGTCGGGGTCGGCGGTGTGGGCGGCGAGGACGGCGGCGAGGGCGGGTGGCTCGTACGGCGACGAGCCGGCCGAGGTCGCGGTGGAAGCCGGTGTGGGTGACCTCGCTACGGAGCCCTTGTCGAGCCGGACCTCTCCTTCTGCTCCGGCAGGAACGCGGAGAGTGCGGCTCCGGCGGCCAGCCAGCCGGCGGCGAGCAGCCAGCCGGCGAGGACGTCCAGCGGCCAGTGCACGCCGAGGTAGATGCGGCTCAGGCCGATCACGCCCGCGAACAGCACGGCGCCGGCGGCAGCCGTGCGGGCGGCGGAGGGCCGCGCGCGGGCGACGGCGAGGGCGAGCAGGCCGGCGCTGAGGGCGGACGTGAAGGCGTGCCCGGAGGGAAAGGCGAAGCCGGAGGCGGTGAACGCCCAGTCCGTCTCGGGTGGCCGGGGCCGGCCGAAGGCGTGCATCAGGCCCTGGCGCAGCAGTTGTCCCAGCGCCAGCCACACGACGGGCAGGAGCAGCGCCCGTGCCACCGTCCACCGGGACCTCGGTGATCCGGCGCTCCGGGCGGTGACGACGCCTGCGGCCAGGGCGAGGAGGTAGGGAACCACGCCGGTGCCGAGGGAGGTGACGACCATGGCCACGGCTCGGGCGAGCGGCGGCCGATGCGCGGCACTCCAGTCGATGGCGGCCCGCTCGAAGGCGAACGGCGCCCAGTCGTTGGCGGCGACCACGGCCGCGATCACCGCGAAGGCCGAACAGGTACCGGCGAGCACGGCCGGCCACCGTCGCGTCATACGGTCAGCCACCAGCTCAGTCCTCCTGCCCGCGCCCTGGCCACCGGAGCGCGGCCTCGCGCGGACAGGGTACGGCACGTACGCCCGGTTTCACCTCGGCCACAGCGACCGGAGCGGATCCGGTCGGGGCCGGTCGGCCCGGCTGGTGGGAGGCCCGGTGCGGACCGCGACCACCCGCACCGGGGACCGACGCCGGGCGCGGCACGGGCCCTGGAAACCGCCGACTCCGGCCGGGACCCGTCCCGGTCGAACGGCGAACGGGACCGGGTCGCCGGTGACCCGGGCGCGGCGCTCGTCCGACCCCGCCGCGCCCGTTCGTACCCCACGGGCCGGCGTCAGGCCGGGTCGGTGGTGGAGATGGCCAGCAGTCTGGTCACCGAGCCGTCGTCCCCGACGACGTCGCGCAGGTGGCGGAAGCCCAGCCGCCGGCCCATCGCCAGGCTCGGGGTGTTCTCCGCGCCGACCATGCCGTAGACCTCCTTGAGCCCCAACTCGTCGCGGGCGTAGCGGATCAGGCCGCGGACCGCCTCGCGGCCCAGGCCGCGGCCCCAGAACTCGGGGGCCAGCGCGGTGACCAGCTCATGGCCGTCGACGTTCCCCGCGCGCTTGACCTCGGCGTGGCCCGCGTACGTCCCGTCCAGCCACAGGCCCCAGACGTCGAAGAGGTTCTGGGGGTAGACGTCGCTCAGGATCGCGCGGAACAGCGCGCGAATGTCCGGCTCGGGCACGAGGTCCTGTCCCATCCAGCGGCACACGTCCGCTTTGCGGAGCAGGGAGACGAAGGCGTCCTCGTCCTCGGTCCGGTAGGGGATGAACTCCAGGTGCTCGGTGCGCAGCGGAGGGGTCATGGCGCTCTCCTCGGGGTCGTGGTGGTTCGGTGGTGCGGTGGCCGGACGGGGCCGGTCGGCGCGGACGCGACCGGCTGCCCTCCCTGCGGCCGGTCAGGCTCCGGCGTTCTCCATGCGCTCGCGCAGGCTCTTCGGGCGCATGTCGGTCCACACCTCGTCGACGTAGGCGGTGCACTCGGCCTCGGTGCCCTCGGTGCCGACGGGCTGCCAGCCGGCCGGTACCTCCAGGTCGGCGGGCCAGAGGGAGTACTGCTCCTCGTCGTTGCGCAGCACCTGGTAGCGGGTGTTCTCGTCCATGTCGGTCTCCTTCGTCATCGTCGGTTGGTGGTGGCGCAGTCGGCGCGGGCAGGTGGTGTCGTCACCGTCCTTCCCTGGCGTGCCGGGCGATCTGCCGCAGGGCCGCGGCGAACTCCTCGGCCGCCCGGCGGACGGCCTCGGTGCCGTGGACGGCGGGCCGGTGGTGCCAGGTGAAGGCGAGGCGTCCCTGCTGGGCCGCGCCGACCACCTCCAGCGGGTGGGAGCCGCCGTCCCGGGGGTCGTGGTCCTGGCCGAAGGAGCCGAGTTCGGCGCGTATGAGGCCGTCGCCGGCGGTCTCGGGCCGGGCGTCCCACTGGCCGAGGTAGTTGAAGACCACCTGGCCGTGCGCGCCTGCGGCGAGGCGCTCGCGGACCTCCGGCGGGCCGAAGGTGCGCAGTGCGCCGAAGCCCAGACCGTTGCCGGGCACCGCGCGCAACTGGCGGCGGACAGACTTCACCAGGGCGCGCCAGTCACGGTCCGGGCCGAGGTCCGCGGGGTCGGGGACGTGGAAGCTGACGGGGTGGACGGTGGTGAACCAGCCGACCGTACGGGACAGGTCGACGCCCTCCAACAGGTCCTCCCGGCCGTGCCCCTCCAGGTCCAGGCCGATCCGCTCCTGGCCGCTCCAGCGGGCCAGGGCGAGGGCCAGGGCGGCCAGCAGCACGTCGTTGGCCCGGGTGCGGTAGGCGGCGGGGGCGGCGCGCAGCAGCGCCTCGGTGTCCGCCTCGTCGAGTTCGACGGTGACCGCCGCGGTCGCGGTGTCGCCGGGCCGGGACGGGCTGCCGGGCAGGGCCACCCGGGCGCACACCGCCTCCTCCCAGTACGGGAGTTCGTGGTCCAGGCCGCCCTCGGCGACATGGCCGGCGAGCCGGTGCGCCCAGTCCCGGAAGGAGGTGCCGCGCTCCCCCAGGCTGATGGCCCCGCCCCGGACGGCCTGCCGGTGGGCGCTCTCCAGGTCGTCGCGCAGCACCCGCCAGGAGACGGCGTCGACGACCAGGTGGTGGGCGACCAGGAGCAGCAGCGCCGGGTGGTCCGGGTGACCGGTGAACAGGGCGGCGCGCAGCAGCGGGCCGCGGGCCAGGTCGAAGCCCGCGTGCAGTTCGTCGGCGGTCTTGGCCATGGCCGCGTCGGCGGCCTCGGCGCCCTGCCCGGTCAGGTCATGGCGGACCAGGAGGTCCTCGGCGGGGGCGGGCGGCGGGTTGAACTGGTGCCAGCCGGTTTCGTCGTGGGTGAAGCGCATCCGCAGGGCGTCGTGGTGTTCGAGCAGGGCGTCGAGTGCGGCGCGCAGCGCCTCCGGGTCGGGGTCGGCGCCGAGTTCGAGCAGGGTGGACTGGTTGAAGTGGTGGTGGGCGACGCGCGGGGCGGTCAGGAACCACTCCTGGATGGGGGTGAGCGGAACGTCCCCGGTCACCGGGCCGTCGTCCGCGCGCTCGGTGGCGGTGCGCACGACGGTGGCCAGTTCGGCCACGGTCTGGTGGCTGAACAGGTCCCGGGTGGCCAGGTGCAGTCCGTCGCGGCGCAGCCGGGACACAACCTGCATGCTGAGGATGGAGTCGCCGCCGAGCAGGAAGAAGTTGTCGTCGGCGCCGACCTCGTCGAGGCCGAGGACGTCGGCCCAGATCCGGGCGATCCGGCGTTCGAGGCCGGTCTCCGGTGCCCGGCCCGGGCCGGGGGTGGCCTGGGCGGGCCCGGGGTCGGGCAGGGCCCGCCGGTTGAGCTTGCCGTTGGGGGTGAGCGGTAGCGTCTCCAGCGGGACGAAGGCCGAGGGGACCAGGTGCGGTGGCAGCAACTCGGCCAGGTGGAGCCGCAGGTCGAGGGCGGGTGCCCCCTCGGCGGCGTCGGCCGGGACGACGTACCCGACGAGCCGGCCGCCGCCGGGTCCGTCGGCGCGGACGGTGACGACGGCGTCGCGCACCAGGGGGCTGCGGCGCAGCGCGCTCTCGATCTCCCCGGGTTCGATCCGGAAGCCGCGCAGCTTGATCTGCTCGTCGGCGCGGCCGGCGAACCGGAGCTGGCCGTCGGCGTCGCGGCGGGCGAGGTCTCCGGTGCGGTACATCCTCTCGCCGGGGGTGCCGTACGGGTCCGGGAGGAAGCGCTGGGCGGTGAGGCCCGGGCGGCCGAGGTAGCCGCGGGCGAGGCCGGGGCCGGCCAGGTAGAGCTCCCCGGTGACGCCGGGCGGCACCGGCCGCAGGGCGGTGTCCAGGACGTACGCGCGGGTGGCGCCGCTGGGGCGGCCGATCGCGGGGCGGCCGGTGCCGGGGGCGAGCGGGCCGGTCCAGGTGGCGACCACGGTGGCCTCGGTGGGGCCGTAGGAGTTGATCATCCGTCGGCCGGGGGCCCAGGTGTCGACCAGGTCGGCCGGGCAGGCCTCGGCGCCGACCACCAGGGTGCGCAGGTCGGACAGGGCCGCGGCGCTCTCCGGTTCCACGGTGGCCAGGGCCGCCGGGGGGATCAGGGTGTGGCTGATCCGACGTGCGGCCAGCACCTCGGCGAGCCGTTCGCCGACCAGCGGCCCCTGCTCCCCGGTGACCAGGGCGGCCCCGGAGAGCAGGGAGATGCACAGTTCCAGCACGGAGGCGTCGAAGCTGGGCGAGGCGAACTGGAGCACCCGGTCGCCGGGGCCGACGGCGTACTGCTCGGCGGCGGCCGCCGCGAAGACGGCGAGTCCGGCGTGGGTCACCAGGACGCCCTTGGGGGTGCCGGTGGAGCCGGAGGTGTAGATGGCGTAGGCGGGGTGGGCGGAGGTGAGGGCGGTGCCCCGGTCGGCGTCGGTGGGCGGGGTGTCGGGGCCTTCGGCGGCCCAGACCTGGGCCGGGTCGTCGAGGACCAGGTGAGCGGCAGCGTCGCGGACCATGAACTCGCGCCGGGGCGCCGGGTAGTCGGGGTCGACCGGGAGGAAGGCGCCGCCGGCCTTGGCGACGGCGAGCTGGGCGACCACCATGGCCGCCGAGCGGGGCAGGGCGAGGGCAACCAGCCGCTCGGGGCCGACGCCGCGTCCGATGAGGTGGTGGGCGAGCCTGTTGGCGGCCCGGTCCAGTTCGGCGTAGCTGAGTTCGCGCTCGCCGTCGAGCAGGGCGGGGGCGTCGGGGGTGGCGGCGGCCCAGCGTTCGAACAGCTCGGGCAGGGTCGCCTCGGGCACCGGGCGGAAGGTGCCGCCCGCTTCGGCGGGGGGCGTGTCCGGGTCGGCCAGCGGCAGCGCGCCCACGGCGCGGGACGGGTCCTGGGCGACGGCGGTCAGCAGGGTGGCGAGCTGGCCGGCCATCCGCTCGACGGTGGCCGTCTCGAACAGGTCGGTGCTGTACGTGAACAGGCCGTGCAGCGCGCCGCTCCCGGTCTCGACGAACTCCAGCACCAGCTCGAAGGCCGTCCGTACGGCGTCGGACTCGATGCCGGTCACGTCGAGGCCCGGCAGGTCGAGTTCGGCGGAGGGCGCGTTCTGGAGCACGACGTGGACCTGGAAGAGCGGGCTGCGGCTGGTGTCGCGCACCGGCTGGACCTCGTCGACCACCTTCTCGAAGGGCACGTCCTGGTGGGCGAAGGCGTCGAGGACGGTCTGCCGCACCTCGCCGAGGAGGGCGTCGAAGGACTGGCCGGGTTCCACCCGGGAGCGCAGCACCAGGGTGTTGACGAAGAATCCGACCAGCTGCTGGATCTCGGGCCGGTGCCGGCCGGAGGTGATGGTGCCGACGGTGATGTCGGTGTCCCCGCAGAGCCGGGCCAGGTAGGCCTGGGCCGCGGCGACCAGGGTGGTGAACAGCGTGGCGCCGCGCTCCCGGCCGACCTCGGCCAGCCGGCGGGCGGTGTCGGCGGGCAGCTCCAGCCGGACGGTGGCGGCGTTGGCGGCGTTGGCGGTGCGCACCGCGGACCGGGGCCGGTCGGTGGGCAGCAGCGGCGGCACCACGCCGGTCAGCTGGCGCTTCCAGTAGGCGAGCTGTTCCCCGGCGGGTGCCCCTGCGGTGCGCTGCCAGTGGGCGTAGTCGGCGTACTGCACCGGAAGTGGCGCCAACTCGGCTTCCGCGGAACCGAGTTCGGTACGGTAGAGATGGGCCAGGTCGGCGAGCAGCACACCGGTGGACCAGCCGTCGGTGACCATGTGGTGCAGGGTCAGCGCCAACACGTGGTCGCGGTCGTCCAGCCGGGCCAGGGTGGCGCGCAGCAGCGGTCCGCGGCGCAGGTCGAAGGAACGGGTGCGGTCGGCGGCGAGCATTTCACGCAGGGCCTGCGGCCGTTCGTCGGCGGGCCGGTCGCGGAGGTCGTGCAGTGGCAGCGGTACGACGTGCGGCGGGTGGACCAGTTGGACGCCGTGGCCGTCGACGCTGTCGAAGGTGGTGCGCAACGATTCGTGCCGGGCCGTCAGGGCGTCGAGGGCCGCCCCGAGGGCGCCGGGGTCGAGGGTGCCGCGAAGCCGCAGCGCGAGCGCGACGTTCTCGGCGACGCCGGGCGTGAACTCCTCCAGGAACCAGAGGCGTTGCTGGGCGTAGGACATCGGGGCGGCGCCCTCCCGGGGCACCGGGACCACCGGCGGGCGGGCCGGGGCGCCGGGCGCCTCGGTGAGCAGCCGGGCCAGGCCGGCCGGGGTCGGGTGGTCGAAGACCGCGCGGGGGCCGAGGTCGGCGCCGAAGGCCTCGGCCAGCCGGGCGGCGAGCCGGATGCTGAGGATGGAGTCGCCGCCGAGCTCGAAGAAGTCCTCGTCGGTGCCGGGTGGGCGGATGCCGAGGACGTCGGCGAAGACCTCGGCGGTGCGGCGTTCGGCGGCGGTGCGCGGTTCGACCCGCACACGGCGCTCGCCGCTGGGCTCCTCCGGTGCCGGGAGGGCAGACCGGTCGACCTTGCCGTTGCGGCTCAGCGGGAGGGCGGCGAGCGGGACGAAGGCGGCCGGGACGAGGTAGTCGGGCAGCGTGCGGGCGGCGAAGGCCCGCAACTCCCCGGGGTCGACGGCGCCGACCGAGTAGGCGACCAGTCGGCGGGCGCCGGGCCAGTCCTCGCGGACGACCACCGCGACGTCGGTGACCCGCGGGTGAGCAGCGAGTGCGGACTCCACCTCGGCGGGCTCGACCCGGAAGCCGCGGATCTTCACCTGGTCGTCCGCGCGGCCCAGGAACTCGACGGTGCCGTCGGCACGGCGCCGGACGAGGTCCCCGGTGCGGTACATCCGGGCACCGGACGGGCCGGAGGGGTCGGCGAGGAAGCGGGCGGCGGTCGCGCCGGGGCGGCCGAGGTAGCCGCGGGCCACACCCTCGCCGGCCAGGAACAGCTCGCCCGCGCAGCCCGGCGGGACGGGCCGCAGCCGGCCGTCCAGGACGTGCACCCGCCGGTCGTCCAGCGGGTGGCCGACGGGAACGGTGTCGGGCACGGCCGCGGCGTCCGGGAGGGCGTGGGCGGTGGTGAAGGTGGTGGTCTCGGTCGGTCCGTAGCCGTCGACCACGGTCAGCCCGGGGCAGGCGGCCAGGACGCGGCGCACGGCGGCGGCGGGCACCACGTCGCCGCCGGTCCACAGGGTCCGCAGGCCCGCGAAGCAGTCCGGCGCGTCCTGGGCGATCAGCCGGAAGAGCCCGGCCGTGAGCCAGAGCGCCGTCGGTCCGTCCGGTCCGGCGAGGCGGCGCAGCAGCGTCGCGTCCACCGGGCCGTCGGGGGCGACGAGGACGCAGCCGCCGTTCAGCAGCGGTGCCCAGACCTCGAAGGTGGCGGCGTCGAAGGCGACCGGGGAGTGCAGCAGGACCCGGGCGCAGCTGCCGTCGCCGAAGCGGCTGTCGGTGGCGAGCGAGGCCACGTCGCGGTGCCGGACGGCGACGGCCTTGGGCTCGCCGGTGGAGCCGGAGGTGTACATCACGTACGCCAGCCGGTCGGGGTCAGCGGGCGGCAGGGCCGGGGCGGGCGCACCGGTCCGGGCGGCGGCGACGTGTTCGGCGGTGAGCGGCGTGCCCGCGCCGGCCCGGTCGAGCAGGGTGCGGCGCCGTTCCTCAGGGGCGCGCGAGTCGACGGGCAGGTAGGCGCCTCCCGCCTTGAGGACGGCCAGCTGGGCGACGATGAGTTCGGTGCCACGGTCCATCGCCAGCGGCACCCGGTCCTCGGGGGCCAGGCCGTCGGCGAGCAGCCGGGCGGCCAGCCGGTCGGACCAGTCGTCGAGCCCGCGGTAGCTCAGCTCGCCGTCGCCGTCGCGCACGGCGGGGGCCTCGGGGGTGCGGGCGGCCTGCTCGGCGAAGACGTCCAGCGGGCTGCGCGGCACCGGCGGGCGGGCGGTGGTGTGCCAGGAGGCCAGCAGCTCGCGGTCGGCCGGGGTGAGCGGGTCCAGCGCGGCAAGGTCGCCGTCCAGGCCGTCGGCGAGGGCGGTCAGCAGCAGGGCCAGGCGGTCGGCGGCGTCCCGGACCGTACGGTGGTCGAAGAGTGCGGGGTCGTACGCCAGGTCGAAGGCGAGCTGCCCGCTGAGGTGGGCGCGCAGGCACCAGGGGAAGGTGGTGGCGTCGTCGGCGTGCACCTCGACCACCCGAACGCCGGTGCGGTCCGCGGCGGACTCGTCGACGGGATAGTTCTCGAACACCACCATGCTGTCGAACAGGGGCTCGCCGGCGGGCAGTTCGCTCAGGCCCTGGATCCGGGGCAGCGCCAGGTGGTCGTGGCGGCGGCCCTCGCTCTGCCGGTCCTGGAGGTCGCGCAGCCAGGGCAGCACTCCGCCGGCGGGCAGCTGGACCCGGGCCGGCACGGTGTTGATGAACAGGCCGATCATCGTCTCGACGCCGGGCAGTTCGGCCGGCCGCCCGGACACGGTGGTGCCGAAGACCACGTCCTCGGTGCCGCCGTAGCGGGCCAGCAGTAGCGCCCAGGCGCCCTCGACCAGGGTGTTGACGGTCAGTCCGGCGGCGGCAGCGTTCTCCCGCAGCCGGGCGGAGAGCGCTTCGTCCAGGACGCGGTGGACGGCGGCGGAGGAGCGGGCCCGGTGGGCGCCGGCGGGCCGGCGGTCGTAGGGCAGCGCGGTCCGTCCGGTGAACCCGGACAGGGCGCCGCTCCAGTGGTCCTCGGCGGCCTGCTCGTCCTGTTCGCGCAGCCAGGCCAGGAAGTCCGCGAACGGGCGCCGGACCGGGCGGGGCGCCTGCGGTCCGCCGGTCAGCGCGGCGTACTCCTCGCACACCTCGGTGAGCAGTTGCCCGGTGCTCCAGCCGTCCAGGATCACGTGGTGGGTGGACCAGAGCAGCAGCACCTCCTGGCCGGGCAGCGCGGCCAGGACCAGCCGGGTGAGCGGCGCGGCGCCCAGGTCCATCCCGGCGGCCCGCTCCTCGGCGAGCAGCCGCTCGGTCTCGGCGGCGCGCTGTTCGGGTGTCAGTGCGCGCCAGTCCAGCTGCCGGACGGGCAGCGCGGCACGGCGGGAGACCAGCTGGACGGGGTGCGGAAGGCCGCGCCAGTGCACGGCGGTGCGCAGCGCCGGCGTGCGATCGGCGACCTGCTGCCAGGCCTCGGCGAAGGCCGTCGGATCGGCGACGCCGGCCAGCCGCACGGCGATCCGGTCCACGTAGGCGCCGTCCTCGCCGACCAGGCCGTGGAAGAGCATGCCGGACTGCAGGGGGGTCAGCGGCAGCACGTCCTCGGCCTCGCGACCGTCGCCGACCAGGCGGTCCAGCTGCGCCTGGTCGAGGCCGGCCAGCGGGAAGTCGGACGGGGTGCGGCCGCCGGCGCCGGGGCTCGTGCAGTGCTCGGCCAGCTCGCGCAGCGCCTGGAGGGTCTGCTCGGCAAGGGTGCGGACGGTGGCCTCGTCGTAGCGGGCCGCGGGGTAGGTCCAGCCCAGTTCGAGCCGGCCCTCCTGAACCGCCCCGATGACGTCGAGCAGGTAGGGGCGGGGCTCGTCGGCGTCGGTGTCCCGCCCGGCCGGGGGCAGCGAGCCGCGCAGCAGTCCGTCGGCACCGCCCCGGGCGTCCCACTGGCCGTGGTAGTTGAAGCCGACCTGTGGCGCGGCCGCGCCGGCCGGCAGCGCGGACGGACGCAGGTGGCGCAGCGCTCCGTGGCTGAGCCCGCGCAGCGGGACGGCGCGCAGCTG
Organism: Kitasatospora sp. NPDC093102; assembly: GCF_040683915.1. Lineage (NCBI taxonomy): Bacteria > Bacillati > Actinomycetota > Actinomycetes > Kitasatosporales > Streptomycetaceae > Kitasatospora > Kitasatospora sp. NPDC093102. The sequence continues at coordinate 297,428 of NZ_JBFBFA010000005.1, read as the reverse complement.
CTCCTTGACCGAGCGCAGGGTGTCGTGCCAGTCGGCCTGCGGGTCGACGCGCAGGGCGAGCGGGAACTCGGCGGTGAACCAGCCGACCGTCCGGGAGAGGTCCTGGTCCGCGAACAGGTCCTCGCGGCCGTGGCCCTCCACCCCGATCAGCACGGTGTCGCGGCCGCACCAGCGGGCCAGGGTACGGCCCAGGGCGCTGAGCAGGACGTCGTTGACCTGGGTCCGGTAGACGGCCGGCGCCTGGCGCAGCAGCGCCTCGGTGGTCCGCTCGTCCAGCGTCACGGTGACGGTGGCGGCGGTGCCGTGGGTGTTGGGGCCGGGCCGCCCGGCGGGCAGTTCGGCCGGGGCCTCACCGGCGCGGGTCCAGTACGCGGTGTCGCCGTCGAGAGCGCCGGAGCGGGAGTGCCGCTCCAGCCGGGTGGCCCACCGGGCGTAGGAGGTTCCCGTCTCCGGCAGCTGGACGGGTGCGCCGGTCCGGGCCGTACGGTAGGCCGCTTCGAGGTCGGGCAGCAGGATGCGCCAGGAGACGCCGTCCACGGCCAGGTGGTGGACGGTCAGGACGAGTTGGCCGGGCTGCTGTTCGCCGCCTTCGAAGAACAGGGCGCGCAGCATCCGGCCCTCGACCGGGTCGAGGGAGCGCTGGGCCTCGTCGGCGGCGCGCTGCACCTCCGCCTCGACCGTGGTCGGGTGGTGGGTGAAGACGCCCTCCGGCGCGTGTTCCAGGACCTCCTGGCGCCAGCCGGACCCTCCGTGGCGAAAGCGGGTGCGCAGCGCCGGATGGTGCTCCGCCAGGGCGAGCACCGCGGTCCGCAGGGCGGCCGGGTCAGTGCCGGGGGCCAGTGCCAGCCGCTGGGTCATGGTGAAGCGCAGCGCCTCGCCGGGCCGGCGGCCGTCGAGGTACCAGTGCTGGATCGGAGTGAGCGGGGCCTCGGTGGGCTCGGCCTCCTCGCCGGGAGCCGAGGGGTCGGCCGGTTCCCCGGCGCACAGGGCGAGTTCGGCGACGTTCTGGTAGCGGAAGACGTCCTTGGTGGTGAGGGCGAGTCCGGCGGCGCGGGCGCGGGAGACGATCTGGATGCTGAGGATGGAGTCGCCGCCGAGCGCGAAGAAGTTGTCCCGGGCGCCGACCCGTTCCACGCCCAGCACCTCGGCCCAGATCGCGGCGAGCAGTTCCTCGGTGCCGGGGCGCGGGGCGACGTAGGGGGTGGTGCGGTCCGGCTGGGCGGGCGGGGCGGGCAGGGCGCGTCGGTCGGTCTTGCCGCTGGTGGTGCGCGGGATGCGGGCCAGCGGGACGAACGCGGTGGGCACCAGGTGGTCGGGCAGGCTGCGCCGCAGCCAGGCCCGCAGCTCCTCGGCGGGCGGCACCCGGCCGCCGGCCGGCACCGGATAGCCGACCAGCAGCGTCCGGCCGCCCTGTTCGAGGGCGGCGACCGCGCAGTCCGCGAGGTCCGGGTGGGTCAGCAGCGCGGCCTCCACCTCGCCGGGCTCGATCCGGAAGCCGCGGATCTTGACCTGGTCGTCGGCGCGGCCGAGGAACTCCAGCTGTCCTCCCCCAGCGCCCCCAGCCTGGCGGCTGGGAGGTGCCCCCACCGGCCGGGGGGACCCCCATGCGGTCCAGCGGGCCAGGTCGCCGGTGCGGTACATCCGGGTGCCGGGCGGACCGTACGGGTCGGCGAGGAAGCGTTCGGCGGTCGGTCCGGGCCGGTTGAGGTAGCCGCGGGCGACCTGCTCCCCGGCCAGGTACAGCTCCCCCGGCATGCCGGGCGGCACCGGGCGCAGCGTGCCGTCGAGCACGTAGGCGCTGAGGTTGCGGCCCGGCCGGCCGATGACCGGGCGCTCGGGGTGGTCCGCGCAGCGGGCGTAGGCGGCGTCGACGGTGCACTCGGTGGGCCCGTACAGGTTGTAGGTGCTGATGCCGTACTGGGCCTGGGCCGCGCGCAGGACCCGCCAGGTGGCGGCGGGGATCGCCTCGCCGCCGAGCTGCAGCAGCCGGGGGTGGTGGGGGGCGGGGCCGAGCAGTCCGGCGGCGGTGAGTTCGCGCAGGAGGGAGGGGGTGACGTTGACGACGTCGAGCCGCTGGTCGACGATCCGGTCGCGGAAGGCCTGCGGGTCCAGCCGGACGTCCTCGTCGATCAGGTGGAGTTCCTGGCCGGACACCAGCAGCAGCGGGCCCTCCCAGCTGGTGTCGAAGGAAAGGGAGGCGCTGAGGGCGACCTTCAGCCGGCGGCCGTCGGCGGTGTGCGGGGCAAGCATCCCCTCCCGGTGGTCGCGGCAGAGGTTGACCAGCTGGCGGTGCTCGACGACGACGCCCTTGGGGCGGCCGGTGGAGCCGGAGGTGTGGATCACGTACGCGGCGTTCCCCGGCAGCAGCGGGGCGGTCCGTTCGGCGTCGGTGAGGTCGTGGCCGGGCAGGGCCTCCCAGTGCACCTCGCGCAGGGTGTGCGCGGTGACGACCGTGCGCGGCCGGGTGTCGTCGAGCAGCAGGGCGGCCCGCTGCTCGGGCAGGTCCGGGTCGACGAACTGGAGGACGGCGCCGGCCTTGAGCACCCCGAACATCGCCACCAGCAGGTCGGAGGTGCGCGGCAGCCGGACGGCGACCACCTGCTCGGGTCCGGCGCCGAGTGCCGCCAGGTGGCGGGCGAGCCGGTTGGCCCGGGCGTTGAGCGCGGCGTAGTCCAGGGTGGTGTCGCGGGCGACCACCGCGGTGGCGTCCGGGGTGCGGGCGGCCTGCTCCTCGAACAGGGCGGTGAAGGTGGTGGCAGGCCCGGGCAGCGCCTCGCCCCGCCCCTGGCGCAGCACCTGCCGCCGCTCCTCCCCGGTCATCAGCGGGAGCGCCCCGACGGGCGTCCGCGGGTCGTCGGCGACGGCCGCGAGCAGGATGGTCAGCCGGTCGGCGAGCTGCCGGACGGTCCGGGCGTCGAACAGCCCGGTGCTGTACTCCAGGTAGCCGGTCAGGCCTCCGTCGTGCTCGGCGAAGTCGAAGGAGAGGTCGAAGGTGGCGTTGCGCACCGGCGGGGTGATCGGCTCCACCGTCAGACCGGGCAGCCGGGGCGCCTCGGCGCCGAGGTTGTGCAGTGCCACCATGGCCTGGAACAGCGGGGTGCGGCTGGTGTCGCGCTCCGGCTGGAGGGCGTCCACCAGCCGTTCGAAGGGCACCTCCTGGTGGGCCAGGGCGTCCAGCACGGTGCGCTGCGCGGTGGCCAGCAGCTCGTGGAAGGACAGCTCCGGGCGGATGTCGCCGCGCAGCACCAGGGTGTTGACGAACATGCCGACCACGTCGTGGAGTTCGCCCTGCTCGCGGCCGGAGGTAACGGTGCCGACGGCGATGTCCGTCTGCCCGGACCAGCGGGCCAGCAGCACCTGGCACGCGGCCAGCAGGACGGTGTAGAGGGTGCCGTCGGCCTCCCGGCCGCGCTCGCGCAGCCGGGCGGTCAGCTCGGCGGGCAGCGTGAAGGTGACCAGCGCGCCCTCCCGGGTCCGCACCGCCGGGCGCGGCCGGTCGGTGGGCAGCTCCAGCGGTGCCAGGCCGTCCAGGGACCGGCGCCAGTGGTCGAGGTCGGCCTCGGCGGCGGCGGTGCGGGTGCGCTGCCAGGCCGCGTAGTCGGTGTACCGGACCGGCAGCTCGGGCAGCTGCGGGCGGCGGCCTTCGAGCGCGGCCGCGTACAGTTCGCCGAGGTCGCGGCCCAGCACGCCCATCGACCAGCCGTCGGTGGCGATGTGGTGCACGGCGAGGACCAGGACGTGCTCGTCGGTGGCCGTACGGGCCAGGCGGGCCCGCAGCACGGGGCCGGCTTCGAGGTCGAAGGGGGTGGCGGCGATCCGCTCCAGCAGGGCGTCCAGCTCCGCCGGTTGCAGGTCCTCGCAGGGCAGGTCGACGGGGTGCGGCGGGCGTACCACCTGCCGGGCCCGGCCGTCCCGTTCGGCGTAGCCGGTCCGCAGCGCCTCGTGCCGCTCGACCAGGGCGTCCAGCGCGCCGCCCAGCGCGGCCCGGTCGAGGGCTCCACGCAGGCGCAGCACGGACAGCGAGGTGTACTCGGTGCTGCCGGGCTCGAAGCGGTCGAGGAACCAGAGCCGCTGCTGGGCGTAGGAGAGCGGTGCTTCGGCGTCCGGGTCGGCGGCCGGGATGACGGTCCGTGAGGTGTCCGGGCCCGGCGATCCGAGTGCCTCGGCCAGATCGGCGAGCACGGGGTGGGTGAACAGCAGCCGGGGCGAGAGGTCCGCGGAGCCGAAGGCCGCGCGCAGCCGGGCGGTGACCCGCACCGCGAGGATGGAGTCCCCGCCGAGGGCGAAGAAGTCGTCCTCGGCGCCGATCTCGCCGGTGTCCAGGACCTCTGTCCACGCCTCGGCGACCAGCCGCTCGGCGGGGGTGCGGGGCGCGGTGCGCTCGGGGCCGGCGGCGAAGCCGTCCGGGCCAGGCACCGGCAGGGCGCGCCGGTCGAGCTTGCCGTTGGGGGTGAGCGGCAGGGCGGCCAGCGGGACGTAGGCGGCGGGCACCAGGTAGGCGGGCAGCAGCCGTTCCAGGTGGGCGCGCAGCTCGGCGGCGCTCGGGGGCTGCGCCGGGCCCTCGCCGACGACGTGGGCCACCAGTCGGCGGGTGCCGGCGGCGTCCTGGTAGACACCGACGGTGGCCAGGCGCACGCCCGGGTGGGTCTGGAGGGCGGCCTCGATCTCGCCGGGTTCGATCCGGTAGCCGCGGATCTTGACCTGCTGGTCGGCGCGACCCAGGTAGCGCAGGGTGCCGTCGGCCTGCCGCCGGGCCCGGTCGCCGGTGCGGTACATCCGGGTGCCCGGGGCGCCGAACGGGTCGGCGAGGAAACGGGTGGCGGTCAGGCCGGGCCGGTTGAGGTAGCCGCGGGCCAGGCCCTCCCCTGCCACGTACAGTTCGCCGACCGCGCCCGCGGGCACCGGGGCCAGGTCGCCGTCGAGCACGTACAGCCGCAGGTCGGCGATGCCGGTGCCGATCGGGCCGGGGCCGCCGGCGGTGGCCGTCGCGCGGTCCAGGCCGGTGTGGGTGACGTGCACGGTGGTCTCGGTGATGCCGTACATGTTCACCAGGCGCGGCGCGTCCTCGGGGTGGCGCTCGTACCAGTCGGCGAGCCGGGTGACGTCCAGCGCCTCGCCGCCGAAGACCACCGTGCGCAGCGCCAGCCGGCCGGAGACGTCCGGGTGTTCGGCGTCGGCGCGGGCCAGCGGGTGGAACGCGGACGGGGTCTGGTTGAGGACGGTGACCCGCTCGTCGGCGAGCAGCCGCAGGAAGTCCTCCGGGGAGCGGGCGGTGGACTCGGGCACCACCACGAGCCGGCCGCCGTGCAGCAGCGGGCCCCACAGCTCCCAGACCGAGAAGTCGAAGGTGTAGGAGTGGAAGAGCGTCCAGACGTCCTCGGCGCCGAAGCCGACCAGCTCCCGGGTCTGCTCGAACAGCCGCACCACGTTGGCGTGCGGCACCACCACGCCCTTGGGGCGGCCGGTGGAGCCGGAGGTGAAGATGGCGTAGGCGGGGCTGTCGGGCAGCGGGCGGTGGCCGGGGCCGAGCGGGCCGGCCGGGCGCCGGGCCAGGTCGGCACGCACCTGCGGGTCGGTCAGGGCGAGGACGGGGACGTCGACGCCGCTCGGCTCCTCGACGGTCACCAGGGCCACCGGGGCGGCGTCGCGCAGCAGTTCGGCCCGGCGTTCGGCGGGCAGGCCCGGGTCGAGCGGCAGGTAGGCGGCGCCGGTCTTGAGGACGGCGAGGACGGCCACCACCAGGTCCGCCGTCCTGGGCAGCGCGAGGGCGACGTACCGTTCGGGGGCGGCGCCGAGCTCGGCCAGCCGGTGGGCGAGCCGGTCGGCGCGGGCGTCCAGCTCGGCGTAGTGGAGGTGCTCGTCACCACAGGTGACGGCCTCGGCCCGCGGGGTGTGGGCGGCCTGCGCCTCGAAGAGTTCGACCAGGGTGCGCTCGGGCCGGCCCTGCGCGGTGCCGTTCCAGTCGACCAGCAGCCGGTGCCGCTCCTCGGCGGTGGTCCAGGGCAGCGCGCGCAGTGGGCGCTCCAGCCCGGCGGCCAGCCCGGTGAGCAGCAGGCAGAGCCGCTCGGCGAGGCCGCGCACGGTCGCGGCGTCGAACAATTCGGGGTCGTAGGCGAGGTCGAAGCCGACCTGCCCGCCCTGGTACCCGCGCAGCACCAGCGGGAAGTTGGTGGCGTCCCGGGAGGCGACCTCCACCAGGCGCACCCCGGTCCCGGCGGCGCGGGCGTCGTCGAAGGGATAGTTCTCGAAGGCGACGATGCTGTCGAACAGTGCGCTGCCGGACGGGACGTCGCTGAAGCCGGTGAGCTCGGCGAGCGAGACCGCGGCGTGCCGACGGGCCTCGGCCTGGGCCTCCTGGAGTTCCCGCAGCCAGTCGGCGGCGGTGCGGGCGCCGTCCACCCGGACCCTGGTGGGCAGGGTGTTGATGAACATGCCGATCATCGACTCGACGCCGGGCAGCTCCTCGGGCCGGCCGGACACGGTGGTGCCGAACAGCACGTCCGGCTCGCCGCTGTAGCGGGACAGCAGCAGCGCCCAGGCGCCCTGCACCACGGTGCCGAGGGTCAGCCCGGACTGCCGTGCGGTGCGGGCGAGTTGCTCGGAGGCCTGCTCGGACAGGGCGGCGCTGTGGGTGCCGGCCGAGCGGGCCCTGTGGGCCTCCCGCCGGACCCGGTCGGCGGGCAGCGGGGTCGCGGTGGCGAAGCCGTCCAGGACCTCCCGCCAGTGGGTACGGGCGGCCTCGGTGTCCTGCTCGGCGAGCCAGCGCACGTAGTCGGCGAAGGGCCGGCGCACCGCCGGGGTCGGCGCGCCGCCGGTGGTGAGCGCCGCGTACTCCGCGAACACGTCGGTGAGCACCTGGGCGAGGCTCCAGCCGTCCAGGATCAGGTGGTGGGAGGTCCACAGCAGCTGGAGCCGGGCCTCGGGCAGCCGGACCAGGGTGAGCCGGGTGAGCGGGGCGGTGGCGATGTCCAGGCCGAGGGCGAGGTCCTCCGCGCGCAGCCGGGCCAGCCGTTCGGCGCGCTCGGCCGGGTCTGCGGCCCGCAGGTCGAGGTGGGTCACCGGCAGTCGGACGCCCCTGCGCACCACCTGGAGCGGGGCGGGGACGCCCTCCCAGACCACCGAGGTGCGCAGCGCGGGCGTACGGTCGGCGACCCGCTGCCAGGCCAGCGCGAGGGCGTGCGGGTCGGCGACGCCCTCCAGCAGCAGGGCGGCCTGGTCCACGTAGACGTCGTCGGGGCCGCCGACCAGCCGGTGGAAGAGCATGCCCTCCTGGAGCGGGGTGAGCGGCAGCAGGTCCGCCACGTCCCGGCCATCGCCGACGAGCCGCTCCAGCGCGGCCTGGTCGAGGCCGGCCAGCGGGAAGTCCGAGGGGGTGCGGCCGCCGGCGCCGGGGCCTGCGCAGTGTTCGACGATGCCGGTCAGCGCGGCGGTGGTGGCCCGGGCGAGGGCCCGGACGGTCTCCTCCCGGTGGACCTGCGCGCTGTAGTGCCAGGTGAGTTCCAGTTCGCCGTCGGCGACCACGGCGGAGACGTCGAGCAGGTGGTCCAGCGGCTCGTCCGGGGGGAGGTCCCGGCCGGGGGCCTGGCCGGCGGGGGCGAAGTCGCCGCCCTCGGGGGCGGTCCACTGCCCGTGGTAGTTGAAGCAGACCTGCGGCAGCGGGACGTCCCGCAACGCGTCGGCGCCGGGGGCGGAGGAGCCGAGCCGGGCGAGGGCCTCGTAGCCGAGGCCGCGGCGGGGTACGGCGCGCAGCCGCTCCTTGACCTGCTTGAGGGTGGTGGCCCAGTCCGGGGCGTCGGCCGGGCCGGCCGGGGTGAGGGTGACGGGGTACTGGGTGGTGAACCAGCCGACGGTGCGGGAGAGGTCGAGGCCGTCGAACAGCTCCTCGCGACCGTGGCCCTCCAGGGCGACGGTGACCCGTCCGGTGCCGGTCCGGTCGGCGAGGGCCCGGCCCAGCGCGCTGAGCAGCACGTCGTTGACCTGGGTCCGGTAGACCTCGGGGACCTTGCGCAGCAGCGCCTCGGTGGTGGCGCGGTCGAGCCGGGTGCGCAGGGTGCGCACCGAGCCGGCCGTGGGGGTGCCGGGCAGGTCGACGGGCAGCGGCTCGGCGGGGGTGGCGGTCTCGGCGGTCCAGTAGGGCAGGTCCTGGTCCAGGCCGCCGGCCCGGACGAGTCCGGCGAGCCGGTGGGCCCAGTCGGTGAACGCGGTGGGCTCGGGAGCCGGGTCGGGGGTGCCGCCCGCGGCCGCCTGCCGGTAGGCCTCGTGCAGGTCGGCGAGCAGCACCCGCCAGGAGACGCTGTCCACGGCGAGGTGGTGGGCGGTCAGGAACAGCTGGGGCCGGGACTCCCCGGCAGGGCGGAACAGGACGGCGCGCAGCAGGGCGCCGGCGGCCGGGTCCAGCTCGGCACGGGCGGCCTCGGCGGCCCGGAGCCGGGAGGCTTCCGGGTCGCTGCCGGAAGCGGGCGGGTCGAGCCGGGTGAGCAGTCCTCCGGCGTCCGCGACCGGCTCCTGGCGCCAGTCGGCCCCGGTGCGGGTGAATCGGGTGCGCAGTGCCGGGTGGGCGGCCACCACGGCGGTCAGCGCCCGTTCCAGGGCGGGTTCGTCGAGCCCGTACGGCAGGTCGAGCAGCATCGACATGGTGAAGTGGCGCAGTGGGCCGTGGGCGGCGAAGAACCACTCCTGGACGGGGGTGATCGGGGCGGGCCCGGCCGGGTGGCGCGGGGCGGGGACGGCCGGGGCCTCGACGGTGCGGGCCGCGGCGGCCAGGTCGGCGACGGTCTGGTGGCGGAAGACGTCCTGGGAGCCGATCCGCAGCCCGGCGGCGCGGGCCCGCGAGACGGCCTGGATGCTCAGGATCGAGTCGCCGCCGAGTTCGAAGAAGTTGTCGGTGACCCCGACCCTCGGCACGCCCAGCACCTCGGCCCAGATGGCGGCGAGGGCCTCCTCCTCGGGGGTGCGCGGGGCGACGAACTCCCCGTCCCGGCCGTCGGCTTCGGGGGCGGGCAGGGCTCTGCGGTCCAGCTTGCCGCTGGTGGTGAGCGGCAGGGCGTCGAGCACGGTGAAGGAGGACGGCACCAGGTGGTCGGGCAGCACCCGGCGCAGCGCCGCGCGCAGGTCGGCGGCGGGGCGGGCGGCGCCGTCGGCGAAGACCAGGTAGGCGGCCAGCCGGGTGTGGCCGTGGACGTCGGGTACCGCGAGGACGGCGGCCGCGGCGACCTCCGGCAGGTCGAGCAGGGCCGCCTCGATCTCGCCGGGTTCGATCCGGTGGCCGCGCACCTTGACCTGGTCGTCGGCGCGGCCGACGTACTCCAGGCGCCCGTCGGCGGTCCAGCGGGCCAGGTCGCCGGTGCGGTACATCCGGGTGCCGGGCGGGCCGTACGGGTCGGCGGTGAAGCGGGCGGCGGTCAGGCCGGAGCGGCCGGCGTAACCTCGGGCCACCTGCTCGCCGGCCAGGTGGAGTTCGCCGCTCACCCCGGGCGGCACCGGCTGGAGCCGGCCGTCCAGGACGTAGGCGCGGACGTTGGGCAGCGGGCGGCCCACCAACGGGCGGTCCCCGCCGTCGATCCGGCAGGCGAGCGCGTCGACGGTGCACTCGGTGGGGCCGTAGTAGTTGTAGGCGGCCACCTCGGGGCGTACGGCGAGCTCGCGCCAGAGCCGGGGCCCGACCGCCTCACCGCCGAGCATCAGCACCCGGGGGCGGTGGCGGGGGTCGTCGAGCAGTCCGGCGGGCAGCAGTTGGCGCAGGTAGGAGGGGGTCAGGTCGAGGAAGTCGATCCGGTGGTGCACGACGTACTCGACCAGGGCGGCCGGGTCCATCCGGGTCGTCTCGTCGACCAGGTGCAGCGGGTGGCCGTCGGCCAGCAGCAGCAGGCCCTCCAGCGAGGTGTCGAAGGAGAAGGAGGCGGTCAGCGCGACCCGCAGCGGCCCGCCGCCGGCGTCGGCGACGAAGCCCGCCCGGTGGGCGGCGAGCAGGTGGGCCAGGGAGCGGTGCGGGACGGCGACGCCCTTGGGGCGGCCGGTGGAGCCGGAGGTGTAGAGCACGTAGGCGGTGGTCGAGAGGTCCGCCGGGGCGAGCGGGCCGGCGTCCCCGGGGGCGGTGTCCGGCAGGGCGCGCAGCGTCTCCTCGTCCAGCAGCAGGGCCGGGCGGGCGTCCTCCAGCAGGTAGCGGATGCGGTCCTCGGGCAGCGCCGGGTCCAGCGGCAGGTAGCCGGCGCCGGCCTTCCAGACGGCGAGGACGGCCACCACCAGGTCGGCGGTGCGCGGCAGCCGCAGCGCGACCAGCCGCTCGGGGCCGGCGCCGCGGGCGACCAGGTGGCGGGCGAGCCGGTCGGCGCGGGCGTCGAGGGTCGCGTAGTCGAGCCGCTCCTCCCCGGCGACCAGGGCCAGGGCGTGCGGGGTCCGGGCGGCCCGGCGGCGGAACAGTTCGGGGTGGCTGACGGCTTCGACGGGCAGCGCGGTGGCGTTCCAGTCCCGGGTGACCTGTGCGGTCTCCCGTGCGGAGAGCAGCGGCAGGGTGGCGAGCGGGCGGTCCGGTTCGGCGGCGGCGCCCTCCAGCAGCCGCAGCAGCTGGTCGGCCATCCGGCGGGCGGTGGGCGCGTCGAAGAGGTCGGCGCGGTACTCCAGCACGCCGGTGAGCGCCTCGCCGTCGGGGACGAACTCCACGCTGAGGTCGAAGGTGGCGGCCTGCCGGGGCACGGTGACCGGGGCGGTGGTGAGTCCGTGCGGGTCGCCGGCCGCGGGCGGGGCCGGGTGCAGCAGGACCAGCACGTCGAACAGCGGGTTGCGGCCGGCCTCGCGGGGCGCGCCGACCGCCTCGACGAGCCGCTCGAAGGGCGTGTCGCCGTGCGCGAGGGCGTCGTTGCCGGTCTCGGTGGCGGCCGCGAGCAGCTCGCGGAAGGAGACGCCGGGCTCCACCCGGGTGCGCAGGACCACCGTGTTGACGAAGCAGCCGACGGCCCGTTCCAGCTCGGTGCGGGAGCGCCCGGCCATCAGCGAGCCGACGGTGACGTCCTCCTGGCCGGACCAACGGGCCAGCAGCGCCTGGGTGCCGGCCACCAGCGCGTTGTTGAGGGTGCCCTGCCGTTCGGCCGCGAGCTCGCGCAGCCGGGCGGTGAGCGGTGCGGGGACGGTGAAGGTGTGCAGGGCGCCGGGGCCGGACTCCTCGCCGCGGCGCGGGTGGTCCAGCGGCAGCTCGGGCGGCACCGCGCCGGACAGCTTCTCCCGCCAGTGGGCGAGTTGCCGCTCCAGCCGGGCGCCGGAGAGCTGCTCGCGCTGCCAGAGGGCGAAGTCCGGGTACTGGGCCGTGACCTCGGGCAGCTCGGGCTCGGCGCCGCGGGCCAGGGCGTCGTAGGCGGTGCACAGCTCGTCCAGCACGACGCCCATCGACCAGCCGTCGGTGACGATGTGGTGGGCGGTCAGCTGCAGGACGTGCGCGTGCTGCGACTCGGCCACCAGCAGGGCGCGCAGCAGCGGCCCCTGCGCGAGGTCGAAGGGCCGGGAGTACTCCCCGAGCAGGATCGCGTCGAGGCTCTCGCCGTCGGCCTGCTCGCGGACCGGCAGCTCCACCGGCCCGGTCGGCCGTACGGTCTGCACCGGCCGCCCGTCGCTCTCGGCGAAGGTGGTGCGCAGCGCCTCGTGGCGCGCCACCACGGTGCTCAGCGCCGCGGCGAGCGCCGCGCGGTCCAGCGGTCCGGTGAACCGCAGGGCGACGGCGCTGTTGTAGCGCGGGTCACCGGGCCGCAGCCGGTCCAGGAACCAGAGCCGCTGCTGGACGAAGGAGGGCGGCAGCGGGCGGCTGCGGTCGGCGCGCGGGATGGCCCGTTCGGCGGCGGCTCGGGCGCCGTCGGCCCGGCCGGCCAGCCGCTGCCGCAGCGCCTCGCGCAGGTCGGCGGGCAGGGCCGCGGCGCGGTCCCGCTTCGAAGGCGTCGAAGGCGTCATGGTCGGCTCCTCACCGTTCGTCATCGTCGGGGCCGCCCAGCGCGGCTGCTTCGAGTTCGCTCAGCACCAGGTCCTCCACCAGGTCCGCCAGGGCGGCCACGGTGCGGGAGACCAGCACGTCGCGGGGGGTGAGCGTGACGCCGAAGGCATCGTTGGCCCGGGAGGCGATCAACAGGGCGCGCATGGAGTCGCCGCCCAGCTGGAAGAAGTCGTCGGTGGCGCCGACGGCGGTGCGCAGGGCCTCGGCCCAGATCTCCGCCACCGCCTCCTCGGTCGGGGTGCGGGGCGCCACCCGTTCGACCGGCTCGGCCTCGCCCGGGCCGGGGGCGGGCAGGGCCGCGCGATCGGTCTTGCCGCTCGCGGTGAGCGGGAAGCGCGCCAGCACCGCGAAGGCCGAGGGGACCATGTGGCCGGGCAGCGAGCGGGCGGCCAGGGCCCGCAGTTCGGCGCCGGTCGGCGGTTCGGTGCCGGGGGCGGCCAGCAGGTGGGCGACCAGCCGGGGCAGCCCGGGCTCGTCCTCCCGGATGCTCACCACCGCGTCCAGCACGGCCGGGTGGCGCGCCAGCACGGCCTCCACTTCGCCCGCCTCGATCCGGTGGCCGCGCAGCTTCAACTGGTGGTCGGTGCGGCCCAGGTAGTGCAGTTCGCCGTGGCGGTCGCGGCGCACCAGGTCTCCGGTGCGGTACATCCGGCTGCCGGGCGGCCCGTACGGGTCGGCGGTGAAGCGGGCGGCGGTGAGGCCGGAGCGGCCGAGGTAGCCGCGGGCCAGGCCCGGTCCGCTCAGCCACAGTTCGCCGGGGACGCCGTCGGGCACCGGCCGCCGCCGGGCGTCCAGGACGTACGCGCCGGTGCCGGGCAACGGGCGGCCGATCGGCGGGGCGGCGCCGTCCGCGGTCAGCGGCGCGGACCAGGTGGCGACCACGGTGGCCTCGGTGGGGCCGTAGGAGTTGACCAGGCGGTGGTGCGGGGCCCAGCGGGCGACCAGGTCCGCGCCGCAGGCCTCCGCGCCGACGATCAGGGTCTTCAGCGCGGGCAGGCTGCCGGGGGTCTCGGCCGGCAGGGTGGCGAGGGCGGCGGGCGGCAGCAGGGTGTGGGTGATCCGCTCCGCCCGGAGCTGCCCGGCCAGCTGGGCGCCGAGCAGCGGGCCGGGCTCGGGCACCACCAGCCGGGCACCGTGCGGCAGGGCCAGGCACAGTTCGAGCACCGAGGCGTCGAAGCTGGGCGTGGCGAAGGCCAGCACCCGGTCCCCCGGGGCCACTTGGTAGTGCTCGGCCTCGGCGGCGGCGAAGGCGGCGAGGCCGCGGTGGGTGACGACGACGCCCTTGGGGGTGCCGGTGGAGCCGGAGGTGAAGATCACGTAGGCCGGGTCGTCCGGGTCGAGGGGACGGATCCGGTCGGTGTCGGTGGGACGGTGGCCGGGTGCGCCGTCCGGCTCGACGGCCAGGAGGTCGGCGACCTCCTTGGCGTCCAGGGTCAGCGCGGGGGCCGCGTCGCGCAGCATCGCCTCGATCCGTTCCTCGGGGTAGTGCGGGTCGACGGGCAGGAAGGCGGCGCCGGTCTTCGCCACCGCCAGTTCGGCGAGCACCGTGTCCGCCGAGCGGGGCAGCAGCAGGGCGACGGTCTCCCCGGGGCCGGCGCCGCGCGCGATCAGCCGGTGGGCCAGCCGGTTGGCGTGCGCCTCGGCCTCGGCGAAGGTCAGCTCCAGCCCGGCGGCGCTCAGCGCGACGGCCTGTGGCCACCGGTCCACGGCGGCCTCGATCAGCGCGGGCAGGGCCGCCGGGGGCACCGGGGCGAGCGCCGGGCGGGCCGGGCCGTGCAGCAGCCGCTCCCGTTCGCCGGGCGGCAGCAGGTCGAGCTCGTCCAGCCGGGTGGTGCCGTCCGAGGCGGCCAGCGCGGACAGGGTGTGCAGCAGCTGGTCGGCCAGCCGCCCGGCGGTCTCCCGGTCGAGGTAGCGGGGGTCGTGGCCGAATTCCACGGCGAGCCGCTCGCCGGGCGAGACGACCACGGTGAGCGGGTAGTTGGTGGCCTCCCGGGCGTCCAGCTCGCGTACCAGCAGGCCGTGGGCGCCGGCCGTGGCGTCGCCGACCGGGTAGTTCTCGAAGACCACCAGGCTGTCGAACAGCTCCGTGCCCGGCGGGACCTGACTCAGCCCGTGCATCCGTGCCAGCGGCAGGTGGTCGAACCGGCGGTCCTCGGCCTGCCCCTCCTGGAGGGTGCGCAGCCAGTCGGAGCAGGGCTGCCGGCCCTCGACGGCGACCCGGGCGGGCAGGGTGGTGATGAACAGGCCGACGATGCCGTCGGCGCCGGCCAGGTCGGCGGGCCGGCCGGAGACGGTGGTGCCGAAGCAGACCCGCTGCTCGCCGCTCCAGCGCGACAGCAGCAGCGCCCAGGCGCCCTGCACCACGGTGTTGAGGGTGAGGCGGTGGCGGCGGGCGAACTCCTGGAGCCGCTCGGTCTGCGCCTCGTCCAGCCGGTGCGAGAGCCAGTCCCCGGAGCGGGCCGTGTCACCCTGGGCGGGCCGGCGGTCGTAGGGCAGGGCGGTGGGCGCGGCGAGGTCGGCCAGCACGCCGCGCCAGTGCTCGACGGCGGCGTCGGTGTCCCGGCCGGCGAGCCAGCCGACGTAGTCCGCGTAGGGCCGGCGCTCGGACAGGGTGGGCCGCTCGCCCCGGGCGAGCGCGGCATGGGCGGCCAGCACGTCCGCGAGGACGTGGAAGACGCTCCAGCCGTCCAGCAGCACGTGGTGGAAGGCCCAGACCACGCGCACCGCGTCCGGGCCGAGCCGGATCAGGTCGAGCCGCAGCAGCGGGGCGCGGTCCAGGACCAGTGGGCGGGTCCGTCGTCCGGCGAGCAGTTCCTCCAGCCGGTCCCGCTGTTCCGCCGGGGTGAGGTCGCTCCAGTCGTGCTCGGTGACCGGGAGGACGGCCTGCCGGTGGACCACCTGGAGCGGCACCGGCACGTCGCGCAGCACCACCGAGGTGCGCAGCACCGGTGTGCGGTCGACGACGTGCTGCCAGGCGGCGGCCAGCAGGCCCGGGTCGCGGGCGCCGTCCAGGACGAAGGTGATCCGCTCGACGTACAGTCCGTGTTCGGCCTCGTCCAGGCCGTGCACCACCATGCCGGTCTGGGTCGGGGTGAGCGGCTGGATCTCCGTCACCTCCCGTCCGGTGCCGGCCAGCCGGTCGACGGCGGCCTGGTCCAGGCCGGCCAGCGGGAAGTCGGAGGGGGTGCGGCCGCCGGCGCCGGGTTCGGCGCAGTGGCGGACGATCTCCCGCAGCTCGTCCAGCAGTTCGGCGGCCAGCCGGGCGACCGTCCCGCCGTGGTGCACCTCGCGGGAGTAGGACCAGGTGAAGGAGAGCCGGCCCTCGGCGACCTGCCCGAGCACGTCCAGCAGGTGGGGGCGGCGGGCCGTTCGGTCCATGCCGCCGGTGAGCGGGCCGGCCGGGGCGTGCAGCAGGCCGCCGGGGGTGGCGGTCCAGTCCTGCCGGCCCAGGTAGTTGAAGCCGATCTGCGGCAGCTCCAGCCCCGGGGTCGGTGTGAGGTGGCGCAGGGCGCCGTGGCCGAGGCCGCCACCCGGGACGGCGCGCAGGCTCTCCTTGACGGCCTTCAGGGCGGTGCCGGTGTCCGCGCCCCGGGGCACGTCCAGGGCCACGGGGTACATCGTGGTGAACCAGCCGACGGTGCGGGACAGGTCGACGCCGTCGAACAGTTCCTCGCGGCCGTGGCCCTCCAGTGTGACCAGCACCCGGTCCCGTCCGGTCCAGCGGGCCAGCACCCGGCCGAGGGCGCAGAGCAGGACGTCGTTGACCCGGGTGCGGTACGCCTCCGGGACGTCCTGGAGCAGCCGGCGGGTGTCCTCGGCGCCCAGCGCGAAGGTCAGCGACTCCTCGGCCGCCGCCGTGTTGGCGCCGTCGAGGTCGGTGGGCAACGCGGCGGCGGCGCCGTCCGCCAGGCCGTGCCAGTACGGGAGTTCCGGGTCGAAGCCGCCGGCCGCGGTGTGGGCGGCGAGGCGTTCGGCCCAGGCCCGGAAGGAGGTGCTCTTGGCGCCGAGGTCGGGCCGCTCGCCCGCGCTCAGCGCGCGGTGGGCGCGCTCCAGGTCCTCCAGCAGGATCCGCCAGGACACCGCGTCGACCACCAGGTGGTGGGCGGCCAGCAGCAGCACCGGGCGGGGGTCGTCCGCGAAGCGGCAGAGCGCGGCCCGCAGCAGCGGTCCGGCGGCCAGGTCGTAGCCCTCGGCCAGGTGCCCGGCGAGTTCGCGCAGGACGGCCTCGCGTTCCTCGCCCTCGATGGCGGCCCGTTCGTGCAGGTGCAGCTCGGGGGCCTGGCCGGGTTCGGTGCCGTGCTGGCGCCACCGGCCGGCGGCGAGCGGTTCGTAGCGCATCCGCAGCGCGTCGTGGTGGTCCAGGACGGCGGCCAGGGCGGCCCGCAGCGTGCTCTCGTCGGTGCCGGGGGCGAGGGTGAAGGAGACGGACTGGGTGAAGCGGGCCGGGTCGCCGTCGAGGGTGTCCAGCAGCCAGTGCTGGACGGGCGTGAGCGGGGCCTCGCCGGTGACGGCACCCTGTTCGGCGGCGGTCCCGGGGTGCGGCGACCGGTCGGCGGCGCGGGCGAGTTCGGCCAGGGTCTGGTGGGCGAACAGGTGCCGGGGGGTCAGCGCGAGACCGGCCCGGCGGGCCGCCGAGACGATCTGGATGCCGAGGATCGAGTCCCCGCCGAGCGTGAAGTAGTTGTCGTCCGCGTTCACCCGGGGCACGCCGAGCACCTCGCACCAGATCGCGGCGAGGGCCCGCTCGGTGTTGGTGCGCGGTGGCCGCCCGCTCCCCGTGGCGGGGGCGGCCCGGAGCGGTTCGGGCAGGGCGCGCCGCTCCAGTTTGCCGGTGGCGCCGAGCGGCAGCCGATCCAGCGGCACCACCAGGGCGGGCACCAGGTGGTCGGGGAGGGTGCGACCGAGGAAGGCACGCCACTCGGCCGGGTCGGGCAGGGCGCCGTCGCGGGGCACCGCGTAGCCCACCAGCTGCTTGTGGCCGTCGTGGTCGACCACCCGGGCGGCCGCCGCCGACACCTGCGGGTGGCGGGCCAGCGCGGCCTCGACCTCGCCGAGTTCGATCCGGAAGCCGCGCACCTTGACCTGGTCGTCGACGCGGCCGAGGTAGTCGAGCTCACCGTCCGTGCTCCAGCGCGCCCGGTCGCCGGTGCGGTACATCCGGCTGCCGGGCGGGCCGTACGGGTCGGGCAGGAAGCGGGTGGCGGTCAGCCCGGGGCGGCGCAGGTAGCCGCGCGCCACGCCGGTGCCGGCCAGGTACAGCTCCCCCGGCGCGCCGGTGGGCACCGGGCGCAGCCGCCCGTCCAGCACGTAGGCCCGGGCACCGCCGACCGGCCGGCCGATCGGCGGGTCGCGGTCCGGGTCGGCGGGGTCGCAGGTGTGGGCGGTGGCGTAGACGGTGGCCTCGGTGGGGCCGTAGACGTTCAGCACCCGGCAGCCGGGGACGGCCTCGCGGACCCGGCGCACGGTGCGGGCGGGCAGCCCTTCGCCGGCCAGCACCACGGTGTCCGCGCCGAGTTGCACGGCGCCGTCGGCGAGCAGTCCGCCGAGGGCCGAGGGCACCGCACTGAGCAGGCCGGCCCGCCGGCGGCCGGGGCGCTCGGCCAGGGCCAGCAGGTCGCGCAGGAGCTCCACGCAGCCTCCGGACAGCAGCGGCGCGAAGATCTCGAACACCGACACGTCGAAGTTGAGCGAGGTCGCGGCGAGCACGTGGTCCAGGCCGCGGTCGGCGAACTCGGCGGCGGCCCAGTCGGTCAGCGCGAGCACCGAGGCGTGGGCGACCACCACGCCCTTGGGGCGGCCGGTGGAGCCGGAGGTGTGGATGACGTACGCGGGATGCTCCGGCCGCAGTGCGCCGCGCCGCTCCTCGTCGCCGACGGCGTCGGGGCGGGCGGCGGCCAGCTTCTCCCGGCAGGCCGGGTCGTCCGGCACGATCCGGGTGTACGGGCCGTCGGGCAGCCGTCCTTCGGTCGCGGCGGCGGTGACCACCGCATCGGGCCGGACGTCCTCGAAGAGGTAGGCGATCCGCTCGGCCGGGTAACCGGGGTCGACCGGCAGGTACGCGGCGCCGCTCTTGAGCACCGCGAGCAGCGTCACGGCCAGCTCGACGGTGCGGGGCAGCGCGAGCGCGACGTACCGCTCGGGGCCGGCCCCGGCCCCGATCAGCAGCCGGGCCAGCCGGTTGGAGCGTTCGTCGAGCTCCCGATAGGTCAGCTGCTCGTCGCCGGAGCGGACCGCGGGGGCGTCGGGGGTGCGGGCGGCCTGCCGGGCGAAGGCCTCGGGCAGGGTGCGCCGGGGTGCCTCGCGCACCGCCCCGCCGAGGCGGTCCAGGAGTTCGCGCCCCTGGGCCGGATCCAGCAGCGGCAGTTCGGCCGTCGGCCTGTCGAGGCCGGCCGCCATCCCCGCGAGCAGGGTGCGCAGGCTCGCCCCGAGCCCTTCGACGGTGGCGGTGTCGAAGGCGGCCGGGTCGTGGTCCAGGCCGACCTCGATGGACTCGCCGGGCGCCACCACCACGCTGAGCGGGTAACTGGTCGGCTCCAGCACGTGCTCGGTCTCCGCGCCCAAACCGTGCCGGGTCAGCGCCTGCGCGTCGAACGGGTAGTTCTCGAAGACCACGATGCTGTCGAACAGGGCGGTGCCGCCGGGCAGTTCGCTCCAGCCCTGGAGCTGGGCCAGCGAGACGGCGTCGTGCCGCCGGGCCTCGGACTGGTGGTCCTGGACCTCCCGCAGCCAGTCCAGCAGCGGGCGCCGGACGTCGATCCGCACCCGGGTGGGCAGGGCGTTGATGAACAGCCCCACCATCGAGGTGACGCCGGGGAGTTCGGCGGGCCGACCGGAGACGATGGTGCCGAACACCACGTCGTCCCCGCCGCCGTAGCGGGAGAGCAGCAGCGCCCAGGCGCCCTGGAGCACGGTGTTGACGGTCAGCCCGGCCTGCCGGGCGGTGGTGCGCAGCCGCTCGGACAGCTCGGGGCCGAGGGCGACCCGCACGGAGGCCGAGGAGGAGGCGCGGTGCGCCCCGGCCGGGCGGCGGTCCCGGGGCAGTTCGGTGGGGGCGGGGAAGCCGGCCAGGGTGTCGCGCCAGTACCGCTCGACCCCCGCCCGGTCCTGGCCGGCCAGCCAGCGCAGGTAGTCCGCGTAGGGCGCCCGCCGGACCGGGGCGGGCCGGCGTCCGGCGGTCAGGGCCGCGTAGCGTTCGCACACCTCGTCGAAGACCTGGGCGGCGCTCCAGCCGTCGAGCAGCACGTGGTGGAAGGTCCACACCACCCTGACCCGGTTCGGCGTCAGCCGGATCAGGGCCAGCCGCAGCAGCGGCGCGCTGCCGAGGTCGAGCCCGGCCGCCCGGTCCTCGGCGAGCAGCCGGGCGGTGTCCCGCTCGACCTGCTCGGCGGGGCGGCCGGTCCAGTCGTGGTGGGTCACCGGGACGACGGCCCGGTGCTGGACGACCTGGAGCGGTTCGGCGCCGTCCTGCCAGCTGAGCCGGGTGCGCAGCACCGGGTTGGCGTCGGCGGTCTGCTGCCAGGCCTCGGCCAGGGCGTGCGGGTCGGTGACCCCGGTCAGCACCAGCTGGACCTGGTTGACGTAGGTGTCGCCCTCCGGGTCGAGCAGGCTGTGGAAGAGCATCCCGGCCTGCATCGGCGTCAGCGGGTACACGTCGGCGACCGACCGGCCGTCCCCGGCGATCCGGTCCACCGCCGCCTGGTCGAGGCGGGCGAGCGGGAAGTCCGCGGGGGTGCGGCCGCCGGCGCCGGGCTCGGCGCAGTGGGCGACGATCTCCACCAGCGCGCGCAGCACGGCCTGCGCGAGCCCGGCGACAGTGCTCGAGCGGTGCCGGCCGGCACTGTAGTGCCAGCGGATCTCCAGCCGGCCGTCCTCGACCCGGGCGACCACGTCCAGCAGGTGCGGGCGCTCGGTGCCGGGGGCCTCCGCGCCGCCGAGGCCGCCGGGGACGGCGCGGACCAGGGCGGCGCCGTCGGCGGACCAGTCGAAGCGGCCCAGGTAGTTGAAGCTGATGCCGGGGGCGGGCGCGTCGACGAGTGCCCCGTCCCGGGCGAGGTGGCGCAGCGCGCCGTACCCGAGGCCGCGGTCGGGCACCGCCCGCAGCTGTTCCTTGACGGCCTTCAGGGCGGTGCCCCAGTCCCCCGCCGGGACGTCGAGGGCGACCGGGAAGAGCGAGGTGAACCAGCCGACCGTGCGGGACAGGTCGAGGCCGTCGAACAGCCGGTCCTCGCGGCCGTGCCCCTCCAGGCCGACCGCGACGGTGCTGCGCCCGGTCCACTCGGCGAGAACCCGGCCGAGCGCGGTGAGCAGCACGTCGTCGATCCGGGTGCGGTAGACCCCGGGGACCTTGCGCAGCAGGGCGTCGGTGCGTTCGCGGTCCAGGTGGACGGTCACCTCGCGCAGGTCGGCGGCGGTGTTGCCGCCGTCGCCGTCCACCGGCAGCGGCTGGGCGCAGGCCCGGGCGGCGGCCGCCCAGTGGGCGTGCTGCCCGGCGAAGCCGCCGGCCGCGGTGTGCCCGGCCAGTCGGCGGGCCCACTCGCGGACGGAGCTGGTGCGGGCGGGCAGCCGCAGCGGGCGGCCCTCGACGGCCTGCCGGTAGGCGGTCTCCAGGTCCTCCAGCAGCACCCGCCAGGAGACGCCGTCGACCACCAGGTGGTGGACGGCCAGCAGCAGCCGGTCGGGGCGGCCCTCGGCCGTGAACAGCCGGGCGGTGAGCAGCGGGCCGCCGTCCAGCCGGAAGGAGGCGTGGGCGGCCGCGGTCACCACCTCTTCCAGGCCTTGGTCGTGGACCTCCAGCAGCTCGGGCGCGGTCTCCTCGGCCGGGGCGCAGTGCTGCTGCCACGTACCGTCCTGGGCACGGGTGAAGCGGGAGCGCAGCGCGTCGTGGTGGGCCCAGAGGGCGGCCAGGGCGCGGCGCAGGGCCTGCGGGGCGACCTCGCCGGGAGCCTCCACCACGAGGCACTGGTCGAAGTGCTCGGCGTGCCGCGGGCCGGGGTCGAGGAACCAGTGCTGGATCGGCGTCAGGCCGACCTCGCCGCTGACCGGCCCGGTGCCGGCCACGGTCACGGCGCTGCCGGCGGCCGCGGCCAGGGCCGCGACGGTGGGGTGCCGGAACAGGTCGCGCGGGGAGAGCGCGAGTCCGGCGGCGCGGGCCCGGGAGACGACCTGGATGCTCAGGATGGAGTCGCCGCCGAGCAGGAAGAAGTCGTCGTCCAGCCCGACCCGTTCGACCCCGAGCAGCTCGGCCCAGATCGCGGCGAGCAGGCGCTCGCGGTCGGTACCGGGGGCGCGGTGGGGCCGGTCGCCGCCCGCCGACCAGTCGGGTGCGGGCAGCCGCCGGCGGTCCACCTTGCCGTTGGCGGTGAGCGGGAGTTCGGGCAGCGTGACGAAGGCCGCGGGCACCATGTAGTCGGGCAGGTCGGCGGCCAGGTGGGCGCGCAGTTCGGCGGCGGCGGGCGGCTCGGTGCCCTCGGCCGGCACCAGGTGGGCGGCGAGGCGCTTGCGTCCGGCGTCCTGGTGCAGCGAGACCACGGCTTCGGCGACGGCCGGGTGGGCGGTGAGCCGGGCCTCGATCTCGGCGGGTTCGATCCGGAAGCCGCGGATCTTGATCTGGTCGTCCGCGCGGCCGACGAAGTGCAGTTCGCCGTCCTCGCTCCACCGGACAGTGTCGCCGGTGCGGTACATCCGGCTGCCGGGCGGGCCGTACGGGTCGGCGAGGTAGCGGGCGGCGGTCTCGCCGGGGCGGCCCGCGTAGCCGCGGGCGAGGCCGGCCCCGGCGAGGTACAGCTCTCCGGTGACGCCTGGCGGCTGCGGCTGGAACGCGCCGTCCAGGACGTACACCCGGGTGTTGTCCAGCGGGCGGCCGATCGGCAGGACGGCGGGCAGCTCGTCACCGGCGCGGAAGGCCCGGCGGGTGGCGAAGGTGGTGGTCTCGGTCGGTCCGTAGCCGTCGACCACGATGAGGCCGGGGCAGGCCGCCAGGACCTTGCGGACGGCCGCGCCGGGCACCGCCTCGCCGCCGGTCCACACCTCGCGGACGCCGCGCAGGCAGCCCGGGTCCTCCTGGGCTAGCAGCCGGAACAGGCCGGCGGTCAGCCACAGGCAGCGCACGCCCTGCTCGGTGACGGCGCGCCGGATGGCGGCGGCGTCCAGGTCCTCCGGCGGGGCGAGCACGGCGGTGCCGCCGCGCAGCAGCGGCACCCACAGCTCGTAGGTGGAGGCGTCGAAGGCGTGCGGGGAGTGCACCAGCACCCGGTCGTGGCCGGTGAAGGCGCGGTCCAGGGCGAGCGCGGCGACGTCCCGGCGGCGCACCGCGACGCCCTTCGGGGTGCCGGTGGAGCCCGAGGTGAACATCAGGTACTGGACGTTGTCGGGGTGGACGGCCGCCGGGGCCTCGTTGCGCGGCGGATCGGTGGGGTCCGGCCGGTCGGCCCGCAGCACCCGGTCGGCGGGGAGCAGCTCGACGGCGGTGCCCGCCCGGTGGGCGTCGGTGAGCAGCAGGTCGGCGCCGGCCTCGGCGAGCATCCGGTGCAGCCGCTCGCGCGGTGCCCGGCCGTCCAGGGGCACGTAGACCCCGCCGGTGCGGACCAGCGCCAGCTGGGCGACGACCAGCTCGACGGAGCGCTCCATGAGCACCCCGACCGGCCGCTCCACCCGGACCCCGTGCGCGACCAGCCGTCCGGCCAGCTCGGCGGCGCGGGCGTCGAGTTCGCGGTACGTCAGGCGCCGGTCGCCGGTCTCCAGGGCGATGGCCTCGGGGGTGCGGAGCACCTGTTCGGCGAAGAGTTCGGCGATGTCGGCCGCGGGCTCCTCGACGGCGGTGGCGTTCCAGTCGACCAGGACGCGCCGGCGTTCCTCCCCGGTCAGCAGCGGCAGCCGCGCGGGCGGGCGGTGTGCGCCCGAGGGCAGGCCGGTCAGCACGGCGGCGAGCTGCCCGGCCAGCCGGCGCACCGTGGACTCGTCGAACAGCCGCGGGTCGTAGCAGAGCCGCAGGGACAGCTCCGGGCCCGGGTAGGCGAGCAGGGCGAGCGGGTAGTTGGTGGTCTCGATCCCGTCCAGGTCGCGCAGCCGCAGGCCGTGGGCCTCGGCGGCGTCCTCGTCGACCGGGTAGTTCTCGAAGACCACCAGGCTGTCGAACAGGCCGGTCTGCTCGGGCAGTTCGGTGTCGGCCCGCAGGCGGGTCAGCGGGACGAAGCCGTGCCTCCGGTCCTCGCTCTGCTCCCGCTGCAGGGTCCGGAGCCAGTCGAGCAGGGTGCCCTCGGCGGGCACCGTGGTGCGGGTCGGCAGGGTGGTGATGAACAGGCCGGTCATCGTCTCGACCCCGGGCAGCTCGGGCGGCCGCCCGGAGGAGGTGGTGCCGAAGACCACCTCGGCCCGCCCGGCCTGGCGGCCCAGCAGCACCGCCCAGGCGCCCTGGACCAGGGTGTTGAGGGTCAGCCCGGAGCCGCGCGCGAGGTCCTCCAGTGCCCGGGTCGCGGCGGCGGGCAGGGTGAACGGCACGGCCCGGGTGGACTCCGCTCGATGGCTCTGCACCGGCTCGCGGTCGTACGGCAGCGGCGTCGGCTCGGCCAGCCCGGCGAGGCGGCCGCGCCAGTACCGCTCGGCCTCCGCGTGGTCGCGCTCGCCCAGCCAGGCCAGGTAGTCGCGGTAGGGCCGACGCTCCGGCACGGTGCCGTACGGGACCTCGGTGTCCGGTCCGGAGCGGGCCAGGGCGGCGTGCACCGCGAAGACGTCCGAGAGCACCTGGAACAGGCTCCAGCCGTCCAGGACCAGGTGGTGGAAGGACCAGAGCACCCGTACCCGGCTGTCCGAGAGGCGGACGAGCAGCAGCCGCTGGAGCGGGGCCCGCACCAGGTCGAGGCCGCGGGCCCGGTCTCGGTCGAGCAGTTCGGCCAGCCGGCCGCGGCGCTCCTCCTCGGGCAGCGCGCGCCAGTCCAGGTGGGTGACCGGCACGGCCACCCGGCGGTGCACCACGAGCAGCGGCTCGGGCACCTCCTGCCAGCGGACGTGGGCACGCAGCACCGCGGTGCGGTCGGTGACCCGCTGCCAGGCCTCGGCGAGGCGCGCCGGGTCGGGCACGCCGTCCAGGACGAAGTCCAGCTGCTGGAAGTAGGCGCCGCTGTCCTCCTCGGCAAGGCTGTGGAAGAGCATGCCGGACTGGGTCGGGGTGAGCGGCAGGACGTCCTCCACCGCGCCCGGGTCGGCGCCGGTGATCCGGTCCACCGCCGCCTGGTCGAGCCGGGCCAGCGGGAAGTCCGACGGGGTGCGCCCGGCGGCGCCGGGGCGGACCGCGTGGCAGGCGAGGTCGGCCAGTTCCTCGGCGAAGCGCCGGGCCAGCGCCTCGACGGTCCCGCTCCGGTGCACGGCGGCGGAGTGGAACCAGGTGAACTCCAGCGCGTCGCCGTCCAGGCGACCGACCACCTCCAGCGGGTGGGGGCGCTCGACGGCCGGGTCCGCGTCCAGTTCCAGCGGCCGGTAGGTGCCACGGAACAGCCCGTCCTCGTCGTCGTCCGGAAGGGCGATGCGGCCCAGGTAGTTGAAGCCGATCCGGGCGGCCGGGGTGTCGGGCGCCGTGCCGGGGCGCCCGAGGTGGCGCAGCGCCTCGAAGCCGAGGCCGCGCCGGGGGACGGCGCGCAGTTGCTCCTTGACCTGCTTGAGGACGGTGTCCCAGCCGGCCCCGGCGGGGACGGCCAGGGCGACGGGGTGGCGGGTGGTGAACCAGCCGACCGTACGGCTGAGGTCGAGCTCGGCGAACAGTTCCTCGCGCCCGTGGCCCTCGACGTCCACCACGACCTGCTCCAGCCCGCTCGCCCCGCACAGCACGCGGCCGAGCGCGCTCAGCAGCACGTCGTTGGCCTGGGTGCGGTAGGTGTCGGGCAGGGTCCGCAGCAGGGCGGCGGTGTCGGCGGGGCTCAGGCGGACGGTGACGGAGCGTTCGGAGGCGTAGCTGTCGGGGCCGGCGAGCTCGGCGGCCGGAAACTCGTCGGGCAGCGGCTCGGCGGCGGGCTGCTCGGGCACGGCCCGGGCCCAGTACTCCGCCTCGTCCTCGAAGCCGCCCGCGGCGGCGAAGGCGCTCAGCCGCTCGGCCCACTGCCGCACCGGCGAGGACTTCGCCGGCAGGGCGCCCGCCCCGTCCCGGCCGTCGCGGCGAGCGCGGTAGGCGGTGTCCAGGTCCTCCAGCAGCACCCGCCAGGAGACGCCGTCGACCACCAGGTGGTGGACGGCCAGGTGCAGGACCGAAGGCCGGCCCTCGGCGCGCTCGTGCAGCACGGCGCGCAGCAGCGGCTCGCCGCCGCTCAGGTCGTGGGGTCCGAAGTGCGGGGTGTCCTGGTCCGGGCCGGTGTGCCGGGCCAGGACGATCCGGCGCGTCGGCTCCTGGATCCGCCACCGCACGGCCCCGCCGCCGTCCGGGGCGGTGAAGGCCGAGCGCAGCGCGTCGTGGTGGGCGACCAGGTCGTTCAGGGCCTCCTCCAGGGCCGCCCGGTCCAGGTCGCCGGGCAGCAGCAGGGAGAGCGCCTGGCCGAAGTGGCCGGGCCGGCCGGCGGCCCGGTCGAACCACCAGCGCTGGATCGGGGTCGGCACGGCCTCCCCGGTGGCGGCCACCGGTGCGGGCGCGGCCGGGGCCTCGGCGTCCTCCGCGGACCGGGCCAGCGCGGCGACCGTCTGGTGGCGGTAGAGGTCCCGGGAGGTCACCGCCAGCCCGGCCTGCCGGCAGCGGGCCACCACCTGGATGCCGAGGATGGAGTCCCCGCCGAGGTCGAAGAAGTTGTCGTCGGCGCCGACCCGCTCCAGCCGCAGCACCTCGGCCCAGATGCCGGCGAGCGCGCGTTCGGCGGGGGTGCGGGGGGCGACGTGGCGCACGGCTTGCGCGGCCGGACCGGGGTCGGGCAGCCGGCCGCAGTCGAGCGTGCCGTCGGGGCCCAGCGGCAGGGCGGGCAGCGGCACCACGACCGCGGGGACAAGGTGGTCGGGCAGGGTCAGGGCAAGTGCGCGGCGCACCGCCTCGGGCTCGATCCGGCCGCCCGGCACGGGCACCACGTAGCCGACCAGCCGCCGGGGGCCCTCGGCGAGGACGGCGGCCGCCTCGGCCACGCCCGCGCAGCGCCGCAGCGCCTCCGCCGCCTCGTCCGGATCGGTCCCGAGGCCGCGGGGCTTCGCCCGGTGCGCGACCCGGCCGAGGTACTCCAGTTCGCCGTCGGCGTTCCACCGCACCAGGTCCCCGGTGCGGTACATCCGGTCCCCCTGCGCGCCGTACGGGTCGGCGACGAACCGCTCGGCCGTCTCCCCCGGCTGGTCCGGGAAGCCGCCCGCGAGGTGCAACTCGCCGGGTACGCCGTCGGGCTGGGGGCGCAGCCCGCGGTCCAGGACGTAGGCGCGGGTCCAGGCGAGCGGCCCGGGCGGCGTGACCGGTGCGGGCAGCACGGGCGGCGCGCCCGCCGGGTTCCGGGCGTCGAGCAGCGCGCGCTGCTCCTCCTCGGGGATCATCGGCAGTTCGGCGAGGGTGCGCTGCGGCCCGTCCGCCATCCCGGCCAGCAGGCGGTGCAGGTGGCCCGCCAGCGCGGTCACGGTCCGCCGGTCGAACAGGTCGGTGTTGTACTCCACCGTCAGCGTGCAGCCGGCGGCGTCGTCCGGGGTGAACTCCAGCACCAGGTCGAAGCGGGCGGCCGGGCGGGGCAGCGGGTGGTCCGCGAAGCGCAGGCCCCCGGCGGGCGGCGGGGCGGTGGGGGTCTGCTGGACGACCACGACCTGGACCAGCGGGGTCCGGCTGGGGTCGCGGGGCGGGGCCAGTTCCTCGACCACCCGGTCGAAGGGCACCCCGGCGTGGGCGAAGGCGTCCAGCAGGGTGGTGCGCATGTCCTCCACGAAGCGGTCGACGGTGGCCTGCTCGTCCACGTCGCCGCGCAGCACCACGGTGTTGACGAAGAAGCCGGTCACCTCCTCCAGTTCCCGCCGGTCCCGCCCGTTGGTGACGGTGCCGAAGGCCACGTCCCGCTGGCCGGAGTAGCGCGAGAGCAGCAGTGCGGACGCCCCGGCGAACAGGGTGAACACCGTGGTGCCGCGGCCCGCGGCAAGGTGGCGCAGCCGGTCGACCAGCTCGGCCGGCAGGTGGTGACGGTGCGCCGCGCCGTTGCCGGTGCGCTGGTCGGGCCGGGGGCGGTCGGTGGGCAGCCGCAGGGTGGGCAGGTCCGCCAGGGTGCGCTTCCAGTAGGCGAGGTCCGGTGCGTGGTCGGTTCGGCGGTGCTGCTCCCAGTGTGCGAAGTCGGGGTACTGGAGGGCGGGGGCGGGCAGGGCGTCCGGTTCGCCGGTGGCCTCCGCCCGGTAGAGCGCGGCCAGTTCGCGGGTGAGGACCCCCACCGACCAGCCGTCGGTGACGATGTGGTGCTGCGCCAGCAGCAGGAGGTGCTCGTCGGCGGAGAGCCGGACCAGCAGCGCCCGGGCGAGCGGGCCCCGCGCCAGGTCGTACGGCCGCTCCAGCTCCTCGGTCAGCAGGCGTTCGGCCGCCTCGGCGCGCTCCCCGTCGGGCAGGGCGCCGAGGTCCTCGGTGCGCAGCGGCAGCCCGGACCGCTCGGCGACGTGCTGCACGAGCCGCCCATCGACGGTGGCGACGGTGGTGCGCAGCGAGTCGTGCCGGGCGGCGAGGCGGTGCAGGGCCCGGCCGAGGGCCTCCCGGTCGAGGGCACCGTGCAGCCGCAGGGCCACGCCGGTGTGGTTCCCGGTGCCGCTGGGGGCGAGGTCGTCCAGGAACCAGAGCCGGCGCTGGGCGCTGGACAGCGGCAGCGGCTCCCCGCGCGGGGCGGGCGGGATCGGCTCGGTCGGTGCGGCGGCGGGCGCCTCGTCGAACAGCGCGGCAAGGGCGGCGACGGTGCGGGCGGTGAAGACGTCCCGCAGGGTGAGCCGGACGCCCAGCCGCGCGGTCACCCGGGCCAGGGTGCGGGCGGCGAGGATCGAGTCGCCGCCGAGTTCGAAGAAGTCGTCCTCCGCGCCCACCGCGTCGAGGCCGAGGACCTCGGCCCAGACGGCGGCCAGGGCGCGCTCCCGCTCGGTGCGCGGGACGAGCCGTCCGGTGGCGGCCTGCCGGGCGGGCGCGGGCAGCGCCCGCTGGTCGATCTTGAGCTGGGGGGTGAGCGGGAACGCGGCCAGCACGACGACGGCGGCGGGCACCAGGTGGGCGGGCAGCGCGGCGGCCAGGGCGGTGCGCAGCTCGGCCGGGTCCGGGGCCCGCTCCGGGTCGGCGGGCGTGGCGTAGCCGACCAGCCGGGTGTGGCCCGGCTCGTCCTCGCGGACCATCACGACGGCCTGGTCGACGCCGGGGTGGGCGCGCAGCGCGGCCTCGATCTCGCCCGGCTCGATCCGGAAGCCGCGGACCTTGACCTGCCGGTCGAGCCGGCCGAGGAACTCCAGGTCCCCGTCGGCGTTCCACCGGGCCCGGTCGCCGGTGCGGTAGAGCCGGGCGCCGGGCGGCCCGAAGGGGTCGGCGACGAAGCGCGCGGCGGTCAGGCCGGGGCGGCCGAGGTAGCCGCGGGCGACGCCCTCGCCGCCGAGGTACAGCTCGCCGTCGGTGCCGGGCGGCTGGGGCCGCATGGCCTCGTCGAGCACGTACACCCGGGCGTGCGGCAGGGCGCTGCCGATGGCGGGTGTGCCGGTGCCGGCGGTGAGCGGGCCGGTCCAGGTGGCGACGATGGTGGCCTCGGTCGGGCCGTAGGAGTTGATCATGCGCCGGCCGGGCGCCCAGCGGTCGACCAGCTCGGCGGGGCAGGCCTCGGCCCCGACGATCAGGGTGCGCAGGTGGCGG
The DNA here is from genome assembly GCF_040683915.1 of Kitasatospora sp. NPDC093102. Taxonomy (NCBI): domain Bacteria; kingdom Bacillati; phylum Actinomycetota; class Actinomycetes; order Kitasatosporales; family Streptomycetaceae; genus Kitasatospora; species Kitasatospora sp. NPDC093102. Next base: position 268,665 of record NZ_JBFBFA010000005.1, on the reverse strand, counting down.
CCCGCGCCGGCGGGCACGGTGGCCAGGGCGGCGGGCGGGATCAGGGTGTGGGTGATGCGGTGCTCGTCCAGGACGGCGGCGAGCTCCTCTCCCAGCCAGGGGCCGTCCGGGGGGATCACCAGGGTGGCGCCGGTGAGCACGGAGACGAACAGCTCCAGGACGGAGGCGTCGAAGCTGGGCGAGGAGAACTGGAGCACCCGGTCCCCGGGCCGTACCGCGTAGTTCTCGACGGCCGCCGCGGTGAAGCCGGCGATCCCCCGGTGGGTGACGACCACGCCCTTGGGCGTCCCGGTGGAGCCCGAGGTGTAGATCACGTACGCCGGGTGGTCGGTGCCGGCCGCGACCGGGGCGCCCGTCCCGTCCGGGTCGGCGGGCCCGGCCGCCTCCAGGAGCGCGCGGACGGCGGCCGGATCGTCCAGCACGATCGCGGGGGCGGCGTCGGCGAGCATCAGCGCCCGTCGCTCGGCGGGGTAGGCCGGGTCCACGGGCAGGAAGGCGGCGCCCGCCCGGACGGCGGCCAGCTCGGCGGCGACCAGCTCCATCGAGCGCGGCAGGACCAGGGCCACCGTCCGCTCCGGCCCGGCGCCGTGCCGGCGCAGGTCGCGGGCCAGCCGCTCGACGCGTTCGGCCAGGTCCCGGTAGGTCCAGGTGCGCCGGCCGTCGGTCACCGCGGGCGCGTGCGGCGTGCGGGCCGCCTGGGCGGCGAACAGCGCGTCGAGGGTCCGATGCCGCGGCGGAGCGGACGGACGCGCGGGCTGGGCAGGCCGGTCGGCCATGGCGGAAGGTCCTTCCGATGGGGGCGACGACGAGGGCACCGGGGCAGGCGGTAGCCGGCCCTCGGGCCCGGGGGAACGCTGGGGCGATGGTGCGGGGGGGCGGGCGTACGGCGGCGGGGTCGGGCGGCTCAGTCGGAGGCGGCCCGGCGGGCCGTGCGTCCGGAGACCTGCACCCGGTCGATCCGGCCGGTGGCCGGGTCCCGGTGGAAGCGTCCGCCGGGCTCGGGGCGGCCGGTGTCGGGGGCGATCAGGTCGTAGGAGAGGCCGGCGTAGCAGCGCAGCGGGAGCGGCAGGTCGCCGTCCACCGAGAGGGTGGCCGGTCCGTCGCCGGTCGACTCGACCCGGTAGCGGATCGAGCCGTTGCGGTAGTCGCCCGCGCACGCGGCCAGGGTCACGGGTTCGGCGAGCGGCACGGGCCCGCCCGCGCCCACCGGCTCGATCGCCGCGGGCACCCGCACCCCGGCCGACTCCTCCAGTTCGGCCGCGAGCTCGCGCCACAGGGCGGTGGCGGCGCCGGCGTTGCCGGTGAAGGCGACCACCACGCCGCTGTCCGGGTCGGCCCGCAGGTGGCAGGAGGTCCCCATGGCGTTGCCGTCGTGGCCCCACCAGAGCCGCGCGTCCTGCCGGTAGAGCGCCACCCCGGCGCCCCAGCCGTGCGCGAGCGCTCCCGGCCGGGCTCCGGACTGCGGACGGCGCATCTCCTCGGCGACGTCCGGGGGCAGCGTCTTGGCCCGGCCGGCCAGGGCGGCGCCGAGTGCGGCGAGGTCCGCGGCGCTCGCCAGCAGGGCGCCGGCCGGGGCCTCCAGCGGGGCCAGGTTCTGCCGGACCGCCCGGGCCAGGCCCGTCGCGGCGTTGAGCGCGTGCCCGGCGGCGACCGGTCGTCCGGGTGCGACCGTGTCGACGAACACCGGCCCGGTGCCGAAGGGTTCGAGCAGCAGGGCGCGCACCGCCTCTTGCCAGGGCATCCCGGTCACCGTCTCGACCAGGCGCCCGGCGGCGACGTAGCCGGCGTTGGAGTAGGAGAAGTCCGTCCCGGGCGGGAAGAGCGCATCCTTCTCGGTGCACACGGCGGACAGGTAGCGCGTCGCGGTGGTGCGGGCGGCGGCATCGGAGTCCGGCCCGGTGGGCAGTCCGCCGGTGTGGCCGAGTAGGTGACGAATCGTTACTTCGGGCAACTGCCGGAGCTCCGGAAGGTACTCGGCGGCCGGTTCGTCGAGGTCGAGGTCGCCGTCGTCGGCGAGCAGCATCACCAGGGCGGCCGTGTAGGGCTTGGTGAGCGACCCCACCGGGACGGCCGTGTCGTCGGTGAAGGGCGCCCCGGTTCTGACGTCGGCCACCCCGGTGTGCAGGACGACGGTCTCCGAGCCGGTGTCCAGCACCAGCTGGGCACCGGGCACCCGGTGGGCGCGCGCGAGCGTGTCGAGCCGGTGCTGCAGCTCGCTGCGCAGGAGGAGCGGCGCCCGCTCACGAGTGGGCGCCGGACTGGCGTACGGCATGACGGAAGCTCCCGTTGACTGGTTCTCGGGTGCGGGCGCGCCGGGCACCCGCAGTGGAATTGCGGATCGGGGTGCGGCGCAGCGGGAAATTTCCGGCCGCCGGCGCCGCCCACTTCAGGACGCGCGGGAACGAGGGGAATCGGCACAAGCCCGGCCGACGGTGGTCGGCCGGCCCGGGAACGGGAATCCCCGGGCGTCCGCCGCGGAGTGCCGCGCCCGCCCTCGTGGATCCGTTCCGGGGTCGCGCCGACGCTTCCGGACCGGACGGTGCGAATGCGACCAGAATTCGCCGCCGCCGGAATTCCCCACCGCACGATGAACGACGGACCTGCACGCGGTGAACCGCGAGCGACCGAATACCCCTACCCCGCCGGAACGGTCGGACAGAAACCCGTCCCCCGCCGACCGGCCGCCCTCTCGGCCCTCACCTGCGCAATGGCCGCATCCGGCATGCCCATCCCCCTCATTTGCGATCCGCCCCCGCATCCGCCGCGCGGAACGCGCCGACACGGCCGGGGAGCCGCACAATCCTTGCCGTCCCGAACGCCCGGACGACGAACGCGCAACAGTCTTCACTGCGGGTCAGCTGCTCGCAACCCCTTCCGATTGAACGGAAAGCGACCCCGCCGGTAATCGGAACCACAAAATCCCAGGTGCGCCTCCCGGCCACGCCCGGAACACCCGTGGGCGGGCGTCATTTCTTTGGCCGAAAATATGGCATCAGAACCTCCCCATCCACTCGAACAGTTATTCGCGAGAATATCTGAGCGATTTCTCGGACACCTGTGACGGCTGCGCCGGAATGCGACGGAATTCACCGGGTGGGACGCGAGTGACACCGCCGGGCCCCGGCCGGCGGCTCACCCGGCCGCGGTCGACCGGTCACCCGGGCTGCCCGCCCGGTCCCGGCAGCACGTCCCGCTCCCAGCCGGACAGCACGGGTTCGAGCACCCGCCGGGCCTCGTCGTCGCGGATGGACGGCGCCGGATCCCCGTTCAGGACCTCCAGCAGCAGCCGGCCGTCGGCGGGCAGCTGCTGCGGGCTCGGTGTCCGGCCTCGTACCGACCACACCGGGTGCGCGGTCCGGCAGGTCCGGACCGGGCCCGGGCGAGGGCGTGTCTCCACGGCCCACGACGAGCAGGCCCCCGGCCGGCGAGGTCGCCGGCCGGGGGCCTGGTGGAGAGCGGAGGGTCAGCCGTCGTTCTCCGGCGACGGCAGGTAGGCGCCGGGCACGTCGTCCGGGGCGAGGATCGCGTCCTCGCCCGGGTACGGTGTGGTCCAGTTGTGCGTCTGGTACCAGACCAGGTGCTCCATCTGCGCCGGGTTGGCCCGGTCCGGCGCCGCGTTCGGGCCGGTCAGCCGCTGGTGCGACTTCCAGGCGTCCCACTGGACCGCGACGGCCGACTCCGCCGCCGGCGGCGCGATCGTGGCGGGTGCCGCGGCCGCCCGGAGGTCCTGCTCCCCGGGCACGTCGAGGCCGCACGAGGGCGGCGTCTTCAGGCCGTCGGTCAGCGCGGTCCGGTTGGGCACCGCGGTGAACGGCGTGTAGTCCGGCCGGTCGGTGAAGGCCGCGGTCATCGGGCTGGCCGCGCTGTCCTTCTGGTTCATCGGGTGGATGCCGAGGATCTGCTCGATGGTGCGGATCATCGTGATCTGCGAGTAGTAGCGGCTGTCCACGGCCCCGTGCTGCGCCCAGGGGCTGATGATCTGGATCGGGGCACGGTGGCCGTCCACGTGGTCCAGGCCCGCCTGGGAGTCGTCCTCGACGACGAAGATCGCCGAGTCCTTCCAGTACTCGCTGTGGGTGATCTCGTCGACGATCTTCCCGGTGGCCAGGTCGTTGTCGGCGACCTGGGCGGCCGGGCTCGCCGGACCGCCGGTGTGGTCGCTGGACAGCCACAGCATGTTGAGGTTCGCCGGGCCGTTCTTCTCGAAGTCCTGCTTCCAGACCTGGTACCGGTACAGGTCCGGCACATCGGTGTCGAACTTCGGGAAGCCGGGCACCGAGACGCTGTTGAGCGAGGGGATCGGTGAGGAGGACTTGAGGGCGTAGGCGCTGCCCTGCCCGGTCTCGTCCATGGTCCTGGCGTCGCAGTACAGGTTCTGCCAGGTGGCGTCGGCGGGCTTGTCCAGGAACTGGTGGAACTCGCCGAAGTCGCGCACCGTCCTGCCCGCCGCCTGCGCGCCCGTCCACAGGAAGCCGGAGCGCTGGTGGCCCAGGGCGTCGTCCTCGGTGTCGTAGCTGCGCTCGTACTCGCCGGCCGAGGACTCGGTGTATTCCGGGTTGTCCGCCTGCATCAGCCAGTTGTGGCCCTCGGCGGAGTTGGTGCCGATGTCGTAGGTGTTGTCGTAGAGCCCGAACTGCTCGGCCAGCGCGTGCTGGTTGGGCGTCACGTTGGCGCCGAACTGGGCCAGCCCGGGATCGCCGTTGCCCTTGGCGATGTCACCGAAGACCTGGTCGTAGGTCCGGTTCTCCTTGACGATCAGGAAGACGTGCTTGATCGGCGACGGGTCGCCGATCCGCTTCGGCACCGGCTCCGCCTTCGCCTTGTGGCCGTTCGCCGGCTTGACCGCGTTGTTGGTCCAGCCGTTCTGCCGGAACACCTTGGCGGTCTGCGAGCGGATCTCCTTGTCGCCCGGCAGCGTGAACTGGGTGAGGCTGGAGGTGGTGTCGTGGGTCTTGTGGGCGCCGGTGCTGTTGGGCCGCCGGGCATCGATGCCACGGGTGTTGGAGACGATCACCTTCGAGCCGACGGTGGCGATCTCCGCCGGGAAGTAGTCCGTGGGCAGCAGGCCGACGTAGCCGACCGGCTCCTGCACGCCGGTGAAGCGGTAGACGGCCACCGCGTCGGCCCGGCCGAGGGTGACCAGCAGGCGGCCGTCGTCGGTGAGCGTCACCGCGGTGGGCTCGTAGCCGACGGAGGCCTCCGGCCACGGCTTGGTGGAGATGGTCTGGACGACCTGGTCGCGCGCGGTGTCGATCACCGACACCTCGTCGCCGGCGGTGTCGGCGACGAACAGCACCCCGTTCTTCGCGTACAGCGCGGTCGGGTGCAGGCCGACGGGGATGGAGCCGACGGCGGCGGCCGGGTCCGCGAGGTCGATCACGCTGACCGTGCCGGTGGTGGTGGCGGCGGTCACCGGGTCGGCCGGCACCTGGGTGCCGTAGGAGTTGACCGTGGTGTCCTCGGCGGTGGCCGCGCGCCCGCCCTCGTTGGAGACGTACAGCTTCCCGCCGACCCGCACCACGCCGCGCGGCGCGTTGCCGACCGTCCAGCTCTGCTTGACCGCGCCCGTCGCCGTGTCGATCGCGACCACCCGGTTCTGCCCGTTGACCGCGGCGTACACCGTCGAACCGTCCGCGGAGAACACCGCCCCGGAGGCCAGCGCGTGCTTCTCCCCGTCGGCCGGGATCTTCACCGCCACCGGGGCGGACAGCGTGCCGTCGGGCTTCACGGTGAACCGGGTGTAGCCGTCGAGCTGGCCCAGCCACAGCTGCTTGCCGTCCGGCGAGTAGACCGGGGACTCCTGGCCGACCGAGCCGCTGGGGATGCGCAGCTCGTCCGCCTTGTTGGTGCCGACGCGCTGCTGCACCTTCCCGGTCTTCAGGTCCACCACGACCAGCGCCGCGTCGCCGTCGGCGACCGCGGCGGCCAGGTGGCCGCCGTCCGGGCTGACCGTGGAGCCCATCAGCTTGCCGTTGTCGAGGACCTGCCGGCTCCCGTACGGGGCGAGGTACTGGTCGCTGGAGACGACCAGGCCGTCGGCGGTGGTCTGGCCCACCTGGTCCGTGCCGAACTGGTGGGTGGCCGCGAAAGCCGTGCCGGTGGCCACGGCCACCGCCGTGATGCAGGCCGTGGCGAGCGTGGCCCGGCGGCCCACCCGGCGGCCGAGGAGGACGAGGTGGCCGTTCCGGCTGCGTCGACGACGCGTCACCTGCATGGCGTCAGCCCTTCGTTGGATCGGTCGGATTCGTTGCGTCCGCTGCGTTCGGTGGGGAAGCGAGCAGCCCGACCTGACCGTCGAACTGCCACAGCGGGTTCGGTGCGTCCCCGGTCGGGGTGTGCACCAGGAAGTAGCCGTTCACTTCCTTCGGACCGTCGCCGTCGGCCATCAGCCGTCCGTCCGAGGCCACGTCGAGCTGGTAGACCGCCGTCCCCGGCGCGTCCGTCCCGGGCAGGTGCCAGGTGACCACGCAGCGCCAGTCGTTGCCCGGCCCCTCCGGGTCGACCTGGCCGTCGCCCCGCCGGCAGGCCGCGGTGGCCCGCAGCTCGGCCTCCGTCACGGCGGGGCGGTGCAGCTGCTCGGTCTGCAGCCGGTACAGGTGCGCGAACACGGTGGCGACCTCCTGCTGCACCTTCGCCTGCGAGATCCCCGAGCCGGTCGAGGGCGTGGCCACCGCGACCGCGCCGGAGGTCAGCGCGAGCAGCCCGGCCAGCGGCAGCACCCCGAAGGAGAGCGTGCGGCGCCCCACCCCGTCCTCGCTGCCGGTGGTGAAGTCCCGCCGGACGAACAGCAGGTAGGCCGCCGCGGTGGCGACCGCGGCCCAGAGCAGGCTGACGGCGACGGCGATCAGCAGTTCGTCGAGCCGGCCCGGGTCGGCGAACAGCCCGTTCCAGGAGACGAAGGCGTAGCCGGGCAGCGCCAGGCGCAGCGCCACCGGCAGGGGCAGCACCTGCGCGAGCTGCATCGCCACCGCCGCCAGCGCGGGGACCAGCAGCCCCATCGGCGAGCGGCCCAGCAGGACGGAGCCGAGCAGCCCGAGCGCCGCCAGCGCCAGGGTGGGCGCCAGTGCGCACGCCCAGGCCAGCAGCACGCTGCCGGCTGCGTCCGACGGCGACAGCAGGTGTCCGTCCACGCCGACCAGCGGTTCGTCGCCGACCGCCGCCAGCCCGCCGACCGTGCTCGACGCCACCAGTGCGGCCATCAGCAGCACGATCACGGTGGTGCCGGCCAGCGCCTTCGCCGCGAAGATCCTTCGCGGCGAGCGGACCGTCACCAGCAGGTGCCGCCAGGTCCCGAGCCGGTCCTCGGCGGCGAACACGTCGCCCGCGACCACGGAGGTCAACAGGGGCAGCGCCCACGAGCCCGCGAAGCCCAGCACCACCAGCGGGCCGGCCCAGCCCGTGGCGTGCATCCAGCGGCCGAACAGGGTGTCGGAGGGCAGCGTCCCCTGCTGGGCCACCGCGGCCGTGAACAGGCCCGGCACGATCCAGCAGGCCAGCATCAGCAGTCGGATCCGCCACTGCGACAGCAGCTTGACCAGCTCGAAGCGGTACACCCGGCCCACCGGCACCGGGCGCGCCCCCGGTCCGACGCCGGCGGCGGCCACCGTGCGCCCGGCCGTGACCGTACTCATCGCCCGTCCTCCTGCTGCTCGGTCAGGGCGAGGAACGCCGCCTCCAGGGCCGGGACCACCGGTGCGACCTCGCGCACCCGGACGCCCGCGTGCACCAGCACCGCCACCAGCTCCTCGACGGCCTGCCCCGACGCGTGCACCACCAGCGCCTCGGCCGCGCGTCCCGCCTCGGCCTGCGCCAGGACCCTCACTCCGGCCACCCCGGCGGCCACCCGCCGTGCGGCCGCCGGATCGGAGGTGAGCAGCCGGTGGTCGAGCGCGCGGTTCTCCGCGGCCAGCTCGCCGAGCGGGCCGGAGAAGCGGACCCGCCCGGTCGCCAGGATGGTGACCTCGTCGCAGAGCGCCTCCAGGTCGTCCATCCGGTGGCTGGACAGCACCACCGTCACCCCGTCGGCCGCGAGCCGCCGCAGTGCCCCGTGCACGTGCTGCTTGCCGGCCGGGTCCAGGCCGTTGGACGGCTCGTCGAGCACCAGCAGCCGGGGGTCCGTGAGCAGCGCCGCGGCCAGTCCCAGCCGCTGCCGCATGCCCAGCGAGAAGCCCCGCACCCGGTCGTCGGCGACCTCGGTCAGCCCGACCTCGGCCAGCACCTCGTCGATCCGGCCCGCCCGGGTGTCCTGCCCGCGCAGCCTCGCCGGTGCGGCCAGGTTCGTCCGTGCGGTCAGCGACGGGTAGAGCCCGGGCCCGTCCACGAAGCCGGCCACTGCGTGCGGCGCCGGCAGCGCCCGGCCGACCGGTCTGCCCAGCACCTCCAGCTCGCCGCCGTCGGCGACGGCCAGCCCGAGCAGCAGCCCGAGCAGCGTGGTCTTCCCGGCCCCGTTCGGCCCGGCCAGCCCGTGGATCCGCCCGGGTGCCAGCTCCAGCCCGACGGCGTCGAGCGCCACGACATCACCGAAACACTTCGTCAGTTCTCTTGCCCGCACGGCATATTGCGTGTCCTTCATGGCCCCTTCTCGCAGTTCCCCAGGGAACTTAGGGGCTTGATCGGGCACAGTCAGGAGCGCCCGGTTGAACAGCGCAGGAACAGCAGCGGCCGGCCCTGTGGCGGTCCTGCGACCACCCGCGCGGGCCGTACCGGCCTGGGCCGGGCCCGGGAGCGCACACCTCCGCGATGGACACGCGCACGCCGGCGACCGTCGGGCAGCCGGCAGGTGAACAGCGGGCGACAATCCCGCTGTCAACGTCCGATGATCTGATGTCACATCGGACAGCGGACCCCGGCGACCTCCACGGACGCCGCGTCCACCCGGTGCCGGCTGCGAGGCCCACCCGCCCCGCAGCCGGCACGTCACTGCTCCGGGATCAGCGCAGGCCGGCGAAGAGGTCGTTCTCGGGGACGGCCGCGCCCGTGGTGTCCTTGACCCGCACGAAGGTCTCCACGCCCATCAGCTCGGTGAACCGCTCCTTGCCCATCCTCAGGAAGAAGATGTTCTCGCCCTGGCTGGCGTGCGCGGCCAGGGCGTCGAACTTCCGGCCACCGAACGCGGTGGTGTCCACCCAGGTGGTGATCTCCTCGTCGGGCAGACCGATCTCGGGCATCTCGCCCGCCTCCGCCGGGTCCGGGGCCTCCCAGTCCGCGCCGGCCTCGCGCAGGACCTCCCCGAACCGCTGCATGGCCGAGCGCGGCGCCGTCGTCCAGTAGACCTTCGGCGTCAGGTCGGTCAGCTCCAGCGCCGCCATCGTGATGCGGTGGGCCTGGATGTGGTCGGGGTGGCCGTAGAAACCGTTCTCGTCGTAGGTGACGACCACGTCGGGCTGATAGTGCCGCATCAGTTCGGCGAGGCGGGCGGCGCCGTCCGCCACCGGCGTGTGCCAGAACGAACCGGGCTCGTCGTTGCTCGGCCAGCCCATCATCCCGGAGTCGGCGTACTCCAGCAGCTCCAGGTGACTCACCTTCAGCACCTCGCAGCTGGCCTCCAGTTCCTGCCGGCGTATCGCGGCGACGGCCACCGGGTCGTGCCCGGGCTCGCCCGGCTTGGCCCCTCCCGGCCCGTCACCGCACCTGCCGTCCGTGCACGTGACGAGAACCGTGCGGATGCCCTCCGCCGCATAGCGGGCGAGGACACCCCCGGTCCCGGTGGCCTCGTCGTCGGGGTGGGCGTGCACTGCCATCAGTGTCAAAGGCCGGTCGGCCATGTGATTCATCCTCCGTCTGAGACATTCTCGCCCCCCAGTCTGCGTCACGCGGGCGGGTGGTCGCTCGCACGGTCCCGTCCGGCGGCCAGGGTGACGGGAAGACCGGCCTCGATGCGGCGCAGCAGCCGGCCGCCGTGGACGCCGGGGGCGTCGAAGCCGCGCACGTCGTCGGGGTCGTCGTCGGTGCCGGTGCACAGGACCTCGGGCACGAGCACGGTCTCGGGAGCGGCGGGTGCTTCGGCACCGGCGGGCGCCAGGTACGCGGGGGCGAGGACGGGGCCGTGCAGAGTGCCTTCGATCAGGTCGGGCTCGAACTCGGCGGACAGCACCGTGACCCGGGCGTGCAGGTCGCCGTGGAGCATGACCAGCTTGTCGGTCATGTTGCCGACGAAGGCCTCCACGTGGACGCTGCCGCGGACCAGCAGCTTGGCGTCCCCCTCCAGGTAGACGGCGGCGGCCCGGAGGTCGCCGAGCACGATCAGCGCGGGGCAGCCGTCGTCGGTGTTGAGGACGGCGCCGGTCACGTCGAGGTCGCCGTCGACGATGTAGCCGGTGCCCTCCGGATCCGCGGCGTCGAGGTCGAGGTGCCCCGCGATCGACAGGGGGCCGGAGTGGACGTCGTACTCCTCCTCGTAGAGGTTCTGGTACGAGGAGACGGGCAGTCCGCGGCGCTCGAAGAGCGCCACGGACTCGTCCCAACTGTGCGTGGTGGTGGCGATGTTCATGAGGCGAACTCTGCCACGCGGCACTGTCATCCTCGCCCCGGCCGGACCGGCCGGGCGCCCTCAGGAGAGCCAGATGTCCCGGACGCCGCGCAGCGGGTCGCGCTCCACCCGGGGTTCGGCGTGCCAGCGCATGGTCGCGCGGCCGTCCCGGTACGCGGGCCAGGCGGCGCCCGGGTCGAGGTCGCGGACGAAGGCGACCCAGGCTCCGTGGACGGCGTCGGCCAGCGCCTGCGGCGGCTCGGTGCCGAGGGCCGCCGCCACGCCCTCGGCGTCCAGCAGGTCGAAGGCGAACGGCAGGTCGATGCAGTGGTAGGCCTGCCCGGCACGGCCCGGGGCGGTGCCGGACCAGTCGAACTGGTAGAGCCAGGTGGGCCGTCCGCGTTCGGCGCGGGCCTCGGCGATGGCCAGGGCGGGGGCGCGGAACAGCCAGTCGGTGATCGCGTCGCCGCCGTTCGCACCCGGGTGCTCGGTGAGGAAGCGCGCCACGCCACGCTCGTCCAGGCCCAAGGCACCGAGCAAGCCGCGCAGTTCGTCCTCCGTCTCGGCATCGCCGTCCTCCGCGGGGGAGGCGAACTCGTGTGCGGTGAAGCCGAGCAGCAGCGGAATCTCCGTGTCCGGCAGCGCCTCCGGCCCCGGCAGCGGCACCAGCTCGCCGTCCGCGAAGGGGGCGAGGGAGAGTGCGGGCAGGGTGTCCCCGTCCGGGCCGGCCCCGCTGAGCGCGTCCTGGAGGTCGAGCAGGTTCTCGTCGGACAGGTCGCGCAGGGCGGCGGCGGTCGCGGGCACGCCCGTGCGGGCGGTGAGGGTCCGGCTGACGGCTTCGACGGTCGCGCGGTCCTGCGGGCGCATCACCGCGCCGGAGACGGAGATCGCGGCACGGAACAGTCCCTGGGCGGACGGGGTGGCGAGCAGGGTCTGGACGGCGCCGCCGCCCGCGGACTGCCCGGCGACGGTCACCTTGGCCGGGTCGCCCCCGAAGGAGGTGATGTTGTCGCGGACCCACTCCAGCGCGGCGATCCAGTCCCGCACGCCCCGGTTGTCGGGGGCGTCGGGCAGGTGCAGGAAGCCCTCGATGCCGAGCCGGTAGCCGATCGACACCACGACCACGCCGTCCCGGTTGAAGGCCGCGCCGTCGTACCACGGGCTCGCCGAGCAGCCGGCGACGAAACCGCCGCCGTGGATCCAGACCAGTACCGGCAGACCGGCCGCCGGGGCGAGGTCCGGGGTGAAGACGTTGAGGTTGAGGATGTCCGCGCCGGGGACGGTCGGTTCGGGGATGGTGGTGACCTCGCCGAACGGACGGCGCTGTGCGGTCGGCCCGTAGGCGGTCGCGTCCAGCACCTCGGTCCACGGCCGGGGCGGCACCGGGGCGGCGAACCGCAGCTCGCCGACCGGCGGTTGGGCGTACGGGATGCCCAGGAAACGGACGCTGCCGTCCGCGCGGCGCTCCCCGCGCACCGGGCCCCAGCCGGTGGGGACGACCGGGTGCTGTCGAGATCCTTCGGTGCTCATGCGGTGCTCTCCTGTGTGGGTCACGGGCGCGGCGCCTCGTGGTCGAGGTGGTGCCGGAGCCGGTTCGGCTCCTGGAGGTCGGTCGTGCGGACACCGTAGGTCCGGTCGGGGGTGACCGGGGCGACGGTGGGGAGTCCTCGGGCCGCGGGTCTCATGCGGGGCGTCCTTCCGGACCGGGAAGGACCAGGTCCAGCCCCGCCCCGTACGGGAAGACCGGGTCGGCGGTGTCGTTCGGGACGTCCGGGCGGGAGGCCTCGACGGCGGCCATCGAGCGCGGCAGTTCGAAGGGCAGCCGGCCCTCGGCGCGGGCGCGGCCGAAGAGGACGTCGAGCATCGCGTCGTCGCTCGCACCGTAGTCGGCGACCACGGCGGCGGCCCGCCCGGCGATCTCCGGGATGACGGCGGGCCGCTCCAGGTTGATCAGGACGACGGTCGGGACTTCGTCCGCCACCCGGAGGATCGCCGCCAGTTCGGCCTCGGGGAAGTCGAGCCGCCCGGAGTGGAACATCGACTCGAAGCGGTTCGGGCGGTACTCGTACGGGGTGAACAGCCGAAGCACCGCGAGGTCGGCCTCGGCCGGGGTGGCGGCGAGGCGGCCGTAGCGGGAGACGACCGCGCGGTCGAGGCCCTCGGTGTAGAGCCGGGGGGCGGTCCGGGTGACCGGCAGGGTGCGCTCGCGGTTGACCAGGACGGTGAGCGAGCGGCGCTGGGCGGCGGCCCCGGCGGCGCGGAACCCACCGTTGCCGACGGTCTCCTCTGCGGCATCCGGGTCGACGTAGCGCCGGTCGTCGAAGAGCCCGAGCACGAACTTCTCGCGCAGCAGCCGCCGGACCGAGTCGTCGATCCGCTGTTCGGCGATCCGCCCGGAGCGGACCAGTTCGACGACCACCTCGGGGCACTCCTCGCCACCGAACTGGTCCACGCCCGCGTCCAGCGCCTTCGCCGCGCGCTCGGCGACGGTGAGGTGCTCGACGCCCCACGCCCGGGCCTGGTGCGGTTCTCCGAAGATCTCGTCGTCGTTGAGCAGCCCCCAGTCGGTGCAGACGATGCCGCCGAAGCCCAGCTGCTCGCGCAGCAGACCGGTGACCACGCCCCGGTTGAACCCGAAGCCGACCTCCTCCCAGTCGGTGCCGATCGGCTGGCCGTAGTACGGCATCATCTGCGCGGCGCCGGCCGCGATCGCGGCGCGGAACGGCGCGAGGTGCAGCTCCCGCATGCCGCCGGGGTAGACCTGCTCCTTGCCGTGCGGGAAGTGCGGGTCCTCGCCGTCCTTCTGCGGGCCGCCGCCGGGGAAGTGCTTGACCATGGTGGCGACGCTGTCCGGGCCGAGGCGCTCGCCCTGGAAGCCGCGGATGTAGGCCTGGACGAGCTCCGAGGTGAGGGCGGCGTCGGCGCCGAAGGTGCCCGTCTGGCGGGACCACCGGGGCTCGGTGGCGAGGTCGATCTGCGGGTGCAGGGCGACCCGCAGCCCGACGGCCAGGTACTCCTGGCGCGCGATGTCGGCGAAGCGGTGGACCAGTTCGGGGTCGCGGACGGCCGCCAGGCCGATCGCCTCCGGCCAGGCGGAGAAGGCGCCGGCCTGGATGGAGGCGCCGATGTTGAGGGTGAAGGAGTGCCGGGGGTCGGTCGAGACGGTGACCGGGATGCCGAGCCGGGTGCCGGCGGCGATCTCCTGCACGGCGTTGTGCCATTCGGCCAACTGCCTCGGGCCTGCGGTGCCGACCAGGTTGAAGTGGTTCAGCCCCTGGCTGCGGATCAGTCCGGTGGTGTCGGCGGGGAATTCGAGGCCGTCCCCGTCCGCCGCCTCGACCGGGCGGCCGTCCTGGTGCATCGGGATCATGGTGTGGAAGAGAAGGCCGGCCTTCTCCTCCAGGGTCATCCGGGCCAGCAGGTCGGCGACCCGCTCCTCGACCGGGCGGGTCGGGTCCTGGTACGGGTGGACGGCGGGGGCGATGGTGTGCACGGGGTGGAACTCCTGGGTGGTGCGGGTGTGTTGCGGGCGGCGGGCGCGGTTCAGCGGACGGTCTTGATCGGGGCCACCGCGAGCGCCCCGGCAAGGATGATCAGCGCGCCGACCAGGTAGAGGGCGTCGTAGCCGGCCGAACCGACGACCAGCGAGGCCACGAAGGGCGCGATGATCTGCGGGCCGGCGTTGGCGATGTTCAGCACGCCGAGGTCGCGGGCGGCGTCGTCGGCGCTCGGCAGCACCAGGGTGACCAGCGCGGTGTCCACCGCCATGTAGCAGCCGAAGGCGATGCCGACGAGGGCGGTGAAGAGCAGGATCCCGGTCCAGTCGGGCATCAGCACCGGGACCGTCATGGTCGCGGCGGCCAGCACGCAGGAGACCGCGATCAGCGGCTTGCGCCGCCCGAGCCGGTCGGAGAGCCAGCCGCCGAGGACGGTGGCGGCCAGGGTGGACACGGCGTCGACCGGTGCGAGCACGGCCTGGGCGCCGGCCGCGTCCATGCCGTCGGGCAGGGTGATGTGGTCCTGGAGGATGTAGAACTGGAACAGCGAGACCGCGAAGAAGCCGAGCATCATCAGGAACCGGCCGATGAAGGCCCAGCGGAAGTCGGCGACCCGCAAGGTGTCGGCGAAGGCGGCCAACTGCCGTCGCAGCGGCACGGGTTCGACGGCCGGCAGCCGCTCCTCCCGGACCAGCGCGACGAACAGCACGGCCGCGACGGCGACGGTCGCGCCGAGCACGAGGTAGCCGGTGCCGAGCGAGTCCGGGACGTAGCGGGTGGCGAGGGTGACGCCGATGACCGAGCCGATCGGGGTGCCGATGCCGACCATGGCCGAGGCCAGCCCGCGCCGTTCGACGGGCACCCGGTCGGGCACGACGGCGGTGAGCGCGGCCTGGTAGACGTTCATCGCGGCCTGGACCAGGCACCAGACGATGGTGACCAGCAGGATGGTGCGGACCTGGCCGAGCAGCGCGAGGGCCGCGAAGGACGCGAGGCCGCCGCCGAGGATCCACGGGTTGCGGCGCCGGGAGCGGTCGGAGAGCAGTCCGGCGAGCGGGTTGAACAGCGTCGCGAAGACGGCCGCGACGCCGGAGACCCAGCCGAGCGCGGCGACCTTGCCGTCGGGGTCGACGAGTTCGATCTGGGCGGGCAGCAGCACCTGCCCGATGCCCAGGTAGACGAGGTAGAGCACGGCGTTGCCGAGGGTGAGCATCGGCAGCAGGCGTCCGATGCGGCGGCCGCCGTCCGGGGCCGGGGGCGGGGCCGCCTGGGCTCTCGGGGCGCCGACTGCGCTGTCGGTGGTGGTCATGGCCGGTTCTCCTGGGCCGCTGGTCCCGTGGGAGGGAGGGTGGGGAGGGGAGCCCGGAGGACGGCGCGGCTCGGCTCCGGCCGGGGCAGGGTGGGGCCGGCCGGGCGGCTCAGGGCGCCGCCTCGGGGTGCGCACCCAGCGAACCATGAAAACCGAGTGGGCAGTAGGTTTTCATCATGTGACCCAGGTCACGTGATCGCGGCCGACCGGCGCCGATGGCTAAGGTGGCAGCCATGGACGTCAAGGACGGGTCGGCGACCCGTGACACCGGCAGGGGCGCGGCACGCGGCACGTACGCGGTGGGCGACGAGCGGCGCTCGCGCATCCTGGACGCCGCCGTCGAGCACTTCGCCCAGTGGGGCTTCCACGCGACCTCACTGGCCCGGATCGCCAAGGACGTCGGCATCACCCAGGGCGGGCTGCTGCACCACTTCCGCACCAAGGAGGCCCTGCTGGTCTCGGTGCTGGAGGCCAGCGACGAGCACGACACCGAGCGGTTCTTCGCGGAGGAGTGCACAAGCGTCGCCGAGTGGTTCCACCGCCTCCTCGACCTGACCGACCACAACAGCCGCCGCCCGGGCCGCACCCGGATGTTCAACGCCCTGGTCGGCGAGTCCGGCGACCCGGACCACCCGGCCCACGCCTTCTTCGCCCGCCGCTACCGCACCCTGGTCGACGACGCCGCGCAGTCGCTGCGGCGGGGCGTGGACAGCGGTGAACTGCGCCCTGACACCGACTGCGCGGCCGAGGCCCGACAGCTGCTGGCGGTCATGGACGGGCTGCAGCTCCAGTGGGTGCTCGACCCGGAGGCGGTGGACATGACCGCCCAGCTGGGCGGATATCTGGCGCGGCTGTACCGGGGGCTCTCCACGACCGGGTCGGACCTGCCGCCGCGCCCGGTGGAGTAGCGGGAACTCGCCGCAGGGCCGGGTCCCTCCCCCACTGAAGGGGCCCGGCGGTCCGCGTGCCTCAGGCCGGTTCGGCCCGGGCCAGGGCCCGGCGGCCCTCGGCGATCCGGCCCGGATCCCACCCGCGCCGGGGAACGGAGTCGAGCAGCAGCCGGGTGTAGGCGTGCCGGGGCTCGGTGAGCACCCGGACGGTCGGCCCGGCCTCGACGACGCGCCCGCCCCGTAGCACCGCGACCTCGTCGGTCAGGTGCCGCACCACCGCGAGGTCGTGGCTGACGAACAGGAAGGCGATCCCGGACTCCCGGCGGATCCCGGCGAGCAGGTCGAGGATCTGCGCCTGGATCGACACGTCGAGCGCGGCCACCGCCTCGTCCAGGATCAGCACCTTCGGTTCGGCGGCCAGCGCCCGGGCGATGGCGACGCGTTGGCGCTGCCCGCCGGAGAGCGCGCGGGGCAGTGCGGCGGCCTCACGCCCGCCGAGGCCGACCTGGTCGAGGAGTTCGGCGACCCGGTGGCGGCGGCCGGCCGGGTCGAGCGCGAAGTGCAGCCGCAGCACCTCCTCGATGCACGCGCCGACCGGGATCCGCGGGTCGAGCGACAGGTACGGGTCCTGGAAGACCAGCTGGATGCCGCGGGCCCGGGCCGGCCGTTCGGCACGCCTGCGCGGGCGCACCGAGCGGTCCGCGCCGTCCAGGTGGACGGTGCCCCCGTCGGGCTCCTCCAGCCCGACGAGGATGCGGGCGGTGGTGGTCTTGCCGCAGCCGGACTCCCCGACGATGCCGAGCGCACCGCCGGGCGGCAGGGTGAAGGAGACGCCGTCCACCACCCCGAGGCGATCGCCGCCACGATCCTGGACCGGATCGAGCTCGCGCCCGCCTGGCAGCCTTATGTCAACAGCATTGACGTTGAAGCGGATGCGGGGATCTGATGGCGGCATTCGGAGGCCAGATCCTCCATGCACCGAAGGAGCCCCCGCCATGGCCGACCCCGTCCACGCCCTCCGGGACGCCCAGCCCGTACCGTTCTGGCTCGACGACCCCGACCGGCCCACGCCCGCCTCCGCCCTGGTCGGCGACGTACGCTGCGACCTGCTGGTGGTGGGCGGCGGCTACAGCGGCCTGTGGACCGCGCTCATCGCCAAGGAGCGCGACCCCTCGCTCGACGTCGTCCTCGTCGAGGCGCAGGAGACCGGCTGGGCCGCGTCCGGCCGCAACGGCGGCTTCTGCGAGGCCAGCCTCACCCACGGCCTCGCCAACGGACACCAGCGCTGGCCCGGCGAACTCGACGCCCTGGAGCGGCTCGGCGCCGCCAACCTCCAGGCCATGGAGGACACCGTCAAGCGCCACGGCATCGACTGCGACTGGGAGCGCACCGGCTCCCTCGTCGTCGCCACCGAGCCCTACCAGGTCGACGGGCTGCACGAGTTCGCCGAACTCGCCGCCCGCTACGGCAGCCGGCTCGACTTCCTGGACCGCGAGGCCGTCCGCGCCGAGATCGACTCCCCCACCTTCCTCGGCGCCCTGTGGGACCGTGAGGGCGTCGCCATGCTCAACCCCGCCCGCCTCGCCTGGGGCCTCAAGCAGGCCTGCCTCGACCAGGGCGTGCGGATCTTCGAGAACACCCGCGCGACCGGCCTGACCGACTCCCCGCGCGGGATCACCGTCCGCACCCCGTACGGCCGCATCGGCGCCCGCCGCGTCGCACTCGCCACCAACGTCTTCCCCTCGCTGCTGCGCCGCCACCGCCCGTACACCGTGCCGGTCTACGACTACGCGCTGATGACCGAGCCGCTGACCGAGGCGCAGCTCGCCTCGGTGGGCTGGCAGGGCCGCCAGGGCTTCTCCGACAGCGCCAACCACTTCCACTACGTCCGGCTCTCCGCCGACAACCGCATCCTGTTCGGCGGCTACGACGTGGTCCACCAGTTCCGCGGCCGGGTGCGGGCCGAACGCGACCAGCGGCCGGAGACCTTCGCCACCCTCGCCCTGCACTTCTTCCGGACCTTCCCCCAGCTGGAGGGCCTGCGCTTCACCCACGCCTGGGGCGGCGCCATCGACACCTGCACCCGGTTCAGTGCCTTCTTCGACCTCTCCCACGACGGCCGGGTCGCCTACGCCGCCGGATTCACCGGCCTCGGCGTCGGCGCCACCCGCTTCGGGGCCGAGGTGATGCTCGACCTCCTGGCCGGCGCCCGCACCGAACGCACCGTCCTCGACCTGGTCCGCCGCAAGCCGCTGCCCTTCCCGCCCGAACCCGCCCGCTCGATCGGCATCGGCATCACCCAGTGGGCCCTCACGCGCGCCGACGCCAACGCCGGCCACCGCAACCTCTGGCTGCGCACCCTCGACCGCTTCGGCCTCGGCTTCGACAGCTGACGGCTCCGGCCGCCGCCCCGCCCGACCTCGGCCGGGGCCAGGAGGCTCGCGCCGCGGCGGCGGCCGCCCGGACAACGGGCTCGCCTCGGACGTCGTGACCCTCCTCGGCCACCGTTCCCGGGCGGGCGCAGCCGTCCGGTACCGAGCCGCCCCCGCCCGCTGCCGCCCGACCGCCGACGCCCGCACCACGCCGGTGCGGTCAGGACAGGTAGTCCTCCAGCCCGCCGTCGCGCCGGATGTCCAGGGTGACGCAGTGGATACCGCCGCCGAGCGCCCGGGAGTGCCGCAGCCGGATCGGCAGGACGGTGATCCCGGCGTGCTCCAGCAGCTTGATCAGGCTCTCCTGGCCTGCCTCGACGATCGCCGTGTCCGGGGAGACCATCAGCAGGTTCATGCTGATCCAGCTCTCGCTGAGCGCGTGCTCGGGCGTGTCGCCGGAGGGCTCGGCCGGCGGGCACCACAGGATGTCCCAGCCCCGCAGCGGCTCGGGGACGGTCTCCGGGGTGATCCGCTCGGGGTTGAGCAGCACCAGCCCCGGCCGCAGCAGCGCGATGGTGCTGTCGATGTGGGTGTAGCCGTAGATGTCGCGCAGCGGGTGCAGCCGCAGGCCGCCGTCGCCGAGCAGGCCGAGGGTCGATTCGAGCCACCGCAGGCCGAGTTCGTTCCCGCTGCGGGAGACCTGGTAGAAGACGTCCCGGCCGAGCCGCAGGACGTTCGCGGCGTCGAAGACCGGCTCGGCCTCGCCCAGCAGCGGAAGCCCGTCCGCGTCGAACTCGAAGAGCTCGTCCTTCAGTTGCGGACGGGGCGCGGCCAGCCAGCGCGCGCCGCGGCGCAGGTAGTCCTGGAAGAGCCCGCGCAGCCCGAAGACCTCGAAGTAGCGCTGCCGCATCGGGCTCGCGACCTCGATCAGGGTCTCGCCGACCACCAGGGTGAGGTCCCGCGGGCAGTAGGAGTGGAAGCCGCCGTCGGCCTTCCAGAGCGGGGAGGCGAACTCGGCGGCGTGGTCGACCGCTTCGGGCTGGTGGACGGTCACGCCGAGGCCGCGCAGGGTGGCCGCCAGCGCGTCCAGGTCCTCCTCGGTCTCCTCCACGACCTGCTGCGGGTAGGGGCCGATCTCGATCGAGGCGAGGTCGGCGGCGCTGGTCTTCGGGAAGCAGGACAGCCAGGAGGACGGTTCGGTCTGCTCGGGCAGCCGGGCGCCGACGGCGGTCCCGACCACGACCTCCCGCAGGGTGGTGAACTCGTCCCAGCTGTGCACCGGACGGGCCGAATCGGACATGACTCCCCCTTGACACGGGTTAAGGGAAACGCGGATGAGGCGGCGAATGCGACGGCTTCGAACCGCACCTCGGACGGCGGGGCCGGGCCGGCACCGAGCGAGCGCGAGCCGCCGACGGAGCCGGGTCCCCCCGAACATGCGGAACCAGCAATGGAAATCGGAACGGATTCATCGCCGGAGCGGCTCCGGCCGACCACCGCGTACGGGAAATCACCGGCCGGGCAGCCGAATTCGCTTTTCGGAGGGCCGGGATCGACCGTCAAGCTACCCGGATGACCGACGGCGGCGCAAGGACCGTGATCGGCATCGAATGCGCCGCCGTGGTGAACCGCCGGTCGATCCGACCGTTGTTCGACTCCCTTGTTCCGATGCTGATCAATACCCGGGCGAGGGCCTGGCCGAGGCACTCGCGCGACCGGCCACCGCCCCTCCGCGCCGCGGCCCGGCGCTCACCACCGCCAGGCCCGACGGATCCGGCTCCCGCCCGCCAGGGCCAGCAGCGCCCCGCCCGCCGCGGCGACCCCGGCCACTGCGAGGTTCTGGCGCTGCGCGCGGCGCCGGTCGGCGACGGCCGCCCGGGCCGAGGCCGCCAGGAAGGCCCGCTCGATCCCGGCCGCGGCCAGCTCGCCGGCCGCCACCTGCCGCATGAGCTGCTCCAACCGGACGCCCCGGTAGAGCAGTTCCGGATCCCGGTCGCCGGCTGCCCAGCCCCGCGCGGCCGCGGTGAGCCTGCGCTGCTCCCCCAGCGCCTCGCGACCCTCCGCCAGCCACCCGCGCAGCCTGGGCCAGGCCTGCGGCAGCGCGTGGTGGGACAGCTCGACGGTGTCCCGGTCCACCATCACGAGCCGTGCCCGGATCAGCCGTTCCATCACCTCGGGGACGCCGGGGTCGTCGAACTCGGCCCGCCGGACCGGCTTGCGGGTGCCCTCGTCGCTTCCCGCCCCCAGGCCGTCATCCGGCACCGGCTCGCCACCGGGCGTCAGCCCGTCGCCCAGGGCCGTCGCACCACCGGCGGCGTCCTCGCCGGCACCGGGCAGCTCCCCGCCGAGCCGCAGGAACACCGCCTGCGCCCGCGCCTGATCGGCTGCCTCCAGCCCGTTGTACAGCGCCTCCGCCGTCCGGGCCAGCGCGCCCTCGAAGCCTCCGGTGGCCTGGAACCCGGCCAGGGTGAGCGCGTTGCCGCTGCGCCGTCGCCAGGTCTCCAGCAGGGCCGCGGACACCAGCGGGAGCGCGCCCGGCTGTTGTGCGGCGGTCGAGATGAGGACGGCCAGCAGGGCACCCTCGACGGTGCAGCCGGACCGTAACGCCGGCTCGGTGATCGCCCGCCGCAGCTCGTCCGGCGCCGGACGACCCACCGACAGCACCGCGTGCCGGCCGGCCTCGGCCAGCCCCTGGTGCTCGGCGAACAGCGGCCCGCACTGGTCCGAGCGGAGCACCAGCACCACCCGGCAACGAGCCGGCGCCGCCACCGGCAGCCCGTCCGGTGCCTCGCCCGGAGTGCCCGTGGCGGTCGCCACCAGCGCGTCCAGGAAGCGCGCCCGCTCGGCGGCGTCCCGGCAGCGGGTGCGCAGTTGCTCGCCCTGGTCCACCACCAGCACCGGATCTCCGGCCGGCGGTCCGAAGACGCCTCGCGCCGTCTCCCCGACTCGCTGCCCGAGCCGGGCGAGCGCGAGCGCGTACGCCTCCATCGGTCGTTCACCGGGAGTCAGCAGCGCCACCGGGACACCGCCGTCGGCCGGGGGCCGGCCCGCTCCGCCCCCGGCCCCGGTTCTCCCCCCAGTAGCCGCACCGGTGCCGGGAGGCCCGCCGAGCCGGGCCGGCAGACCGGCCCTGACCAGCGAGGACTTGCCTGCCCCGGACGGCCCGGAGAGGATCACCAGCCGCCGCTCGGCCAGCAGGGCGGCCAGCCGGTCCAGCAGCGCCTCGCGGCCGAAGAACCGCTCGGCGTCGGCCGCCTCGAACGCCGCCGCACCGGGGTAAGGGGCCCGTCCGGCGTCCTGGACGCGCCGCCGGGCGGCGGTGTCGGCGGCCAGTTCGGCGGCGAGCAGCTGCCAGCGGTGCCGCCACTCCCGCACGTCCCCGCCGCAGGCCTGCACATAGGCGAGGGTGACGGCGAGACTGGGCAGCCGCCGGCCGCCCGCGGCCACCGACAGACTGGCCGCCGAACAGTGCGCCCGGAGGGCGAGTTGACGGTACGGCGGACATCCGGCGCGCTCCCGCAGGGCCCGCAGATCACCCGCGAAGCTCAGCAGCGGCCCGTCCCCGGGGTCCAGTGGACTTTCCCGACGAGGCACTACGGCCCCCTTCTCCCTTGAAGCGGTGTCCTGAAATCCCTGAGTGCCCACGCGCCACTCGCGCCGCGCGCGCCTCGTGTCGATCCCCCCCGGTGATTCATCATGCACAGCAGCGCTGGCGTCAAACAATGGTGCGTGCGGGTCGGTTGTTCCGAGTTGATGTTCAATGTCCAGCCGCACGGCGCCGAACAAAGCCGGTGGGATAGAACCGGAACCCGCAGCCTTCGCTGACTTCGGAGATATCCATGAAGTTCACGCGGTACTGCCGTTCCCTCCTGTCCACACCCGCGATGGCGGTGGAGCGGTACACCAAGAGCCACCAGTCCGGGGCCGACATCGCCATGGTCGATCTGGAGGATTCGGTCCCACCCGCCCGAAAGGAGGAGGCTCGTCGGCTCGCCGAGGAGTTCTTCGCGCTCCCGTCCACCAAGCTCGCGCGCAGCGCGGTGCGCATCAACGCCCTTTCCGGACCGGACGGTCTGCGTGACCTGATCGCCATCACCCGGTACCGCGTCAAGCCGGACCTGGTGCTCATCCCGATGGCCGAGTCCCCCCGGGACATCGGGATCGCCGCCGGCGCGCTCGCTGCGGACTGTCCGGAGACGGAGTTCCTGGCCGTCGTGGAGACCCCGCTGGGCATCGAGCACGCGCCCGCCATCGCGGCCGCCGGGCACCGGCTGCGCGGGCTGGTCTTCGGCTCGGCCGACTACGCCTTCGCGGTCGGCGCCCGGCTCTCCTGGGAGGCCCTGGCCCACGCCCGCGCCCGGGTGGTCAACAGCGCCCGGGCCACGGGCGTGGAGGCGATGGACGCGCCGTTCTTCGAGGTCTCCGACCTCGCCGGGCTGCGCCGGGAGGCGGGGCTCGCCCGGGACTTCGGGTTCAGCGGCAAGATCGCCGTCCACCCGCGCCAACTCGCAATGATCAACGACACGTTCAGCCCGGACGAGGAGCTGCTGGCGCGCGCCCGCCGGGTGGTCGCGGCGGGGCTGGAGAACGGCCGCTCGGTCACCGTGGTGGACGGGGTGATGGTCGGCATGCCGTTCTTCGAGGCCTCGCAGCGTCTGATCGACCAGTTCGACCCGCCCCGGCCCGACGGCTCGCACCACTCGCCGCAGCAGCCACAGCACCACCCGCAGGACCACGCGCCCACCGACTCCCCGAACCACGCGACGGAGAAGTGACGATGACCGAAGAATCCATCCTCGGCCCGCGCCGGTACCGCAACGCCGAGGCCATGCTGGCCACCGCCGACCCGGTCTGGCAGGCGGCCGCCGCCAACGGCCTGATCGGCATCACGGTGGACTCGGAGTCCAACAACCGGCTGATCGTCCGCGAGACCGGCCACGAGTTCGCCAACATGGTCTCCTGCGCCTACCTGGGCCTGAACAACCACCCCTCGGTCGCGGCCGCCGCGGTGGACGCGCTGGCCGAGTCCCGCAGCACCTGGCTGGTCACCTCCACCACCCGGATCCGGCACAACCTGCTGGTGCGCCTGGAGGAGGAGCTGGGCGAGCTGTTCGGCGCGCACATCCTGCCCGGAGCGTCCTGCACCGCGCTCACCGCCGGCATCCTGCCGCTGATCGCCTCCGGCCACCTGGACGGCACCTGTCAGGGCGGCGGCGGGCCCCGGGTGATGGTCTTCGACCGCTTCTGCCACTTCTGCATGGCGTACGTGAAGCCGATCTGCGCCGACGAGTCGCTGGTGCTGACCTGCCCGCACAACGACCTGAACTACCTGGAGGACATCTGCCGCAAGTACCCGCGGGTCGCGTACGTGGCCGACGGCGCGTACTCGATGGGCGGCGCGGCGGCCCTCGACGGCCTGCTCGAACTCCAGGACCGCTACGGGCTGTTCCTCTACATCGACGACTCCCACTCGCTGTCCATCATGGGCGAGCGCGGCGAGGGCTTCGTCCGCTCCCGGCTGGAGATGAACCCGCTGACGGTCATCGTCGCCAGCCTCGGCAAGGGCTTCGGCACCGGCGGCGGCGTCGCGATGCTCGGCAACCGCGAGCAGTTCGAGTTCCTGCACCGGCACGCCGGCCCGGTCGGCTGGTCGCAGAACGTCGCGCTGCCGCTGGTCGGCGCCTCGCTGGGCAGTGCCGCCATCCACCGCTCGCCCGAACTGGCCGAACTTCAGGCCCGGTTGAACCGCAACATCGACCTCTTCGACGAGCTGCTGCCGACCACCTTCGCGGGCAACGGCCTGCCGGTGCGCCGGGTCGACGTCGGGGACGCCGAGCGCGCGGTCAAGCTGTCCGCCCAGCTCTACGAACGCGGCTACTACAGCTCGGCGGTGTTCTTCCCGATCGTGCCCAAGGGCGAGGCCGGGCTCCGGCTGATGATGCGCGCCGACATGGACGAGCGGCTGATCCGCGACTTCGCCGGCCACGTCAAGGAACTCACCGCCGACCTCTAGGACCTGGGAGCAGCCGCGATGGACGCAACCGAACCCGCCGGCTACCGGCGGATCGGCGAACGCCGCTACCGCGAGGTGGTCGGGCGCTACTACGAGGAGTTCGAGGTCGGCGAGGTGGTCGAGCACCGCCCCGGGCGGACCGTCACCGAGCTCGACAACGTGCTGATGAGCATGCTGAGCATGAACGACGCCCCACTGCACATCGACGCCGCCTACAGCGAGCACACCCCGTGGGGGAAGCCGATCGTCTCCAGCCTGGTGACGCTCAGCATCGTCGGCGGGATGACCGCCCGCTCGACGAGCGGGCGCACCATCGCCAACCTCGGCTGGGAGAACATCCGGATGACCCACCCGGTGTTCGCCGGCGACACCCTCTACGCGGAGACCGAGACCCTCGCCAAGCGGCTGTCCAAGAGCCGTGCCGGGCAGGGCATCGTGCGCTGCCGCACCACCGGGACGAAGTCCACCGGCGAGGCCGTGGTGGTGTTCGAACGCAGCTTCCTCGTCCCGCTGCGCGGCCACGGCCTGGACGAGGTCGCCGGGTACTGACGTACCGCCGGGCCCGGCGGTCTCCACCGTCGGGCCCGGTGCGCAGGCGGGGAGGGCGGCCGGCCGGCCGCCCTCCCCGCACGTCGCTCACTTCTCGCGGCGGACGTCCACCAGCACCTTGCCCACCGTCTCCCGCGCGGCCATCGCCCGGTGCGCCGCGGCCACCCCGGACAGCGACACGGTCCGGTCGATCCGCGCCACCAGCCGCCGCTCGGCGGCGAGCCGGAACAGGTGGTCGGCGATGCCCTCGAACAGCGCCCGGTCCGTCAGGACGTGCTTGAGCCAGAAGCCCTGCACCCCTGCCGAGCGCTCGGTCAGCTCGCCCATCGTGAAGCCGTCCTCCACCCCGCCCCGCGCCCCGACCGACACCAGCCGCCCGAAGGGGGCCAGTCCGGCCAGCCCGGCACGCAGCACCCGGCCGCCGACCGAGTCGAAGAACAGATCCAGCCCGCCCGACTCCGCGAGCCGCCCGGCCAGCTCGGGGTCCTCGGGGTCGAGCACGGAGTCGGCGCCCAGCGAGCGCACGAACTCCCGCTTCTCCGGGGTGGAGGCCAGGCCGACCACCCGGCCCGCGCCCAGCGCCCTGGCCAGCTGCACCGCCAGGTGACCGACCCCGCCCGCGGCTGCGGTCACCGCGACGGCCTCGCCCGGCCGCAGCCGCCCCGCCAGGGTCAGCGCGCCGTAGGCCGTCGCGCCCTGCTCCAGCAGCGCGAGCGCCTGCTCGTCGTCCACGCCGTCCGGCACCTCCACCGTGTGCGCCGCCTCGGGGACGGCCACCGGGGCGTACCCGCCACCGGTGCGCAGCAGCGCGACGACCCTCCGGCCGTCCTCGCGGCGCCGCCCGACCACGTCGACGCCGAGCACCGCCGGCAGCGGGAAGCGGAGGTACTCGCCGGTGCGGCACTCCAGGTCGGCGTAGTTGAGCCCGGCCAGGGTGACGTCGACCAGCACCCGGCCCGGGCCGGCCACCGGTTCCGGCACCGTCCCGATGCGGAGCTCCTCCGGCCCGCCGTAGCGGTGGATCACCAGCGCACGCATCCCGTTCCCGTCCCCTTCCACCTCGTCCACGGTCGCCTCGTCCACGTCCGCCTCGGGCCTCATGCCGGCGAACAGCGCGAGCAGCGCGGTCTCCAGGGTGCGGACGGCCTCCGGGCTCTCGCCGACCACGCAGTACATCACCGAGCCGTCGGCCGGCCCGAAGTCGCTGCTGTACAGCACGCCGGTGCCGGTCCGCGGGTCGAAGGCCAGTCCGGCCGCGCCGACCGCCTCCACGGCCTGCGCGAAGGACGGCACCTTGAGGCCGCCGAGCTCCAGGATGTAGCGCGAGCCGCGGTGTTCCTCGCGCAGCAGGCGGCCGAAGAAGACGTCGTGCAGGTGGCTGGAGCCGGTGAGCCGGCCGTTGGTCTCGTGGAAGTAGATCTCGCCCTTGGGGGTCAGCACGGCGTCCGCACTGACCGTGCCCCGGTACCCGATCACCCGCAGTGCCTCGCACAACCGGGCACCCTGGTCGACGAGTTCGGCCAGGACGCCCGAGTCCGGGGTGACCGGCGGGGTGATCTCCCCGACCACCACCGGCCGCATGACCATCTCGCCGCAGCCGGCGAGCACCACGGCCGTGTCGTCGACGACGAACTGGGCGTACAGCGGCGCGCAGTCGGCGAAGTACCGCTCCACCACCACCCGCTGGCCGCGCCCGCCGGTCAGCCAGGTCCACCGATCGGCCACGTACGCGGCCACCGCTGCCCGGTCCGGCAGCGGCACCACCCGCTCGGCGCCGACCGCCTCCACCTGCTCGTCCCGGGCGAGGATCTCGTTGCCGAAGCCGCCCGCCTGGTACTCGACCTTCACCATCACGCTGTGCCCCTGCGCCAGCAGGTGCTCGACGGCGGCCTCCACCTCCGCGGGTGAGCCGGCCACCCTCCCCGGCGGGATCGGCACCCCGGCACCGGCGGCCAGCGCCCGGAACCCCGCCTTGCTGTTGACCAGGGCGTTGCCGCCCTGCGCGGCGAAGGGCTGACCGGGCATGGCCTGCGCCACGCCGAGCGCGGCCGCCAGCTCGGCCACCGCGCCGTTCGGCGAGATGGCCAGCACCTCGTCGAGGGTGCGCCCGTCCAGGACGCGGCGCAGCTCCGCCCGGAAGCCCGGGTCGGCCAGGCGGTCGGTGGTGAGCACCTGGTCGCCCTGGGCGCCCGGCGGCGGTACCACGAAGGTCAGGCTGTCGGCCCGCACACCGGTCAGCCCGGTGACGTACGCCAGGTACTCCGGGTCGGGCTCCCTGGGCAGCACCAGGACGTCGCCGTCCTCGGCCCACCAGAGCATCCGCTGCGCCCCGCACCCGGCGAACAGCTGCTCCGGCGGCGTCATCCCGGTGAGGTCCCCGACCATCTCCTCGGTGCGGCTGTTCGCGATGCAGAGCGTCGTCATCTGGTGAACTCTCCCGGTGTTCGGCGCTGTTGCGACCCAAGGTCCTGGTCCCGCGCACGGCACGGATGTGGCGTGCGCTACTGGTGTAGCGCACCGGGGTTGTTCCGGCTCGGCCCTCGGTCATTGAACAAAACGCCGAACAACCGGCGGCCCCGCCGTCCTCCTGGCGCGGAAGGGCTCGGCCGCCGTCGGCCGCGGTCCGGAGCCGGCCGCTGACCGGCTCCGGACCGCGACGGTGCACCGGGGTGCGGGAGGTCAGCGGGACCTCAGTGGGACGTCAGCGGGACCTCAGCGGCCCTGGAGGCGCTTGACGTTGTCGCCGAAGCTCCAGCCCTTCGAGCCGTCCCAGTTGACCGACCACGTCATGAGCCCCTTCAGCGAGCCGCTGAAGGCGTTCCACGACTGGCCGACCAGGCCCGGGTCCAGGTAGCCGCCGCCCGCGCCGGGCTGGGCCGGCAGGCCGGGCACCTGCTTGTCGTAGGGCACCTTGATGGTGGTGCCCTGGATGGTCAGGCCGTTGTTCAGGCAGCTGGTCTGCGCGGTGAAGCCCTGTACGGTACCGGCCTGGTAGGAGTCCCCGGAGCAGCCGTACATGCTGCCGTTGTAGTACTGCATGTTCAGCCACCACAGTTGCCCGTTGTCGGCGTACTTCTTGACGATCGGCAGGTAGGCACCCCAGATCGACCCGTAGTTGACGCTTCCGCCGGTGACGTACGCGGTTTCGGGGGCCATCGTCAGGCCGAAGCCCGCGGGCATCTGGGCCAGCACGCCGTCGATGATGCGCATCAGGTTGGCCTGGGAGGCGGACAGCGTGGTGATGTTGCCGCTCCCGGACAGGCCGGTCTCGATGTCGATGTCGATCCCGTCGAAGTTGTACTTCTTGAGGATCGGGACGACGGTCGCCACGAACCGGTCGGCGACGGTGCTGGAGCTCAGGTCGATGCCGGCGGCGGCACCGCCGATCGACATCAGGATCGTCGCCCCGGCCGCCTTGGCCTGGCACATCTCGGCGGGGGTCGAGACCTTGACGTTGCTGTCCATGCCGTCCTGCCACAGGACGGTGCCGTCCGAGAGGATCACCGGGAAGGCGGCGTTGATGACGTTGTAGCCGTGTGCGGCCATCCGGCTGTCCGTGATGGGGACCCAGCCCATGCCGGGGTGGACGCCGTTCAGGGCGCCGTCCCAGTTCTCCCAGTACCCCTGCAGGACCTTGCCCGACGGCTTGGGCTTCGTGGGGCAGGTGTCGCCCGGCGGCGTGGTGGTGGGCGGCGTGGTGGTCGGCGGGGCCGTGGTGGTCGGCGGGGTCGTGGTGGGCGGGGCGCTGGTCGTCGGGGTGGCGGTCGGCGTGGGGCTGCTGCCGCCGGGGCCGGTGAGCGTCACGTCGTCCGCGTAGTACGCGGGCTGTCCGTACCAGCCGTGCAGGTAGACGGTCACCGAGGTGGTGTTCGCCCCGGTGGTGAAGCCGACGCCGAGCTGGCCGTACGACGGGCTGCTCGCCGTCCAGGTGGACGCGGTACCGCTGATGCCGGTGCCGGTGGCGCCCAGGTAGACGTAGCTGCCCTGGACGTAGGCGCTCAGCGTGTACTGGGAGTTGGGCTGCACGCTGACGGTCTGGGTGCACTGGGCGTTGTCCAGGCCGGTCGGCGTGGCCTGTAGCGCGGAGGCGCCCGAGTGGACCGGGCTCCCGACGGCCGCGCCGGAGCCGCCGGTGCAGGTCCAGTCGGAGAGTCCGTTCTCGAAGCCGGGGTTGGCCACCAGGTTCGGGGTGGCGGCCCCGGCCGTGACGGTGCCGGCCACGGCGATGCCGGCACCGATGACGGCGGCGGCGCAGACCCCGGCGAGGGAGCGCCTCAGGGCGGTCGGTCCGTGCTGGGCGCCACCGGTCCGGTTCGGCTGCGATGCGCGTTCCACGGTCGTCCGCTGCGGGCGGGGAACTCGGAGCGGCTCGTTCCCGGCCTGCTCGCCTTCGAGGCGGCCGGGATCCGGGCAGGGGCGGAAAGCGCCCGGCGGACGCGGAGTGCGCGACCTTCGACGGAACATGCTGTGCTCCCTTTTCCGCCGAGCGTCATGGACATGACCGACGCGTGGGGGCGTGACGCCCGGCTCTGGGTGAGGTGGGGGACGTGCGAGGCTGTGCCGGACCGGATCGTAGGAGGGGCGGCAATGACCGTCAATAGGTCTGGACCAATCGCGGGAATTGCGGCTCGCCGGCCCCTCCCCCGCGGGCGACCGGGCCCGCGACGTTCCGGCTCGTCGGCGGCGGTCAGCCGCGTCCCCGGGGTCGTCGTGGCACAGCATCCCGCCCCGCCTCGCGTGCCGGCTGCTTGCCGACACGCGAGGCGGCCGGGAACCTCCTACCGCATGTGAATCCGTCGCCGAGGACTCCCCGGCCCCCGGATCCCGGCTTCCGGCAGGTCGCTCGACCCGGCCGACCGGGGCCGCCGACGCCCTGCTGTCCCACTTCTCACGGCACGCCGTCGCTCACCCCGGTCGGCGCGTCGGACGGCCTGCTACCGGGCGGAGTCCGGCTTGGCGGTGAGCAGCGCCGTGATCTCGTCGGCGAGATGCGGGCCGAGCTCGCCCCAGCCGTCCTTGTAGCCGTAGACGCCGGCCAGGGTGCGGGCCTCGTAGTCGCCGTTCATGATCTCGATGTCGTTGGCCGTGATGAGTGCCGGGTGGGCGACGCCCACGGCCGCCGAGACCTTCATCAGCTCCTTGCGCAGGGTCCGCAGGTAGACAGCGGCCCGGGTGGCCTTCGAGGCCGGGTCGAGGCCGCGGGCCAGCCACGGGTTCTGGGTCGCGATGCCGGTGGGGCACTTGTCGGTGTGGCACTTCTGCGCCTGGATGCAGCCGATCGACAGCATCGCCTCACGGGCCACGTTGATCATGTCGACGCCCAGGGCGAAGGCGACCGCGGCGTTCTCGGGCAAGCCGAGCTTGCCGGAGCCGATGAAGGTCAGGTCGTCGGTCAGGCCCAGCTCGGCGAAGGTGCCGTAGACCCGGGAGAAGCCCATCCGGAACGGCAGCGACACCGAGTCGGCGAAGATCCGCGGCGCCGCGCCGGTACCGCCCTCGCCGCCGTCGATCGTCACGAAGTCGACCCCGCGGTCACCACGGGCCATCAGCGTGGCCAGCTCCTGCCAGAAGCCCATCTCCCCCACCGCGCTCTTGACCCCGACCGGCAGACCGGTCTCGGTGGCGAGCAACTCGACGAAGTCGAGCATCGAGTCGACGTCGCTGAACGCGGTGTGCCGCGACGGGGAGGCGCAGTCCTTGCCGACCGGGATGCCGCGGATCCCGGCGATCTCCGGGGTCACCTTCGCGCCCGGCAGCATCCCGCCCAACCCCGGCTTGGCGCCTTGGGAGAGCTTGATCTCTATCGCCTTGACCGGAGCACCGGCGACCACCTCCTTGAGCTTGTCAAGGTTGAAACTGCCGTCCTCGTCGCGGCAGCCGAAGTACGCCGTGCCGAGCTGGAGGACGAGGTCACCGCCGTTGCGGTGGTGCGGCGAGAGGCCGCCCTCGCCCGTGTTGTGCATCGTGCCCGCCAGCGCCGCCCCCTTGTTGAGCGCCGTGATGGCCGCGCCGGAGAGCGATCCGAAGCTCATCGCCGAGATGTTCACCACGCTCGCCGGCCGGAACGCCCCGGCCCGCCCGCGCGGCCCGCCCAGCACCTTGGCCGAGGGCAGCGGAGCCTGCGGATCGTGCAGGTCGGGCAGCGTGTCGGCGAACGTGCGCTGCTTCAGGTAGGCGTGCCCCTGGACGTGCTCGACGTCGACCTCGGTTCCGAAGCCGAAGTAGTTGTTCTCCTCCTTCGCCGACGCGTAGATCCACGTGCGCTGGTCACGGCTGAACGGGCGCTCCTCCTCGTTGGAGGTCACGATGTACTGCCGCAGCTCCGGCCCGATCGTCTCCAACAGGTACCGGGCGTGCCCGATCACCGGGAAGTTCCGGAGCAGCGCGTGCCTCTTCTGGATGAGGTCGCGGGCAGCCAGAACCGCCACCGCTGTTGCGGCGGCCGCGCCGATCTTCCGGGCTCGCATGGACGTTCCTCCTCGATGCACGACTCCGTCGCCGGACGTGGAGCCGTTGTCGTGTTGGCTGTTGGACGGCGCGCACACGGCCGAACGGGCAGCAGCGTCCGTCGAAGGACTGCGGAACGATGTTAGGAGGCCCCGCGGACGGGCCTGCCGTCAGGGGGCTAATCCGGAACAAGAACTGGCTGTCCAAGCTGGTCAGGAGCAGCGGCAAGTGGATCCCGGACCCGTCGTGGAGCGCGACCGGCAACCGGATCCGCTTCGCGGGCGGCTCGGCGCGCCGGGCTCCGAGGGGCTGACGGTCGGCGGCAACGGGCCACGTCTACGTGACCTCCGAGCGCGACGACACCGACAACACGGCCCCCCGGACACGATCGTGACTCCTCCGGACCGGTCGGTGTGCGGGGCGGGCCGTCCGGACTGCCACCGGTACGTCCCGCGGTCGGGCTGGCCGATTGCCGCACATGGGGCGGACGATGGAGGGACCATCCGCACGCGCCCGGGAGGAGTGTGGGAGTGGCTCGCAGCACGGCACAGGGGGGCGACCGGCCGGGGCCGGCGGATGCGACGATGGCCGCCGGCGGGCTGCTGGACGTGCTGGGGGTCGCCGCAGTGGTCCTGGACGAGCGGGGCCGGATCGTGCTGTGGAGCCCGCAGGCCGAGGAGATGTTCGGCTTCAGCGCCCAGGAGGCACTGGGCCGGCCCGCGGCGCAGCTGTTGGTGGAGGAGGAGCGGCGGCCCCAGGTGCTGGAGCTGTTCGGCCGCGTGATGTCCGGGCAGGGGCCGTGGGCGGGGGTGTTCCCCGTCCGGCACCGGGACGGGAACGTCATTCGGGTGGAGTTCCGCAACATGCGCCTGGTGGCCGAGGGGGGCCGTCTGTTCGCGCTGGGCATCGCTTCGAAGGAGCGGACGCTGCGCCGGGTGGAGCGGGACGTGGCGCTGTCCTCGCGGTTGGTGGACCAGTCACCGATCGGGCTCGCCGTGCTGGACACCGGGTTGCGGTACGTGCTGGTGAACGCGGCACTGGAACGGATCGACGGCGTGCCCTCCGGGGAGCACCTGGGCCGTACGCCCTGTGAGGTGCTGCCGCACCTGGACACCGCGATCGAGGTGCGCATGCGGGAGGTGTTGGCGTCCGGTGAGCCGGTGCTGGACGAGGTCACCACCGGGATCAGGCCGGCCGATCCGCACCGGGAGCACGCGTGGAGCGCCTCGTTCTACCGGCTGGAGGACCAGGCCGGGCGGATCATCGGGGTGGCGGTCTCGGTGGTGGACGTCACCGAGCAGCACCAGGCGGCGTTGACCGCGGCGCGGGCCCGTCGACGCCTGTCACTGATCGCGGACGCCTCGATCCGGATCGGCACCACCCTCGATCTGCCCACCACGGCGCGCGAGCTCGCCGACGTGACCGTGCCCGAGGTCGCCGACGTCGCCGCCGTCGACCTTCTGGACGCCGTCCTCGCCGGCCCCGCGCCCGGCGGTGACCCGGGCGAGGTGCGGTTCCGCGCCATGGCGATCAAGGCCGCGGATCGCAGCCCCGCACTCCGGGCCGCCGACCCGATCGGAGAGGTCGCCCGCTACGGAGCGCGGCGGCTGGTCGCCCAGTGTGTGCGCACCGGCCATCCGGTGCTGGTCCCGCAGGTGCGCGACCCGGACTTCGCCCGCGTCGCCCGCGATGCCGACGCCGCTGAGCTGCTCCGGCAGGCCGGGCTGCACTCGTACCTCGCCGTGCCGCTGATCGCCCGCGGCGAAGTCCTGGGCGCCCTGGACCTGAAGCGGACCCGAACCCCCGCCCCGTTCGACGCCGACGACATGGTGCTGGCCACCGAACTCGCCGCCCGCGCCGCCGTCTGCATCGACAACGCCCGCTGGTACCAGCAGCAGCGCCACGCGACGCTCGTCCTCCAGCGCCACCTGCTGCCGCCGCGCCACACCGCCGATCCGCCCGGCCTCGCCATCGCCCACCGGTACCAGCCCGCCACCACCGCGCACGAGACCGGCGGCGACTGGTTCGACGCCATCCCGCTGCCCGGCGAGCGCACCGCGCTCGTCGTCGGCGACGTCATGGGCTCCGGCATCACCGCGGCCGCCACCATGGGACAGCTGCGCACCAACACGCGCACCCTGGCCCGCCTGGGGCTCGACCCCGACGAGGTCCTGACGCACCTGGACGAGACCACCCGCGACCTCGGCGAGGCCATGGCCACCTGTCTCCTCGCCGTCTACGACCCGCACATCCGCACGTGCCGTCTGGCCTGCGCCGGCCACCTCCCGCCCGTCCTGGTCCGCGGCAACCACCCGCCGCGCCTGATCGACCTCGACCCCGGCGCACCGCTGGGCGTCGGCGACGTCCCCTTCCGCACCACCGACCTGCACCTGCGGGCCGGCGACGACCTGGTCCTCTACACGGACGGGCTGGTCGAGGTCCGCGACCAGGACATCGACCAGCGTCTGGAAGCCCTCACCGACCTCCTGGCCGGCCCCCACCGGGACCTGGAGGACACCTGCGACCTCCTGCTCTCCGCCCTGCGCCGCCCCGACACCGCCGACGACGTCGCCCTGCTCATCGCCCGCGTCCTGTCCTGACCGGCACGCCGTCGTCTCTTCGGTCCAGGCCCCCCTGAAGGTCAGGGCAGTGTCCAGAACTGGGTCGTGACGAGGTAGAAGAGGACGGCCCAGAACGCGGTCACGCCGGCGACGGTGCCGAGACCGATGCGGTTGTTCCTCATCGCAGGCTCGCCCGGCGGGGGCCGGAGCCACCGCTTGAGCAGCGGGTTCACGTAGAAGGGCATGGTCAGGAAGCTCATGGTGAAGCTCGACAGCAGGTTGCCCACCAGCAGTCCGATCCAGAGCGGCATCCTCAGCGGCGACAGGGCGAGCGTCAGCAGCACGACGGTCGGGTACAGGCCGACCCACACCGCGATGGCGGTTCTGGTTTCCGACGGTGTCGGCGCCTCCTTGCCGTTCTCCTCGAAGGCGAACCAGCTGCCGAAGGAGTTGTCGATCGTCCGAAGCCTGAACTCGTTGAACCTGTTGCCCTCGGCGAGCAGCTTCCGCCGCGCGCCCGACGTCAGCCAGGCGTCGAGGTGCTCGGCGCTGTCGAACCGGTACAGCGTGGTCCACTCGTCCTGGAGCCCCTCGATCGGGCGGAAGAGCTCCGTACCGCGAAAGCCCTCGAATGTCCGCTCCTCCTGGTTCATCCGCCGCTGCCAGTCGAGGAACTCGTCGACGTGGTCGGGGTGGACGCGGTGGGTGACCACGACGGTCACGAGCGGATCCGGTGCCTGCGCGCCGCCTCTGACGACCTGCTGGGTTCCCGGGCCGTCGAAGTACCTGCTGCCGGTGTCGAGCAGGTTCTGCCTGGTCGCGCTGTTGATCCAGGCCTGCAGATGGGCTATCGAGTCGAACCGGTAGACGACGATCCAGTCGGGCTGCAGGGACGTCGGCGGGGAGACCTCCGCGCCGAGGTAGCCGGGGTAGTCGGCGGCGGCGGCGTTGACGTCCTGCTGCCACGCCTCGTACTCGTGCTCCAGCCCCGGCCGGACTCTCAGACCGATGATGGCCGTCGCCGCAGTGTCCCCGTCCAGGGGCTTCACGGTGTTCCTTTCGGCCCGGCCGCCGTCGCCACCGGCCTGGCTTCGTTCAGCCGACCGTAGATCCGTTCCGGGGTCAGCGGCAGCGCGCGGTAGCGGACACCCGTGGCGTCGTGGAGCGCGTTCGCCAACGCGGGGGCCACCGGATTGATGCAGCACTCCGCGATCCCCTTCGAGCGCATCGGCCCGACCGAGTCCGAGGACGCCACCAGGAGCACGTCGGTACGGGGGATGTCGGCGTAGGTGGGGATGCGGTAGTTGCGGAGGTTCGGGTTGACCATGACACCGTTCGCGTCGATCCGGTGGTTCTCGGTCAGCGCGAAGCCGATCCCCTGGGCGACACCGCCCTCCACCTGTCCCCGGACCTGTACGGGGTTGATGACGTCGCCGGCGTCGGTGGCCTGCACGCTGTGGAGGATGCGGATCTCGCCCGTCACCCGGTGGACGGCGATCCGGAATCCCTGCGTGTTGGAGGTGACGCTTCGCGGCGAGCCGTAGCCCTTGCGGGCGGCGGTGAAGCGGATACCGCGCGCGCGGGCCAGGGCGACGAGGTCCGCCAGCGACACGCGCTGCTCGCCGCAGAGGACGCCGTCGTCGTCCATCGAGCACATCACGACGTGGACGCCCGTGTGGGCGGCGGCGAACTCCAGGATCCGGTCCCGCACCGCGTTGGCCGCACGGAGGACGGCGTTGCCCGCCACGAAGAGTCCCGCGCTCGCGAAGGCGCCGGTGTCGAATCCCGTGCGGTCGGTGTCGGACTGCACCAGGCGGATCCGCTCCGGCGTCGTGCCCAACTGGTTGGCCGCGATCTGGACATGGGCGGTGGGGGTGCCCTGGCCGAACTCGACCGTCCCGACGGCCAGCTCGTACACCAGGTCGTCCCCGAGCGTGACCCAGGCCTCCGAGATGTGCTCGGTCGGGGGCGCGGTCTCGTGCAGGGAACTCGCCACGCCGGCCCCGACGAGCCAGTCGGGCCCCGGTGACGGCTCGTGAGCCGTCCGGGCCAGCGCGGCGTCCACCAGGTCGACGCACCTGGCGAGTCCGTCCTCGCTGAACATCACGTCGTCGGGTCCCTCGTGCAGGGCGACGAGCGGATCGCCCGGTCGGACGATGTTGCGGCGCCGCAGTTCGAGCGGGTCGAGGTGCAGGGCACGGGCCAGTTCGTCCATCGCCGATTCCACGGCGAACGCCGGCTGTGTCATCCCGTATCCGCGCAGTGCCCCGCTCGGAACGGTGTTCGTGTAGACGGCGTAGGCGTCGTACTTCTTGTTGGGACAGCGGTAGAGCATGACGGCGCCGCCTCCCCCGTACAGCGTCTCGCCGCCGTGATTGCCGTAGGCGCCGGTGTTCGACACGTTGCGGACCTGGAGCGCCGTCAGCGTTCCGTCCGCCTTCGCGCCGAGCTTGACCGTCAGCGTCATCGGGTGCCGGGGCGAGGCCGTGGTGAACTCCTCCTCGCGGGTGTACTCGAAGCTGACCGGCCGCCCGGTGTCCAGCGTGGCGAGCGCGGCCAGATCCTCCGAGAACACCTCCTGTTTGCCGCCGAAGGCGCCGCCCACGCGCTTGCAGAACACGCGCAGCTGGTCCGGCCGCAGCGCGAACAGGTAGGCGAGTTTGACCTTGGCGATCGACGGCGACTGCGAACTGGTACGGACGTTCAGGCGGCCGTCCTCCATCCAGGCGATCGAACCGTGGGTCTCCAGGTGCGCCTGCTGCACGCGCGGGGAGGAGTACGTGCCCTCGTGGATCACGTCGGCGTCGGCGAATCCGGCATCGACGTCACCGATGTGCGAATGGATCTCCACCAGGATGTTGTGGACCGGATCCCGGACGAAGGGGTCGTGGGCGCCGTGCAGTTGCGGCGCCCCCTCGGCCATCGCCTCCTCGGGGTCGAACACGGCCGGCATGACGTCGTAGTCGACGACGACCCTCCGGCAGCCTTCCTCCGCCGCTCCGACGGTGTCGGCCAGGACGGCCGCGACGCGCTGGCCGACGAAGCGCACCGTGTCGTCGAGGATGAAGGTGTCGTCCGGATCGACGAGATGGTCGGTGTGGATCGCCGTGGTGAAGCGCTTGCGCGGCACGTCCTCCCAGGTGTAGACCCGGCGCACGCCGGGAACCGCGAGTGCGGCGGTCCTGTCGATCGAGACGATCCGGGCGTGCGCGTGCGGTGAGTGCAGCACCTTGAGGTGCAGCATGCCGTCGAGACGGGTGTCCATGGTGAACTCGGCGCGGCCGGTCACCACGTCGTCGGCCGCCGGCGCGCCGACACTCGTCCCCACCGCCTTCCCCGGGGCCGCCGTCTGCACGCCGGTGACGCCCCGCACGGCGTCCTCGATCGCCCGGTAGCCGGTGCAGCGACAGAGGTTGCCCTTCAACGCCCGGGGCAGGTCATCCTTCTGAGCCTCGGTGAGCGCCGCCGACGTCATGATCATCCCGGCTGTGCAGAAGCCGCACTGGAATCCCGGGGCGTCACGGAACTGCCGCTGCATCGGATGCAGGTCGCCCGGTGATCCGAGCCCCTCGATCGTCGTCACCTCGTGACCGTCCGCGCGGAACGCGGGGGTGATGCAGCTGTGCACGGGATCGCCGTCCAGCCACACCGTGCACGCGCCGCAATCGCCCGCGTCGCACCCCTTCTTGACACCGAAGTGGCCGAGCGAGCGGAGGAAGGTGCGCAGGCACTGGCCGGGTTGCGGCTCGTCGTCGAAGCTCCTGCCGTTCACGATGAAGGTCATGCCGGGCCCCCAGCCATGAGTTCGTGACGAATTTCCTCGGTGAAGTGCCTGGTCAGGTGGCGGCGGTGTTCGGGAGTCCCGTTCGGATCGGCGAACCAGCAGTCGGCGGGGATGACATCGATGCTGTGCTGAAGGGTCCGTGCGTCGGGCATGCTGTCGAAGGCGATCCGCACCGGCCGCGTGGTGCCGGCGGTGACGGTGAGCGTCAGGTCGTTCGTCCCGGGCGTCCGGGTGCCGACGAGGAACACCGTCGAGCGGCCGAGCCGGGTCAGTGCGAAGCGGCGGTGCGCGGTGCGCTTCCGCAGGGCACTCGCCGGAATCCTGACGCGGCGCAGCAGTTCGCCCGGTGCGAGGACGTTGCGGTTGTCGCCGGTCACGAAGTCGAGGGCATCGACGACGCGGATCGACCCGTCGGGAGCCCACAGCTCGTACCCGGCCTCCAGGGCGACCGTCAGCGTGATCATCGGGCCGGCAGGCAACGACAGGCAGATGTTGCCGCCGACGGTCGCCGAGTTCCACACCTTGAACGAGGACAAGAAGGCCTCGCAGCCCGTGGCGAAGAGGGCACCCGCGGTCCACTCACGCGGCGGCTCGAAGGCGTACAGGTCGCGGATGGTGCAGGTCGCACCGATCTCCAGGCCGGTGTCGCTCGGAACGAGCGGATCCCAGCCCAAGGACGTCAGGTCGATCAGGCGGCGCAGGCTCGGCTGCTCGGCGGAGAACAGGAACGTGCCGCCCGCGAGCCAGGCATCGCCTTCACGCCACTCCAGGCCGGGTCGACCGGGCGGGCGCCGGACGACTTCGGTGATGGTGTTGAGGTCCATGGGAACCGTTCTCCCTCATGACGACCACCACGCGACGGGCCGCCCCCGGATTCGCCCATGGGCCGCTGCGGTCGAACGCCCGAGGGGGAGCCTTGGCGGGCGCTGGCATACGTTTCAAGCGTATAGCCGGACGAGCCGGGCCCGCCAAGTCGGCACCTTGGGTGCCGTCGAGCCGTCGGGGCCGGTGCGATGGTGCTGGTCGGGTCGGTCTGGACGGGCGGGCCGGCGGAGGGCTCCCGCTCTCGCGGGTCAGGGCTGATGCGGCCGAGGCGGCGGGCCGTTCCCGAAGCAGGCCGTGGCCTACTCGGCGAAGCGGACACCCTCGGAAAGCGCTTTCCAAGTGCCCTCGGACTGGGTAGGCTCGATCACCGTGGCAGGCACCCTGCCTCCCCTCCCGCAGCGTGCCGCGTCGCCGACGGGCCGGGCCGGCCGGCGGCCGCTCCCGCCCCCGAAGCCCTCTGCAAGTCCTCTGAAAGCTGGCCCCTGATGCTCGACCACGACGAAACCGGGTACCTCCGCGACGGGGCGCCGCACCGCGTCGTCTCCGGTGCCCTGCACTACTTCCGCGTCCACCCCGACCTCTGGGAGGACCGCCTGCGCCGGCTTCGCGCGATGGGCGCCAACACCGTCGACACCTACATCCCCTGGAACTTCCACGAGCTGCCCTCCGGTGCCTTCGACTTCACCGGCTGGCGCGACCTCGCCCGCTTCTGCCGCATCGCCCAGGGGCAGGGCCTCGACGTCATCCTGCGGCCCGGCCCCTACATCTGCGCGGAGTGGGAGTTCGGCGGCCTGCCGGCCCGGCTGCTCGCCGCCGACGGGCTGCGGCTGCGCTGCGCCGACCCGGCCTACCTGGCCGAGGTGGACGGCTGGTTCGACGCCGTCGTGCCCGAGATCCTGCCCCTCCTGGCCGGCCGGGGCGGCCCGGTGGTGGCGGTGCAGATCGAGAACGAGTACGGCAGTTTCGGCAACGACCGCGACTACCTCCTCCACCTGCGCGACGGCCTGCTCGAACGCGGCGTCGACTGCCTGCTGTTCACGGCGGACGGCGCCGAGGACGCGATGCAGCAGGGCGGCGGCGTTCCGGGCCACCTCGCCACGGCGACGTTCGGCTCCCGGGCCGCCGAGCGGTTCGAGGTGCTGCGGCGCTACCAGCCCAAGGGCCCGATGACGGCGATGGAGTTCTGGATCGGCTGGTTCGACCACTGGGGCGAGCCGCACCACGTGCGCGACGCCGCCGAGTCCGCCCAGGCGCTGGACGACCTCCTCGCCACCGGCGCCTCCGTCAACCTCTACATGGCCCACGGCGGCACCAACTTCGGCTTCTGGGCCGGCGCCAACCACACCGGCACCCGCCCGTTCGACACCGGCTTCCAGCCGACCGTCACCAGCTACGACTACGACGCTCCGATCGGCGAGGCCGGCGAGCTCACCGAGAAGTTCCACGCCTTTCGCGCCGTCATCGGCAAGTACGTCCCCCTGCCCGAGGGCGAGCTGCCCGAGCCCGCCCCCCGCGTCGCTCCGCAGCGCGTCCGGCGCCGCGCCACCGCCGCTCGGCTCCTGGCGAACCTCGACGCCCTGTCCGAGCCGGTGCGCAGCCCGACGCCCGAGCCCATGGAGAAGGTCGGCCAGTCCCTCGGCCTCATCCACTACCGCACCCGGATCTCCGGCCCGCGGCCGTCCATGCCGCTGCGCATCGACGGCATCGGCGACCGCGCCCACGTGTTCGCGGACGGACGGCCGCTCGGCGTCCTGCACCGCGACGCCCCGGCGGAGACCCTGCCGCTGGAGGTCGGACCGGACGGCGTCGTGCTCGACATCCTGGTCGAGGCGCTCGGCCGGGTGAACTACGGCCCCCTGCTGGACGACCGCAAGGGCATCAGCCGCGGCGTCTCCCACGGCCACCAGCGGCTGTTCGACTGGGAGATCCGCCCCCTGCCGCTCTCCGACCTCGACCGCCTCGCCTACGAGAACGCGGACCCGGTGGGCGACGCGGACCCGGCCTTCCACCGCTTCGAGGCCTCGCTCGCCGAGCCCGCCGACGCCTTCGTCGCCCTGCCCGGCTGGGGCCGCGGACTCCTCTGGCTCAACGGCTTCCTGCTCGGCCGCTACTCCGCGCAGGGCCCGCAGCAGACCCTCTACGCCCCGGCTCCGCTGTGGCGCGAGGGCGTCAACGAACTCGTCCTGCTCGAACTGGACGGCCACGGCGAGGAGATCGAGCTTCGCGACCAGCCCGACCTCGGGCCGCTCGCCGCCGCCCCCAGCTCCGAGTACTGAGCCCGGCGAGGTCCGGCTCGCACCACCAGGCCGTTGGCGGCCGTGCCCCTCCGGGGAGGCATGGCCGCCAACGGCCTTTCGGGGCAGGGGCTCTCACCACGGAGCGCCGAGGGCCGTAGGAGTCGGGGGGACTCCTACGGCCCTCGGCGCACCGCCGGACGGGGGTTCCCGCCCGGTCAGGCGGTGCGGTCCAGATCGCCGCGCAGCACCGGGTGGGTGAAGGGGCTGCCGTTCGCGTAGCGGGCCAGCTCGTCCGCCGCCGCGGCCGCCATCCGCCGCAGCTCGCCGCCGAGCGAGCCGGCGACGTGCGGGGTGAGCAGGACGTTGGGCAGGTCGTAGAGCGGCGAGTCCTCGGGCAGCACCTCCGGGACGGTGACGTCCAGGACGGCGTTGAGGCGGCCCGAGACCAGCTCCTCGACCAGGGCGTCCTGGTCGATCAGCGACCCGCGCGAGGTGTTCACCAGCGTCGCCCCGTCGCGCATCAGGGTGAGCCTGCGGCGGTCGATCATGTGCCGGGTGCTGGGCAGTTCGGGCGCGTGCACGCTCACCACGTCGCTGCGCTCGCACAGTTCGTCGAGCGTCACCGAGCGCGCGCCCAGCGCAGCCGCCTCGGCCTCGTCCACGTACGGGTCGTGGAGCAGCAGCTCCAGGTCGAAGGGACGCAGCAGTTCGAGGACGCGTCGCCCGATCCGGGAGGCGCCGACGACGCCCGTGGTGCGCCGGTAGTTGCCGGCCTCGGGGTAGGCGGCCTGCCAGTCGTGCGGGGCCCGCCGCTCGCGGTAGTCGGCGCTGAGCCGCAGCACCTGCTTGTTGGCGAACAGCACGTTGGCGACGGTGTACTCGGCGACCGGCAGGGCGTTGGCCCAGGCGGCCGAGGAGACCTGGATTCCGCGCTCCCAGCAGGCCTCGGTGACATGGTGCTTGACCGATCCGGCGGCATGGACGACGGCGCGCAGCCGGGGCGCGGCGGCGAGGACGGCCTCGTCGAGCGGCGGGCAGCCCCAGCTGCTGACGATCACCTCGGTCTCGGCGAGCACGGCGGCCGCCTCCGGGGTGGTGAAGTCGTCGACGACGAACACGGGATCGAGTTCGG
This sequence comes from Kitasatospora sp. NPDC093102, assembly GCF_040683915.1. Taxonomy (NCBI): domain Bacteria; kingdom Bacillati; phylum Actinomycetota; class Actinomycetes; order Kitasatosporales; family Streptomycetaceae; genus Kitasatospora; species Kitasatospora sp. NPDC093102. The sequence continues at coordinate 226,581 of NZ_JBFBFA010000005.1, read as the reverse complement.
CGAGGGTGGTGAGCCGGTCCATGGTCTCGTCGTCGACCAGCCGGCCGACGAGGTCCGGGGTCATGGCCAGCAGGGCGCGCGGGCGCCGGCGTGGCGAGGTGGGTGAACTCCCGTTCACGGCGGTCGGGTTCGGCGGGTTGGACACGTGGTTCTCCGGCGCGGTCGTGGAGCTTGCTGTCTGGTGGGTCACTTGACGCTTCCCGCGGTCAGGCCGGCCTTCCAGTGGCGCTGGAGGGCGACGAAGGCGACGACCAGCGGCACGACGGCCAGCAGCGAGCCGGTGACGACCAGCGGGTAGTACTCGGGGAACGCGTGGGTCTGGGTGTTCCACGAGTAGAGGCCGAGGCTGACCGGGAAGAGCCGGTTGTCGGAGAGCATCACCAGCGGCAGGAAGAAGTTGTTCCAGATCGCGGTGAACTGGAACAGGAACACGGTGACGAAGCCGGGCATGACCATCCTGAGCCCGATCGACCAGAAGGCGCGCAACTCGCTCGCACCGTCCGTGCGGGCGGCCTCCAGCACCTCGCCGGGGATGTAGCCGGCGCAGAACACGCGGGAGAGGTAGACGCCGAAGGGGTTCACCAGGGAGGGCAGGAAGACCGCCCAGAAGGTGTTGGCGAGGCCGAGTTCGGAGGCGAGCAGGTACATCGGCAGGGCCAGGGCCGTGGTCGGCACCAGCACGCCGAGCAGGACCAGCCCGAACAGCTTCTCCTTGCCGCGGAAGCCGTACACGTGGAAGGCGTAGCCGGCGCAGACGCAGACGAGGGCGCAGAGCAGGGCCCCGATGCCCGCGTAGAGCAGCGAGTTGAGGTACCAGCGGAAGTAGATGCCGTCGCCGGTGGTGGCGAGGGCGTGCAGGTTGGCGCCGAGGTTCCAGTTGGACGGCGTGAGGCTGTGGCCGCCGAGGAGGTCGCCGGTGTTCTTGGCGGCGGCGGTGAGCAGCCAGCCGAGCGGCAGCAGCGTGTAGGCGGCCGCCAGCACGAGGGCGCCGTTGACGGCGGCCCTGGACAGCGTCCAGGGCGTGTGCGGGGCGCGGGCGCGGCCGGCCCGGGGAGCGCGCGGGCGCCGGCGGGTGTCGCGTTCGGGGGCGAGGGTGGTCATGCCGAGGCCTCCGTCCGGCGGGCGGGGCGGGTGCGGGTCGCCCAGGTGACGAGGAAGGACAGGGCGGCCGCGGTGATGGCGAGCAGCACCGAGGAGGCGGCGGCGAGGCCGTAGTCGCCGCGGTCGAAGGCGGCGGTGTAGGAGTACATGTTGGGGGTCCAGGTGCTGACGACGCCAGGTGAGGCGCCGTGCAGGATCATCGGTTCGGTGAACAGCTGGAGGGAGCCGATCACGGTGAACAGGCCGACCATCACGACCGAGGCGCGGATCAGCGGGATCTTGATGCTGAGGACGGTGCGCAGCGGGCCGGCGCCGTCCACGATGGCGGCCTCCAGCACCTCGCGCGGGACGGCCTGGAGCGCGGCGTAGAAGATGACGGTGTTGTAGCCGACCCACTCCCAGAGCGCGATGTTGACCACGGCGGGCAGCGGGTTGCCGAGCAGGTCGGGGCTGGTGCCCGCGGAGTTCAGCGCCTCGATGACGGGGCTGATGCCGGGGGTGTACAGGTACATCCAGATCAGGGCGGCGATGATGCCGGGCACCGCGTGCGGCAGGAACAGCGCGAGCTGGAAGAAGCGGCGGGCGCGGGCCAGCGTGGAGTCCAGCAGCAGCGCGAGGGCCAGGGAGAGGCCGACCATCAGCGGGATGTACAGCAGGCAGTACAGGGCCGTGGTCCGGAAGCCGTCGCGGAAGGCCGGGTCACCGAGCGCACGGGTGTAGTTGCCGAGGCCGGTGAAGACCGTCTCGACGCCGCCGAAGCCGAGGCCGGAGCGGTGCTCGGTGTAGAGGCTGAGGTAGACGGCGTACCCGATCGGGACGAGCGTGCAGGCGGTGAAGAGGATCAGGAACGGCGCGAGGAGCACGGCGGGCGCGCCGTACCGCCCGTGCCGGCGCCGCCTGCCGGTGGAGCGGGCGGGCGCGGTACGGACGGCGCGGCCGGTTGGAGCGGTGGTCACTGGGCGACCTTGATTCCGCGGTTCTTCAGCTCGGCGACGGTGGCCTGCTGGGCGGCGTCCACGGCGGACTGGATGGTGCCGCCCTGGGTGAGCTTGCCGAAGGCGTCCTTGAGGGAGGTGTTGGTGGCGCCCATGGCCGGGCCCCACTGCCAGCCGGGCTTGATGGACTTGGCGGCGTCGGCGTAGATCGCGTAGACGTCCTGGCCGCCGTAGAAGTCCGTCTTGAAGGCACCCTGGGCGACGGGCACCAGGGCCGGCGCGGCCGGGTAGGCCGAGGAGGTTCCGGAGGCGATGCGGGCGCTGAAGCCCTCGGGCGTGGTGGTGGCCCAGGTGGCGAACTCCACCGCGGCCTTGGCCTTCTTGCTGTTCTTGGAGACCGCGAAGGTGGTGCCGCCGACCATGCCGCTGGCGGGGTTGCCGTCCCAGGTGGGGACGGGGGCGACGGCCCACTTGCCGGAGGCGTCGGGGACGGTGCCCTTGAGCACGCCGCCGCCCCAGGAGGCGCCGAGGTAGCCGGCCGTCTCGCCCTTCTGCAAGGAGGCCGTCCACTGCTGGCTGAAGGACGGCATGACCCGGACGAGGTCGTCGTTGATCAGCTGCTGCCAGTAGTCGCCGGCCTTCTTGGTCTCCGGGCCGGTGGCGTCGACCTTCCAGGCGTCGCCCGAGCTCTTGAACCAGTGGGCGTCGGCCTGCCACGCCATGGCCTCGAAGGTGGTCGGGTCGTCGGGGAAGAAGGTGGCGATCCGGGCGTCCGGCTGGGCCTCCTTCAGCTTCTGGGCGGCGGTGCGGAACTCGTCCCAGGTCTTCGGCGCGGTGATGCCGGCCTTGTCGAAGAGGTCCTTGCGGTAGTAGAAGGCCTGCGGCGAGGCGTCCAGCGGCAGGGCCCAGGTGCTGCCGCCGAGGGTGGTCAGTTCCAGGGCCTGGTTCAGGTACTTGGACTTGACGTCGTCCGTGACGAGCTTGCCGATGTCCTGCACGGCGCCCTGGCTGACGAAGTCCGGCAGCTGCGAGTACTCGACGTTGAACACGTCGGGCGCGTTGCCCGCCTTGACGGCGTTGGAGATCTTCGCGTAGCCGCCGGCGACACCGGAGGGGATCTCCTCGTAGGTCACCTGGATGCCCGGGTGGGAGGCGTTGAAGGCGGCCACGACCTCCTTGGTGCCCTTGGCCCAGCCCCAGAAGGTGAGGGCGACGGGCTTGCCGTCGTCGGAGCCGCCGCTCGACGAAGCGCTGCCGCAGGCCGCGAGGGACGTCACGCCGAGGGCGGACGCGACGAGGGCGGCGGCCAGACGGGGGGCTCTGCGGACACGGGTGGGGGTGGTGGGCATGGCTCGTCTCCCGTTGGAGGGGGTGTGAGGGGTGTGGCCATCCTGGGACCGCACTTCGATCGAAGTCAAGGGTTGCAGATCAAATGATCCGTTTCGATCTGATACACCCCGCAGCGTTCGGGCTTCTTTACGGGAAAGCGCCCTTTCCGTGATGTTTGCCCCCGCCCGCTTAGATCATTTGATCAATATCATTGGCAATCGATCTGGGTTGTTCCCGGATCCGATCCGCCGTCCCGACCGAGGAGCCCCCGGTATGCCCCCGATCGAGCTACCGCCCGAAGACCGCTCGCTCAGCCCCGTCACCGGCTGGACCAGGGCCCACTGGGAGGCCGCCGCGGACGGCCTGCTGGCCGCCGTCCGCCGCCACGCGGGCCCCGAGCACGCGCTGATCGGGCTGCCGGGCGACCGCCCCAGCTGGTCGGGCCCCCGCTCGGACGGGTTGGAGGGGTACGCCCGGACCTTCCTGCTGGCCGCCTTCCGCATCGCGGGCGCCGGCGGCGACGACCCCCACGGCCTGCTCCCGGCCTACGCCGAGGGGCTCGCCGCCGGCACCCGCCGCCCGACCACCGAACGCGCCCTCACCGACGCCGACCCCGTCTCCTGGCCGGTGATCACCGACCGGGGCCAGGCCATGGTCGAGGCCGCCTCGATCGCCCTGGCCCTGCGGATCACCCGCCCCTGGCTCTGGGACCGCCTGGACGAAGACGTGCGCGAACGGGCCGGTGCCTGGCTGGCCCGCGCCCTCCACCAGGCACCGGTGGACAACAACTGGTGGCTCTTCCCGCTCACCGTCGGCGGCTTCCTCGCCGAGTCGGGCATCGACGGCGCGGCCGCGGAGCAGGCCGTGGAACGCGGCCTGGCGAAGATCGAGTCCTGGTACCGGGGCGACGGCTGGTACACCGACGGACGCCCACGCGCCTTCGACCACTACAACGGCTGGGCCTTCCACCTCTACCCCGTCCTCCACGCCCACCTGGGCGGCGACCGGCACCTGCTCGACGTGTACGGCGGCCGGCTCGCCGCCCACCTCGACGCCTGCACGCGCACCTTCGGTGCCGACGGCGCCCCCGTCCACCAGGGCCGCTCGCTCACCTACCGCTTCGCCGCCGCGGCCCCGCTGTGGGCCGGAGCGCTCTGCGGGAACACCCCGCTGTCCCCGGGCAGCACCCGCCGCCTCGCCTCCGGCGCCCTGCGGTACTTCCTCGACCGCGGCGCACTCGACGCCGAGGGCCTGCTCACCTCCGGCTGGCACGGGCCGTACCCGCCGATGGTCCAGCCGTACTCCGGCCCCGCCTCCCCGTACTGGGCGAGCAAGGGCTTCCTCGGGCTGCTGCTGCCACCGGACCACCCGGTGTGGACGGCCGTCGAGCAGCCCGGGCCCGCGGAACTCGGCGACGCCGTCCGGCCGCTCCCCCGGCCCGGCTGGCTGATCCAGTCCACCGCCTGCGACGGCCTCGTGCGGCTGCACAATCACGGCAGCGACGACCAGCCGGCGCACGAGGTGCTGCCCGACGACCCGCTCTACGCACGCCTCGCCCACTCCACCGCGACCGGACCGGTGCTGGACGGACCGCCGGACAACCACCTCGGCCTGATGGTCGGCGGCACACTCACCGAGCGCGGCCGGATCCGGCCGCTCGGCACCGGCGACGGCTGGGCCGCCTCCGCGCACCGGCCCAGGGCAGGCGGCGCGGAGCTCCCCGGGATCGTCGTGACCTCGCTCGTCCTCGCGGCCGGGGCCGAGGAGGTGCACGCCCACCTGGTCGCCGGGGCCGAACCGGGCACCGAGGTCCGGCACAGCGGCTGGGCCGTGGCGGGCGACTCCGTCGAGACCGCCGTGGACGGGCCGTGCGCCACCGCCACCGCCATCGGGCCGGACGGCCTGCGGCTCGTCTCGCTGCTGCGCTGCGCGGACGGCTTCACCACGGCCGGCACCGACCCGCTGCCCTCGGGCACCGCCTTCGGCGCCATCGGCGCGGTGCCCCGCGTCGCCGGGCGGATCGCCGACGCGGTCACGCTGTTCGTCAGCACCGCACGGCTCGGCCGGGGCCCGGTTCGGCCGCCCCGCGCGTCCGTCGAGGTCCGCACCGAGCGGGCCCCGGACGGCCACCTGCTCCACGTCCGCTGGCCGGACGGCGGGCGGCACACCGCCCTGCTCGCCACCGGCTCCGTCACCGTCCGCCGGGAGGACTGACCACCATGCGACCCGCCCTCTCCACCCTGGGCCTGCCCGGCCGCCCGCTCACCGAGGTCCTCCGCCTGGCGGCCGCGCACCACTGGCAGGGACTCGAACTGCGGTGCGCGCCCGGCGAACCGGTGCACCCTGCCATGACGGCCGAGGAACTGCGAAGCGCCCGGCGGGAGTTCACCGCCCACGGGATCACCCCGCTCGCCGTCGCCTCCTACCTCGGCGTCGCCGCACCGGGCGACGACGACCGGCTGGTCTCCGCCCTGACCGACCACCTGCGCCTGGCCGCCGAGCTCGGGGCGCGCCATCTGCGCGTCTTCCCGCACGGCGCGCAGTCCGCGACGGACGCGGCCGACCGGCGGGCCGTCCGGCGGCTGGCCGCCGCTGCCGACACCGCCCGCTCCCTCGGCGTCCGCATCCTGCTGGAGACCCACGACTCGCACCGCTCCGGGCACGACGTGGCGCGCGTGCTCGACCTCGTCGGGCATCCGGCCGTCGGCGCGCTGTGGGACCTGATGCACACCCATCTGGCCGGCGAGAGCCCGGCGGAGAGCCTGGCCGCGCTCGCGCCCCACCTCGGCTACGTCCAGGTCAAGGACATCGCGAGCGACGACGACCTCACGCCGATCGCGCTCGGGGCGGGCGTGCTGCCGATCGCCGAGTGCGTGCAGGCGCTGCCCGCGGACTGCTGGGTGTCCTGGGAGTACGAGGCGCCCTGGCACCCGGCCGCCGCCCCGCTGCCCGGACTGCTGGGCCCCGGAGCGGCCTACCTCGCCCGGCTCGCGGGACAGAGCGTCTAGGGGTGGGCCGGGCGGCGCGGCCGGAACGATCCCGGAGCCCGGCCCGGCCGCGCCTCAGCGGGCCTCGCCCGCGCCCCCGCAGGAGGTGCGGACCTCCAGCGAGGGCAGCAGTTCGAGGTGGTGGACGGGCAGCGAGCCGCCGAGCTCCAGGCGGCGCAGCAGCAGCTCCACGGCGGCCGCGCCGACGGCCCGCTTCGGCGGCGCGACGGCGGTCAGCGGCGGCGCGGCGAGGGCCGCGAACACGTCGTCGTACGCGATCAGCGCCACATCGTCCGGCACCTGGAGGCCCCGGGCCCGCAGCAGCGGCGGCAGTTGGATGGCGTCCTGGTCGTTGTGGACCAGGACGGCCCGCACGCCCCGGGCGGCGGCCTCGACGATCCGCTCGGCGACGGCCTCGGAGTCGACGCCGGGGCGGCGGATGTCGATCACCGGTTGCGGTTCCAGCCCCAGCAGTGCCGCCCCCTCGGCGTAGCCGGCCCGGACCTGGTGCGCCGTCCAGGTGTCCTCGCGGGCGACCAGCAGCACCGAGCCGTGCCCGAGCGAGACCAGGTGGCGCAGGGCGAGCAGGACGCCGTGCCGGTGGTCCGAGCCGACGGAGTCCAGCAGCGCGCCCTCGCCGTCGGCGGGGGCGCGGCGCTCGACGAGCACGGCGGGCACCGGGAGCCCGCCGGTCCACAGGCCGTCCTCGCCGCCGGCCGGACGCCAGTTGGGGGTCAGGAGCAGGCCGTCCACCCCGGAGTCGAGCAGCTGCCCGACCTGGGCGCGGTCGTCGGCCGACTCGTACGGAGCGATGGCGAGCACCAGTCGCGCGCCGGCGTCCGCGGCGGCCGCGCGGGCGCCGCCGACCACCTCGTCGAAGTACGAGCCGACGGTGGGGACGAGCATGCCCAGGACCCGGTCGGCGCCCTCGGCCGCGGCGGACTTGACGCGTGGCAGCGAGACGGCGCCGTGCGAGCGACTCAGCAGCCCGTCGTCGGCGAGCACCGCCACGTCGCGGCGGACGGTGACGGCCGAGAGGCCCATCCGGACGGCGAGGTCCACCACACGTACCGTCCCGAGGTCGCGTACGACCTCCAGGATCTGCGACCGGCGCTCCTCGGCCGTGATGGTCATGGCTTCCCTCCTGTGGGCCCCGGTGCCGCGCGGCAACTGATCAATCCGCATCATTCAATCGAAATCCGATCGAACGAACACAGATCTGCCGAGTCGATCAGAACCACCGTACCGGTCACCCGAGCGTCCGGTCAGGTCCTCCCGCGTTCCCGGCCTGCGAAAACCTCGCCCGGGCCGCCCGCTCGCCGGGCGGCCGGCACCCCGCCGCGCATCCGGCCGTTCCCCCGCTCACCGTTCCCCCGCTCACCGGGCCCGCGCGGGCGGCGCGCCGGTGCTCCCCCGCAACACGACCTGGGTCGGCAGGGCCAGCCGGACGGGCCGCCGCCCGCCTCCGGACTCGAGCGCCAGGGTGACGGCACCCGCACCGAGCCGTTCCAGCGGCATCCGCACCGTCGAGAGCGCCGGGGCCACGTCCGCGGCGAACGGGATGTCGTCGAAACCCGCCACGGACATCCGGCCGGGCACGTCGACTCCGCGCGCGCGGAGTTCGCCGAGCACGCCGATCGCGCAGACGTCGGACAGCGCCAGCACGGCGGTGGGCCACTCGGCCCGCGGGCGGTCGAGCAGCCGCCGCACCGCCTCGCGGCCCCCGGCGCGGGTGAACTCCACGTGCTGGACGGCCCCTTCGGCCGGCTCGACGCCCTCCTCGGCGAGGGCCTCGCGCACCCCGGCGAGCCGGTCCATCGAGACCTGTAGCCGCTCCGGCCCCGTGATCACCGCGAACTCCCGGTGCCCCAGGCCCAGGAGGGCCCGGGTCAGGTCGGCCGCACCCCCGCGGTTGTCCGGCAGGACGGCGTCGTAGCCGGGGCCGTGGTCGGTGACGGTCGCGATCCGCCCGCCGTCCGCCCGGTAGTCGGCGAGCGCCGCGTCGACGGCCCGGACGGCGGCCGGGTCGGTGTGGGCGGAGCCGGCCAGGACGATGGCCCGCACGCGCTGGCCGTGCAGCATGCGGATGCCCCGCACCTGCGTCTCCGGCTCCCCGTCCGTGTTGATCACCAGCGGGAGCAGCCCGGCCTGCCCGGCAGCGTCGGAGACCCCGCGGGCGATGGCCGCGAAGTACGGGTCGGCCACGTCGTGCAACAGCACCCCGACGTTGGCCGTGGCGGCACGGGCGAGCGCCTGGGCGGGAGCGTTCGGCAGGTATCCGAGGGCGTCGGCACTGGCCCGGACCTTCGCCGCCAGCTCCTCGCCGACCGTCCGGGCCGAGCCGTTGAGCGCGCGGGAGGCCGTCGCGAGTGAGACTCCGGCGTGACGGGCGACCTCACTGAGGGTGACACCCATCTGCCGTTCCCCCACTTCCGTCTGGCACCTGCGTTGACGCGCAAAGCATATCTCCATAACCTCTCGGAAAGCGCTTTCCCACTGACCGCACAGGACCGCACAGGACCGCGGAGGACCACGCATGACTCAGAGAGTGATCGGCGTCGTGATGAACGGCGTCACCGGCCGGATGGGCTACCGCCAGCACCTGGTGCGCTCGATCCTGGCCATCCGCGAGCAGGGCGGGCTCGCCCTGGAGGGCGGCGACACGCTGTGGCCCGAGCCGATCCTGGTCGGCCGCAGCGCGCAGAAGGTCAAGGAGCTGGCGGACCGCCACGGCCTGACGCACTGGACGACCTCGCTGGACGAGGCGCTGGCCCACCCGCTCGCCGAGATCTACTTCGACGCCCAGGTCACCCAGGCCCGCGAGCAGGCCCTGCGCACCGCCATCGCGGCCGGCAAGCACGTCTACACCGAGAAGCCGACTGCCGAGTCCCTCGACGCCGCCCTGGAGCTGGCACGACTGGCCCGGGAGGCCGGGGTGTGCAACGGTGCGGTGCAGGACAAGCTCTTCCTGCCCGGCCTGCTCAAGCTCAAGCGGCTGGTGGACGGCGGCTTCTTCGGCCGCATCCTGTCGGTGCGCGGCGAGTTCGGCTACTGGGTGTTCGAGGGCGACTGGCAGGACGCGCAGCGCCCCTCCTGGAACTACCGCGCCCAGGACGGCGGCGGCATGATCCTGGACATGTTCCCGCACTGGCGCTACGTGCTGGACCAGATCATCGCGCCCGTCCGCTCGGTGTACGCGCACACCGCCACCCACATCCCCGAGCGGGTCGACGAACAGGGCCGCGCCTACCCGGCGACGGCGGATGACGCCGCCTACGGCATCTTCGAGCTGGAGGGCGGGATCACCGCCCAGATCAACTCCTCCTGGGCCGTCCGGGTCGACCGCGACGAGCTGGTGGAGTTCCAGGTCGACGGCACCGAGGGCAGCGCGGTCGCCGGGCTGCGCAACTGCCGGATCCAGCACCGGGCCACCACCCCGAAGCCGGTGTGGAACCCGGACCTGCCCGCCACCGAGCGGTTCCGCGAGCAGTGGCAGCAGGTCCCGGACAACGGCGAGTTCGACAACGGCTTCAAGGCGCAGTGGGAACTCTTCCTGCGACACGTCGTCACCGGATCCCCGTACACCTGGGACCTGCTGGAGGGCGCCAAGGGCGTCCAGCTGGCCGAACTCGGCCTGCGCTCCGCCCGCGAGGGCCGCCGTCTGGACGTCCCCGGGCTGGAGGTCCGGTGACCGAGCTGAACCTTCCCGGCCTCGGCCGCTACCGGCTGAGCACCCCCGAGCCGCTGGAGATCCCGGCGCACCCGCCGAAGAACCGCACGGCCTTCGCCGCCGCGCACGTCGTCGCCGACCCGCTCGGCGGCAACGCCCCCGGTGCCCCGGCGGCCGTCGACTGGGACGCCACCCTCGCCTTCCGTCGCCACCTGTGGTCCCTCGGCCTCGGCATCGCCGACGCCATGGACACCGCCCAGCGCGGCATGGGCCTGGACTGGGCCGCCACGCGGGAGCTGATCGTCCGTTCCGGCGCGGAGGCCCGCGCCTTCAGGGAGGCAGCGCGAAGCGCTTCGGACAAGGGTGGTGGCGGGCGACAGGAAGGAGGCCGCCTCGCCTGCGGCGTCGGCACGGACCAGCTCACCGGCCCGGCCGCGGGCCTCGCCGGGATCACGGCCGCCTACGAGGAGCAGCTCGCGGTGGTCGAGGAGGCCGGCGCGCAGCCCGTCCTGATGGCCAGCCGCGCACTGGCCGCGCAGGCCCGCGGGCCGGAGGACTACCTCCGGGTCTACGGCCGGCTGATCGCCCAGGCCGGTCGGCCGGTGATCCTGCACTGGCTCGGCGAGATGTTCGACCCGGCGCTGGCCGGCTACTGGGGCTCCACCGACCTGGACGCGGCCACCGAGACGGTGCTCGCGCTGGTCCGGGAGCACCGCGCCGGCATCGACGGCATCAAGGTCTCCCTGCTCGACGCCGACCGGGAGATCGCCCTGCGCCGCGCCCTGCCCGAGGGCGTCCGGCTCTACACCGGCGACGACTTCAACTACCCGCAGCTCATCCGCGGCGACGGACTCGGCCACAGCCACGCACTGCTGGGCGTCTTCGACCCGATCGCCACCCGCGCCGCGGCCGCGCTGCACGCCCTGGACGCCGGGGACCTCGACCGGTACGACGCCCTGCTCGCCCCCACCCTCCCGCTGGCCCGCCACCTGTTCGCGGCGCCGACCTACCACTACAAGACGGGCGTCGTCTTCCTCGCCTGGCTGGCCGGCCACCAGAGCCACTTCACCATGGTCGGCGGGGCGCAGAGCGGCCGTTCCGTCGTCCACCTGGTGGAGCTGTTCCGGCTGGCGGACGCCGCCGGGGTCCTGCCCGACCCGGAGCTGGCGGCGCACCGGATGCGGCAGTTCCTCGCGGTGGCGGGGGTGGAGGCGTGAACCGGCTCTCGCTGAACCAGATCACGACCAAGGGCTGGAGCCTGCCGGAGGCGGTGCGCGGCTGCGTGGAGGCCGGAGTCCCGGCGATCGGGCTCTGGCGCGACAAGGTCGAGGAGATCGGTGTCGCGCGCGCGGCCGAGCTGGTCCGCGAGGCGGGACTGGCCGTCAGCAGCCTGTGCCGGGGCGGCTTCCTCACCGCCGAGGGGCCGGAGGCCCACCGGGCGGCGCTCGCCGACAACCTCCGTGCCCTGGAGGAGGCGGCCGAACTCGGCACCGACACCCTGGTGATGGTCGTCGGCGGGGTTCCCGAGGGCAGTCGCGACCTGGCCGGGGCGCGGGAGCGGGTCGCCGACCGGCTGGCCGAACTCGCTCCGTACGCCGGTGACCTGGGTGTGCGGCTGGCGATCGAGCCGCTGCACCCGATGTTCTGCGCCGACCGGGCCGTGGTCTCCACCCTCGGCCAGGCCCTCGACCTGGCCGAGCGCCACCCCGTCGGGCAGGTCGGCGTCGTCGTCGACAGCTACCACGTGTGGTGGGACCCGGACCTCGCCGCGCAGGTCGCCCGTGCGGGCGCCCGGATCGCCTCGTACCAGGTCTGCGACTGGACGCTGCCGCTGCCCGCCGACGTCCTGCTCGGCCGGGGCCACGTGGGCGACGGCCACATCGACTTCGGCGCGCTGACGGACATGGTCACGGCCGCCGGCTACACCGGCTGGATCGAGACCGAGATCTTCAACCAGGAGATCTGGGACACCCCCGGGGAACAGACCCTCGCGACGGTGGTCGAGCGCCACCGCGCCCACGTGGTGGGCGCATGAGAGTCGTCCTCGCGCCGGACTCCTTCAAGGGGACGGTCACGGCGACGGACGCCGCCCGGGCGCTGGCCGACGGCTGGCGCTCGGTGCGGCCGGACGACGAGCTGATCGCGCGTCCGATGGCCGACGGCGGCGAGGGCACCCTCGCCGCCGTCGCGGCCGCCCTGCCCGGCACCACCGAGCACGACGTCCCCGGCTGCACCGGCCCCGACGGGCGGCCGGTCACCGGGCGGTACGCCCTCCTCCCCGACGGCACCGCGCTGGTGGAACTCGCCGTCGCCAGCGGGCTGCCCCTGATGTCCCTCCCCGCACCGCTCACCGCGACCACGCGGGGCACCGGCGAGACCGTCGCGGCGGCCCTCGACGCGGGCGCACCCCGGCTGACGGTTGCCCTCGGCGGCTCCGCCTCCACGGACGGCGGCACCGGCCTGCTCGCGGCGCTCGGCCTGCGGCTGACCGACCCGGAGGGCCGGGAACTCGCCGACGGCGGCGGGGCGCTCCTGCGGGCCCACCGGGTCGACGCCACGGGCCTGCGCCCGGCGCCGCCCGACGGCGTGGTGCTCCTCACCGACGTCACCAATCCGCTGCTCGGCGCGGACGGCGCCGCCGCCGTCTACGGCCCGCAGAAGGGCGCGGACCCGAGCGAGATCGTCCTGCTCGACCAGGGCCTCTCCCGGCTCGCCGCGCTCCTCGGTGCGGACCCGGACCGGCCCGGCTCCGGCGCGGCGGGCGGCACCGCCTACGGCCTCACGGCCGCGTGGGGCGCCGTCATCCGCCCCGGCGCCGCCGCCGTCGCCGACCTCCTCCACCTCGACCAGGACATCGCCACGGCGGATCTGGTGATCACCGGTGAGGGCCGGTACGACGCGACCAGCCTGCGCGGCAAGGCCGTTGGCGAGGTCCTCGCCCGTGCTGCCCGCGCCGGCGTCCCCGCCCGGATCGTCGCGGGCGAGTCGGCCGACGACCGGGCCCTGACCCTCAGCGCACTCGCGGGCGACCCGGCCTCCGCCCGGGAGCACGCCCGGAAGTGGCTGGTCCGCGCCGGCGCCCTCCTCGCACACGAAGCGGCGGAGGGCTGAGCTCCCGTCGTCCTGCGCGGCCGGCCGCCGACCGCGCAGGACGACGACCGGCCTGTCGGACCGGGCGCCCTCACACGGCCGGGTCGAGCAGACCTTCGGGATCCTGAAACTGCACCGGTGCCTGGTCCGCGACTACGACCACCGCCCGTCCTGACGGTTCAGCCCGATTCACCGGCCCGGGCGGAGGCCGGCCCGGATCCTTCCGACCTCCCCGACCGGCGAGGCACGAGGCCCGGGACAATTTTGTGCGCGGTCCGGTGGGGCACGGCACAATCGGGCCGTGGGAACGACCGTTCAAGGATCTGTGGAGTGCCGCACCTGGGGCCCTGGCCTCGGTATCGGAGAGACGGCCTGGTACTCGGCCATCGAGCTGTCCATGCTCGGTATGACCAGGGACTACGGCGCCTTCGCCCTCTTCGGCGTCCGGGACCTCCGTGGCCACTGGCAACCGGTCGCTGCCGATCGCGGCTTGCCTGCCGACGTTTCGGAGGGCGCTCGGGTCGAGCATGCGTCGTGGGGTGAGACGGCGTTCGGCGCCACCTGGCTGGGCTGGAACGAGATCCTCGCCGTCGACTGGGACGAGCCGGCGATCCCTCGTGCGACCAGCATCGCCCGGTACCGGCGGCTGCCGGACGGCACACTCGAGCTGGTGCATCAGGAGGACTGGAGTCGGGGGTTCGCAAGGGCGAGCGGTGTCGACACCCTGAGCGTCGACCCCGGCCGCATCGGTGAGCTGTGGGCCGAGGGTACTGAATGGGACACCGGCTCCACGATCTTCCGTGCCGAACGCGCCAGGCGCCGAGACGCTGTCCCCGCCGACGGTCCATGGCAGCCGGTGTGGACCGTCATGCGTGCCCTCGCCGGAGTTCACGGCGACCGGAACGTCCGGCTGGTCGTCTGGTTCGAGGAGCAGTCCTTCCGCGTCGCTCGACCCGTGATCACCCGGGCTCCCTCAGCCACAGGACCAGAGAGGCCGGGACGAGTCCGGCGCGACAGCGGTCGACGAGTTCGGTTCGGGTCCCTCCGGCTGTCGGGCGGGCCATCGCGCACCCTGCCTCGCCCTGGGTCGCGGGCCGTCAGCGCCGGGCCAGCAGGCCTCGTACGTAGGCCGCCTGGCCGACGTGCTGGAGGTCGTCGGCGATCACACTGATCAGACGCACCCCCAGGGTGACCGGCGGCTGCCACGACTCGTCGACGATCCGGGCGAGGGACCGGTTGTCGAGGCCGCGCACGTAGTCGACGGTCCGTGCGTGGACGGCCTCGTGGTAGCCCACGAGAAGGTCGGCGGTGGCGGTGACCTTGGCGACGTGCGCGGGTCGGTGCCCGTAGCCGGTGGACGACGCGGCGAACGGCAGGGCGAACCGGCCCGCCCAGCCGTCGGCGGTCCACACCTGTTCACGGTCGGCCGCGTCGGCGAGGTGGTCGTCCTGCACCCGGGTGAGGTGCCAGACCAGCCATGCGATCGAGTTGGCCGAGTCCTGCACCCGGAATGCCAGCTGCTCGGCGGTCAGGCCGTCGACCACGTCGGCGACCGTGTCACGGATCCGGTCGAACGCGTCCACGAGAAGATCGGTGCTGGTCACACCGGCCACTGTCGCCTCCCGGTCGAGTACCCCGTCCCACCGGCGGCGTGGCGGGTCACGCGCCGCACCGACGATTGTGTCCCGCCCGTGGAGCCCCGGCCACCCGGGCCCGAGGCGCCGTCGCCCGGGTGGCCTCCGGGGCGGGGGCCTCTCCGTACGGTCGATGATCTCGTGACCGGGGCGGGAGGCCGGGATCAGACGGGGGCGGCGGTGGGACGGGAGACGATCCGGTTCGCCTTCGTCTCGGCACTGCGGACACTCCCGGCCCGTCGGCGTGCGGCGCCCCCTCTCCACCGCGTCCACAGCCCGGCGGTGTCGGCTGGCGCGACTGCCCCGGCGAGCCGATCATGGCCCTGGCGTGGTCGGGACCACCGCGGGTGGGGACGGCCGGCCAAAGCACCACCGGATGGCATGCGGTGGAACCTCCGCCTTCGCCCACTGCGGGCCGTCCCGCCGCTTCGCCCGTGTCGTCCGCACCAGAAGGGACCCTCCATGGCCGCCTCCCGGACACTCCCCGCCGACCGCCGTGGCTCGGCACTCCGTTGCGTGAGCGTGGCCCTCGCGCTCGGTGTCGCCGTCACACTGACCGGTGCAGGCCCCGCCCCGAGGGCATGGGCCGACGACGGCCCGTTCCCCGTACCGGTGACAGTCGGCCGGGCCGGCCAGGTGATCACGGTCAAGGCGGACGGCACCCGCGCCACGGTGACCCTGTGGGTTCGCCAGGACGGCGTCTGGCGGTCCCTCGACTCCACCACCGACGCGCGCATCGGGTCCGGCGGCGTGCACGACGGCCCCACCCGCGTCCAGGGGACCGGGACCACACCGACCGGCACGTACACCATCACCCAGGCCTTCGGCATCTCCCCGGCCCCGGGCACGAAGATGCCCTACCACCACGTCACCACGCACGACTGGTGGGTCCAGGACCCCTCCTCTGCGTACTACAACCGCATGCGCACCGACACCGAGGGCGGCTTCCACCTCACCGAACAGGGCCCCCTCGGCAGCGAACACCTCATCAACTACCCCGTCCAGTACGACAACGTCCTGGTCATCGACTTCAACACCTCCCCCGTGGTGAAGGGCCGCGGCGCCGGCATCTTCCTCCACGACCTCGGCCCCCAAGCCGGCGCCACCGCCGGCTGCGTCGCCGTCCCCGCGGCCTTCATGGCCCGGACGATGCAGTGGATCGACCCCGGCGCCCACCCCGTCATCGCGATCGACTAGAGCCGCCGAACCCGCCCCAGGACGGCACCTCCCGCCCAGCTCCCCGCCGAGCGCGACCCACGGCAGAAGTCTTCACGGGGGTCGGCTCTCAGCCGGTCAGCCCTGCCCATACCTCGCGCAGCTGCGTGAGCGGCTCCGGGCCGCAGATCCGGAGCACCACCGTCTGCGCGCCCGCATCCCCGAGCGCCCGGAGCGCTGCCGCGGCCTCAGCCGCCGTGCCCCCGGCCGCGAAGGTCTGCGGCTCCTCGCGTCCCAGCCACTGCGCGTGCCCGGCGACGGCCTCCCGCAAGGCCGGCGCCGCCGCGTCGCCCACGCCCAGGAAGGTGAACACGGTGATCGTGTAGTCCGCACCCGCGCCGCCCCGCTCCGCGGCCGCGCGAACCGCACGCAGGTCATCCGGGCCGTGACCCTCGGCCACCAGCGTGCCCTGCGCAGCGCGGCCGGCCAGCTCCAGCGACTTGGGCGAGACGACGCCCGCGACCACCGGCGGGATCGCGTCCTTCGCCGGCGGGTGAACCAACTCCACCCCGTCGATCCGCAGTTCGCGCCCCGCCACGGTGACACGCTCACCACCCAGCAAGTCGCGCACCGCGGTCAGGGTCTCCTCCAGCAGCGCCAGCGGAGACCGCGGGGCAACGCCGACCTGCCGCATCCACTCCCGCACGCCGTGGCCGATCCCGGCGACAAGGCGGCCGGGGAAGACCCTGGCCAGGGTCGCCACCTCCATCGCCAGCAGTGCGGGGCTGCGCAAGGGAGCGGGCGCGATCCCGATCCCGACCCGCAGCCGCTCGGTCGCGCCCAGGGCGACCGCAGCCGCCGAGATCCCGCCGTTCCACCCCAGGTCCTCGACGACCCACAGGTCGTCCACCCCGAGCGCCTCGACCTCCCGTGCGAACGCGGGCAGCCCGGCCGGGTCCCAGGAGCGGTCATACAGCACACCGATACGAAGGGTCGTCATAAGTGGTCAAGCTAGTCCCATGCATCAGCCCATGGCGAGTGCGGATGTGCCGACCGCCCGGCAGCAGGTGCGGGCGTACGGCGCGGCACTGCTCTCCTCCTGCGGCGAACCGACCCGGCTGTACCGCGTCGAGATCCGCCGCCGGGACCCCGCGGGAGATGATCTCGCCGCCCTTCGAGGCCGTGGACTGCCAGCCGATACTGTTCGCAACACGCTCACTCGGCGACCTCGCCGAACTCCTGCACGCGCTCCCGGACGACTTCGACAAGGAGACCCGAGCCTGCCCCGGCCCGCCACCGCCGCAACCGCAGCGCGGCTTCGTCGCCACTCCCGCGCCCGCCGCGCCGGAGCCTGCGGTGCCCCGTCACCGTCCGGCCGCGTAGCCCTGCATGCCCCGCGGGTCCGCGGCGGCCGACAGGAGTCCGGTACGCGGATCGCGGGCCACCGCGCAGACGCGGCCCTCGCTCCACGGCCCGGCGACCCGCACCCGGTGCCGGCGCCGGCGCAGTTCGGCGATGGCGGCCTCGCCGATCCGCGATTCGACGACGACCCGGCCCGGGTCCATGGCGTGCGGGTGGAACGAGGACGGGAAGCCCTCCTGGTGCCAGTTCGGAGCGTCGACGGCGCCCTGAAGGTCGAGGCCGCCGCGCACGGCCGGGCGCAGGGCGACCGCCAGGAAGAAGTGCAGGGTCCACTGGTCCTGGGCGTCGCCGCCCGGAGTGCCGAACGCCAGCACCGGCTCGCCGTCCCGCAGCGCCAGCGAGGGGGACAACGTCGTGCGCGGACGGCGGCCGGGGGCGAGGGAGTTGGGCAACCCCGGTTCGAGCTGGGCCATCTGGAGACGCGTCCCGAGCGGGAAGCCCAGTTCCGGGACGACGGGGCTGGACTGCAGCCAGCCGCCACTGGGCGTGGCGGAGACCATGTTGCCCCAGCGGTCGACCACGTCGACGTGGCAGGTGTCGCCGTTGGTGGCCCCGTCGGCGGCGACGGTCGGCCCGACCTGGCCACCCGGGGCACCCGGGTCGGTGGCGCTCGGGCCGGTGACGCTCGGCTCGCCACCGCCGAGCGCCATCGCCCAGTCGCCGGTCCGCGGTGCGGCGACCGCGCGCCGACCGAGCCGTGGCGGCCGGCCGCCGGGCCGGCCGGGGCGAAGCTCGGCCGAGGCGAACTCGCCGATCAGCGAGCGGCGTTCGGCACTGTAGGCGGGATCGAGCAGCTCGGCCACGGTGACCTCGGCTTGCTCGGTGTTGTCGCCGTACCAGGCCTCCCGGTCGGCCATCGCCAGCTTGCCTCCCTCGATCAGCGTGTGGAGGTACTCCGGTCCGCCGTACTCCGGGCCTTCCGGTCCGAACTCGTCCGGTAGCAGGGAGAGTTGCTGGAGGAAGACCGGGCCCTGGCTCCACAGCCCCGGTTTGCAGACCGTCCAGCCGCCCCACTCGTAGCTGACCGGCTCCTCATACGTCGCCTCGAAGGCCGCGAGATCGTCGCCCGTGAGCACCCCGGCGTGCGGCACGCCCGAGGTGTCCATCGCCGGCCGCGCGGCGAACTCGGCCAGCGCGGCCGCGACGAACCCCTGCCGCCAGACCCGTCGCGCCGCGTCGATCTGCTGCTCACGCCCTGCCCCGGCGGCCTCCGCCTCCGCCAGCAGCCGCCTCCACGTGGCGGCGAGACCTGCGTTGCGCAGCAGCGTCCCCGCAGCGGGCGGGCGGCCGTCCGGCAGGTAGAGCGCCGCCGAGCTCGGCCAGTGCCGCTCGAACTGCTCGCGCACCGCAGTGACCGCCGCCCCGATGGCCGGCAGCGCCGGATATCCGTGCGCCGCATAGCCGATGGCGTACCGGAGCACCTCGGACAGGCGTTTGGTGCCGTGGTCGCGGAGCAGCAGCAGCCAGGCGTCGAACGCGCCGGGGACGGCGGCGGCCAACGGCCCGGTGCCGGGCACTTCGTCCAGGCCGAGGGCGGTGTAGTGCCCGATGGTGGCTCCGGCGGGTGCTCCGCCCTGGCCGCAGAGCACCTGCGGACGTCCCCCCGCCGGGGCGAGGACGATCGGCACCTCGCCGGCCGGCCCGTTCATGTGCGGTTCGACCACCTGGAGCGTGAACCCCGCGGCCACGGCGGCGTCGAAGGCGTTCCCGCCGTCCTCCAGCACCGCCATCGCCGCCGCGGTGGCCAGCCAGTGGGACGAAGCCGCCATGCCGAAGGTGCCCTGCAGAGTCGGACGGGTGGTGAACATACGAGTCCTCCTTGAGTTCGGCCCGGCTGCCAGGGATCCCTACCCGGCGATCCCCCGGCTCGAAAGCCCCACCCGACGTACCCGTCCCCCGAAGGCTGTCCGGGAACTGCCTCGCGACCGCCCGACGCCTACGGCAGTCGGGCGTGCTCGGCGCGGCTCTCGGCGATGCGCTGCCCGGCGAGCGCGCGGGCCCGGTCGCGGTCGTGGCCGGTGAGCCTGGCGAGGATCGCCGCGAGTGGCCTGACCCTGCCGAAGCCGCCCCAGTGGCCCTCGGGGATCTCGGTGGGGAAGACCCAGATCCGGCCGGGGTCGCGCGGCCAGGCGCCGTCCTCGGCGTCCAGGATCGCCTCAGTGACGTCGGCGATGACGCCCGCGCGCTTCCGGGCGTCGAGCTGGCCCTCGGGCACGGACGGGACGACCTTGTAGCGCGGGGCGTCCGCGATCTCGCCGCCGACGTAGACGGCGGCGGGCCGGTGCAGGAAGAGCCAGGACACCGAGCGGGTGGCCGGGTCGGCGGGGTCGAAGCCCTCGTGGCGGATCAGGATCTCGGTGATGCGGTTGAGCAGGGCCGCTTCCGCCTCCGGCCGCAGGGCGCCGTCGGGGATGTGGACGTCGAGCATCGGCATGGCCGCCGCCTCCTGGATTTAATTTCTCAACTCAGATGGGTCGGAGCCTAGCCGGGGCTGAGTGGAGATTGTCAACCCAGGCGCTTCGGGCGGTCTAGGATCGAGCCATGGCGGAGCAACGGCACCAACGGCGGATCGACCCGGCGAACTGTTCGGTCGGGCGTGCACTCTCGGCGGTCGGCGAGCGGTGGTCGCTGCTGATCGTGCGGGAGGCCCTGGACGGTGTCAGCCGCTTCGGGGAGTTCCGGACCCGGCTGGGAATCGCCAGCAACCTGCTCTCCACGCGGCTCGACGGCCTCGTCGCCGCCGGGGTGCTGCACCGGGTGGCGTACCAGGAACCCGGCGACCGGCAGCGCTTCGAGTACCGCCTCACGGAGAAGGGCATCGACCTGAGGCCCACCGTGATCGCCTTGCTGGAGTGGGGCGACAAGTACCTCGCGGACGACGAGGGCCCGTCGGTCGTCGTCCGGCACGGCACCGCCGGCGGCCACGGCTGCGACGAACCGGTCACTCTCGTCCTGACCTGCGCCGCCGGACACACCGACGTACCGCCGGACTCCGTCTACCGCAGCCCGGGCCCGGGCGCCCGCTTCCTGCCGTCCTGAGCGGCCCCGCCACCGCCCGGGGCCGTGTCCCGGCGTGCCGTGGCCGTGTCCCGGCCGTCCGCACCCGCGGGCGGCCCCGAAGCCGCGCCCGGGACTTCAGCCCAGTTCCATGAGGAGGTCGGCGCGGGCGTAGTAGTCGGCCACCGGGAGCCGGTCGCGGGTGATCCTCACGAACCCTGCGTCCTCGTAGAGGTGGACGGCGGGGGCCAGCCTGCTGTTCGTGCCGAGGAACAGCCTCGCCGCGCCGAGCGCCCGGGCCCGGCCGATCGCCCGCCGAGGAGACGACCGCCCCCTCGTGCGGGCCTTCGTCGCGGTGTCCGAATCCGTGGCGGGCCGGGGCGGACGGTCGAACGACGGGGCCGCGTCGGCTTGCTGAGCGCTTCGGGCCTTCGGCCGAGGTCGGCCCCCGGTCCGTGTGCACCGGGCCCGGACGCCCCGACACGGGCGTCCGGGCCCACAGCCGGAACCGTTGCACGCGCAGGCCGTTCGCGGCTCGGCCGTCCGGTGTGCTTCCGCGTGCCGCCGCCACGGCGTGCAGCGACGGTGGTGCGGTCCAGGACGTCACGGGCGGCACGCCGTCACCGTGACGTCGCCCCGGGGTCGATCAGGACCCGGCTGCCACGGGAGGGGACGACCGGAGTCCGGAAACGTCCCCGCCCGCGGCCGAGCGGTGACCGGCATTCGACGCCGCGGCAAGGCACCGGCGGTGCGGTGCGGGGCGGTGCGGGTCCGGTCAGAAACCGATGATCTGCAGGGTGGAGTTGACGGTGAGGTAGAAGGTGCGGGCGTCGGGGCCGAGGGCCAGGCCGGTCACCCAGGTGAGGCCGGTGATGCCCTCGGCCGGCACGAGGGTGTTGGTCGCGGTGTCCAGGGCGAGGACCGAGGCCGTGCCGTCGGCGCTGGTGAGGTCCTGCTGGACCATGTACAGCCGGGTGCCGTCCGCGCCCACCGACGGGTTCTGCAGCCACTGGCCCGGGGCGATGTCGATGGTGGAGAGGGTGCCGGCGGCGAGGTCGACGGCGTAGCCGGTGCCGCCGTTCCCCACGCCGTAGAGCCGGTTGCCGTCCGGGGAGAGGGCCAGGCTCGGGACGGAACCGATCGGGGCGGCGATGGCGCCGGCAACGGTCGGGGTCGCGGTGCTGGTGTCCAGGTGGACGAGGTTCTCGTCGGTGGCGGCGTACGCGGTGTCACCGCCGGGCGACGTGACGATCGAGCCCAGGTAGCGGCCGGGCACCGGCACGGCGGCGGTGAAGCCCTGCTGCTGCGGGGAGAAGGACAGGACCCGGGCGCTCGGCTCGGCCGGGCGGTGATAGCGGGCCGGTCCGTCCTGCCCGACGTAGACCCTGGTGCCGTCCGGGCTGACCGCCAGCGAGGTGAGGGCGCCGGGGAAGGTCCCGTCGGGCCGGGGCTGGTCCGGTACCTCCGTGCTGGACACCACGGTGTCGGTGACCGTGTCGATGGCGGCGAGGTCGGCCAGGGGCGCCTTGCGGGCGGTCGAGAACAGTACGTAGACGCGCGAACCGTCGGGGCTGACGGCCAGCGGCCCCGAACCGGCCCCGAGCCCGGTGGACAGCGTCACCACCGCGGTGATCGCCCCGCTCTGGGTGTCGACCACCTTCACCTTCGCGCCCTTGATGCTGTCCTTCACCGCGACGTAGGCCTTGCGCCCGTCCGGGCTGACCGCCACCGAGGCGGGTGACGAGTCCAGTTCGACGGTCCGCGGGACACCCGGGACCGGCCCGCCGGACGTGCCGGTGACGGCGCCGGCGGAGCCGGACCCGGCGAGCAGCAGTGCCGCACCCGCCGCCAGGGCGCCTAACCAACGGGCCTTCGACAGAATCGAGTTCATGTGACCCTCCCCTTCGGACACCGCGGGTTCCCGCGGTGGAAGGCAAACGCTACGGGACGAGGACCGCCGGAGCCCAGGTCGAGGTGGGACGGCCCGGGGCCGGCCTCGCCGACCCAGCCGGCGCCGGCCTGCGGCGGGACGGTGCGGCCCAGGTGCTGGAGGCTGTGGAGGACGTTCATCGCGCAGCGCTTCGCACCGTCCTCGGTCCCCGTGATCAGGCCCGCCCGACGCGGTTGGGCGTCGGGCGGCCGGGCGGAACCGCGAGGTCAGAAAGTGAGGTTCCAGGCGTCGATCGTGCCGGTGTCACCGGAGGCGCCGTCCTTCACCCGGAGCTTCCAGGTGCCGTTCGCCGCACTCGCGGCGGCGTTGACGGTGTAGGTCTTGGCGACGTTGTCGGTGCTGTCGTTGTTCGGGAAGTCCTCCAGGAGGTAGACCGTGCCGTCGGGCGCGACCAGGGAGACGACGAGGTCGCCGCGGTAGGTGTGCTTGATGTCCACGCCGACCTTGAGCGCCGCCGGGGCATTACCACTGACGCCGGTGACGGTGATCGGGCTCTCCACCGTGGTGTTGTCGGGGATCGCCACGTCGGCGGTGTTCTCGAAGTACTTGCCGGTGGGCGGGGTGGCTCCACCGACTGCCTTCAGCGCGTCGACCTGGCCCTCGCCGAAGAAGCCGTTGTTGGCGGTGGTGCCGGTGCAGCGGCTGTCGGAGGCGGGGCAGGCCAGGTCGTTGGCCTGACCGGCCAGCCGGGCCCGGATGTCGGCGGGGGTGAGCGAGGGGTCGGTGCTCGCGATCAGCGCGGCTACCCCGGTGACGTGCGGGGAGGCCATCGAGGTGCCGCTCTTGGTGCCGTACTTGCCGCCGGGCAGGGTCGAGTAGACGCCGGTGGCGCCGTCGCCGCCGGGCGCCGCGACGTCGATGACGCCTCGGCCGAAGTTGGAGTAGGAGGCCTTGCCGCTGCCGCTGCCCGTGGCAGCGACGGTCACCACGCCGGGGAGTTCGGTGGGGATGTCGAGGCAGGCGTTGCTGATGGTCCGGGCGACCTTGGTGGAGTCGTTCGGGCTCTCGGTGTCGGTGGTCTTGTTGGCCAGGTCGTAGTTGGAGTTGCCGGCCGCCGCGACCTGCAGCGAGCCCTTGCCCTCGGCGTACTCCTGGGCGCGCTTGACGCCCTCGATGATGGCGGCCTGGTCGAGGTCGTTCGGGCAGTTGAACTGCCAGGGGTCGGTGTAGTAGCTGTTGTTGGTGACCTTGAAGCCGTGGTCGCCGGCCCAGACGAAGCCGCAGACGGTGTTCTCGGCGTAGAAGAGGGTGCTGGTCGGCTCGGCGATCCGGACCGAGGCGATCTTCACGCCCGGTGCGACGCCGATGACGCCCTTGCCGTTCTTCGCGGCCGCGATGGTGCCGGCGACGTGGGTGCCGTGGGTGTCCACGTCCCGCCAGGCGCCGCTGCGGGTGTCGGGCTTGCCGTAGGCGCAGGAGACCGAGTCGGCGGCGTCGAAGTTCGGCGCGAGGTCCTGGTGCTGGTCGTCCACGCCGGTGTCGAGCACACCGACCTTGACGGACGGCGAGCCGGTGGTGACGCTCCAGGCCTGGTCGGCCTTGATCTGGGTCATGTCCCAGCGGTTGGAC
Organism: Kitasatospora sp. NPDC093102; assembly: GCF_040683915.1. Taxonomy (NCBI): domain Bacteria; kingdom Bacillati; phylum Actinomycetota; class Actinomycetes; order Kitasatosporales; family Streptomycetaceae; genus Kitasatospora; species Kitasatospora sp. NPDC093102. The sequence continues at coordinate 202,741 of NZ_JBFBFA010000005.1, read as the reverse complement.
TCGGTGAGCGTGGTGGCTGCCTGGGCGGGGTTGGCGGGCAGGGCCGGGCTGTAGGCGTCGGCCGGCACGTCGGAGGTGCGGGTCGCTCCGACCTGCTGGATGCCGGTGACGGTCCGCAGCGCGGCGGCGAAGCCGGCGCTGGTGGAGTGGGCGACGATGACGCCGATCGGGTCGTAACTCGCGAAGACCGTACCGCCCTTGGCGGCGACCGCGGTCTTGGCAGCGGCGATGTCGGCGGGGGCGCTGATCACCAGGTAGGCGCGGGTGCCGGCGGCCCAGCCCGCCGCGGTGCCCGCGACGGCGGGGGCGGCGGGGGCCTGGGCGGCGGGCGCGGAGACGGCGCCGGGGACGGTGGGGGTGGTGGTCGCGGTGGCGGCGGTCGCGAACGCGGTGGGGGTGGCGAGCGCCATGGCCGAGAGCACGGCGAGGGCTGCGGCCGGGCGGCCGAGCCGCCGGGATATCAGGGGTGACACGTGTCCTCCGATTCGGCCCGTGCGTGAGGGGGATCGCACGAGAATTGAAGGAAACATGCCAGATTGGGCAGGAGTTGGGGAAGACTTTACGCCTGACGACTTTTCACGGAAACGTTAAGTTTTGATGTCATGGGGTCCACGGCGCCCCGGGCGGGGTGCGTGTGGCGGCCGGCGAAGGGGCCGCGCGCCGGCCGCCGCACGACCGGAGGACTTCCTCCTTGGGCGCCACCACCGCCTGCGGCCCGGCCCAGGGCAGCGGCTACCGCGCTGTCCTGGGCTCGCCGCACGTCACCGGCCTGCTGGGAGACACCCTGATCGGCCGCCTTCCCACCGGCACGGCGCCGATCGCGATCCTGCTGTTGTTCAGCGGACGGTGACCTGGATGCTCTTGGAGATGTCGCACCTTTCCCACTCGTACTTCGGTACGCCGGCACGGCAGCCCCCCTCGCCGAACAACCACGTCAGTGTGGTGGTTCCGGGCGCCAGGGCAGTGAAGGTCAGGTCGAACTCGGAGGTGCAGCCCGGCTGCGGTGGGCAGGAGCTGATGACGAAGTCCTTGCCGGGCCGCAGCACGATGTCGTCGCCCGCCGAGTAGAGGTACCACTTCTTCTGCAGGGCGCCCCCGATCGTTCTGACGCCGAGCCGCTGTCCGACCGTCAGGGTCACCGTGCTGGTCGGATACGGGGAGGTGGCGTCCCACGCCTTGTCGGGGAGGGGCACCTCCACCTCCGGTCGGATGGCGGTGGCGACCGTGGTGCCGGCCGGGCCGGAGTCGGACCACCAGCCGTCGAGGTAGGAGACGAGCAGCAGGGCGCCGACCAGGAGCGCCGCCACGCTGGTGATGACGGTTCGGCGCATCAGCTGCCCTCTTCCCGGACTCGGCGCCGCATGGCGATCAGGAGCGCGACCTCGGCCAGCCAGCGGGCGAACAGGACCTCGCGGCCGAGGTCCGCCCCGCCGGCCGCGGCCGCGCGCAGCCAGCCGCGGACCAGCTCGCCCGGTTCGCGGCCGATCACCGGTTCGGGCAGGTCGAGCGCGCCGGCGAAGCCGGCGGCGCGGACGTACTGGGCCAGGACGCCCAGCGGGTCGGGGCCGATGCGCAGGGCCTCGGCCTGGTAGGAGGCGGCGATCGCCGCCTCGCCGAAGAGCACCCGGCGCGGGACTCCGTCGATCAGCAGGCCGCGGGTGAGGGCGGACTCGACGTCGTAGCCGGTCATCAGCTCGGCGTCCGGGAGGATGTCGGTCATTTCGGCAGCTCCGCTCCGTAGGGCCGGTTGATGTTCGTCGTGCCGGTGAGGCCACCGTCGTTCAGGTGGTTGTGGATGAACTGGTCCTCGGTCACCCACACCGACTGGCCCCACGGGTTGTAGACCTGCAACCGGTCGCCGTCCCGGGCCACGATCACCATCTGGTGGTAGTTGCCGTTCTCGCCCTTCGCGGCGCTGGCCTCGTCGAAGGCGCAGAACGGCACCGGCTTGCCTTCGTCCAGGGCCTTCTCGATCCGGGTGACGGCCGCGCGCCGGTCGTCGTCGGTGTCCAGGTTGACGTACTCGTAGGTCGAACCCGTGGCCTTCCCGAGGTTCTGGTCGGCGAGGAAGGTGTTGCCCTTCGGTCCGATCCCGCCGTTGTTCTCCGGGTAGACCTTCTGGCCGCCGTCGGCCAGCTGGCCCTGCTGGTACTGGCCGATGAAGAGCTGCTGGAGGCGCTGCTTGAAGTACTCGGGCGAGTCGGACCCCGGGACGTCGGTCATGTTGCCCGTGGTGAGCTGGAGCATCGTCACCGGGTCGATTTTGAGGCTCGCGACCACCGTCGAGGCGGCGACGCAGTCGTTGACGCTGCCCTGGCCGTAGATGTCGAAGCCGTCGAGGACCGCGGTGCCCTTGTAGGTCAGCCCGGTCGCCTGGGTGGTGGACTCCCCCCGCAAGGGATCCGAACCGAGCGCCGGAACCAGGTGCTCGGACAGCCAGAGCGGGTCGTCGCCGTGGGGGTGGATCAGCGCGGCGAACTTCTGGACGTCGGCCACCGAGTGGCCGGCCGCCAGGGCCTTCCAGAGGTAGGCGGCCTCCTCCGGTGACTTCGCGCCGGACAGGAGCTTCTGGAAGGCGAGCTGGTCGGCACCGTTCATCACGGACATGAACTGCTTGGCGCGGTCGAGCTGGCCGTCCGTCAGGATGTAGTCGCCGTCCGCGTTGCCCCCGGGGCCCTTCTCGTTCGCCAGCACCAGCGCCGCGAGGGGATCGATCGGCCCCTGTCCGGCGCGCTCGGTGCGGGCTCTGGCGGCGAGCTGGTTGAGCATGCTCGCGGCGCGGGTGCCGCTGCTGTCCGCCCGCTGGGCGGCCGAGATCCTGGTTCCCACGGCGGTGTTGGCCGGTTCGATGGCGGCGATGGCCTTGCTCATGTCGAAGACGTCGTGGGCAAGCGACTTCTGCACGTTCTCCAGGGCGGTCACGCCCTGCGCGTCGGTGCTCTGAGCCCCTTCCAGATTGTCCGCCCAGGCGTTCAGCTCGGTGGCGGCCTGCTCCAGGGACTTCTGGGAGACGGCCAGTTCGTTCGCCAGCGCCCGGATGGACTGGGCGGCGTTCTCGGCGACCGAGCCGGTCCAGGCGTTCGGCAGCCGGTTGTCGGCGGCGTCCCCGAGGTCGGTGGACGCCTTGGCATAGGCCTTCGCGGTTTCCGAGTACGCCTTGGCCCGCTCGCGTATCACGCCCGGGTTCCCGGCCGGCCCGGCCACGGCCAGGGCCTTGCCGATCGCGCCGAGCAGCGCGGGGCCGATGAAGAAGTCGGAACCGGGGTGCGCGATGGCCTGCTGCGCCTTCTGCAGGTCTGCGACCTTGCTCATCGGGTCTGCGCCGGGGTCAGCGATGCGGCGGCCGTTGTTTCCGCGGCGCGGTAGTTGGCACTGGTGGCCGACATCTTCTGGACCAGTTGCGCCACGGCGCGCTGGGTGACGTGCAGTTCCTGGCTCCAGTTGGTGTCGAAGCCCGCCCACGCCTGGTCCACACCGAACTCGCCGAAGTCGGCGGACTGGTAGGGCTTCTGCGCGGTGTAGGCCTGGTTGGCGGAGGCCAGGTCGGTTGCGACGTTGTTGAGTCCCGTGGTCACGTGGTCCAGCGCGTCGGGCTGGACGGTGTACCCCACCGAGTCGGACATCGGCTGCTCTCCCCCAAAAGCTCCATGGCTCGCCGTGATCGAACGAGCACGGTCGACGAGCATAGACGCTGCGGGAGGGGTGTCGGTTGCGGGGTCAGTCCGGGCAGCCGCACACCGTCGTAGCCGTGCACTTCACCGAACCGGGGAACCCTTCTCCCCATCGGCTCGTGCCTGCAAGATCTCCTCATCGGATCGGCCGATGCAGTTCCACCACACAGCGATCAGCCACACCCGGCCGGGCATCCAGTCCCATCACACCAATGACCGGCGGCTCAGCGGTGCTCGGGGTTCTCGAAGTCGAAGCGGCAGCCGGCGTCCCACTCGGAGCGCTGGTTGCCGTGGGCCGGGATGCCGCCGGCGTCCTTGAGCATGCGGGCGAGGTGGAGCTGGTTCCAGGTCATGAAGGTGGTGTTGCGGTTGGTGAAGTCGTTCTCCGGCCCGCCCGACCCGGGGTCGAGGTAGGAGGGGCCGGGGCCCGCCTCGCCGACCCAGCCGGCGTCGGCCTGCGGCGGGACGGTGTAGCCCAGGTGCTGGAGGCTGTAGAGGACGTTCATCGCGCAGTGCTTCGCGCCGTCCTCGTTCCCGGTGATCAGGCAGCCGCCGACCCGGCCGTAGTACGCGTACTGGCCCTCGGAGTTGAGGATCGACGAGCACGCGTAGAGCCGCTCGATCACCTTCTTCATCACGGAGGAGTTGTCTCCCAGCCACACAGGTCCGGCCAGCGTGAGGATGTCGGCGGCCATGACCTGCGAGTAGATCACCGGCCACTCGTCGGTCTCCCAGCCGTGTTCGGTCATGTCCGGCCAGACGCCCGTGGCGATGTCGAGGTCCACCGCGCGCAGGACGTCAACGGCGACGCCCTGGCGTTCGAGGATGCCGGTGCTGACGTCGATCAGGCCCTGGGTGTGGCTGCGCTCGGGGGATCGTTTCAGCGTGCAGTTGATCACCAGCGCGCGCAGGTCTGCGTACGACGTCGTCGTGTCCGGCACGGATTCCTCCCTCAGGCTGTCCGGGAGGCCGACCGGGTCGTGGGCTCCCGGCACAGCTCACCAGGCCCGCTTCGCGAGCGCGCGCGGAGCTGGGCCGGTTGCCTGACGGCACGCCGTCTGGTCTACCGGACGGGCCTGCCTGCTCGGACGCCTTCGCCCGGCCGCGTTCGGCGCTGTGCCACGCAGGGTCACCGCCCTGCTCGCCCCCGCGCCGCCACCTCCGGTCCGCCGCCACGCTCGCCGGCCTCGCCGCCTCGACCGCCCTCTGCGCGGCCGAGGCCGCCCACGACGACCTGGAGGCACTCCTGGAGCCGGCCAAGCATGCGGCCACGGGCAGTTGACGGACCCCGGTTCGGGGACGTTCGCACCAGGACGGCGTCGGCCGGCTACGGGCCCGGCCCGCAAGCACGCGCCTGCATCCATGTGTGCGGCCGATGCCCTGGAAATGACACATAGGGCAGATGTGGAAGTATGGAGTATATGGCACTTGGTGCTGAAGCGAGGCGAGAGGAGCGCATCATGATTGCCAAGCTGCTCAGCAAGCTGTCCTTCACCCGCCACTACGGTGCGTACGGCGAACACGACTGGAGCTGACCGCACTGCCGGCGAACGCCCTCGGGCGTCCGCCGGCCCCGGCCACGCCGCCGACGACATCGGCCTGGACGGGCAAGAGGGTCAGGGACGATCCCATGGGCCGCATGAACGAGCCGCCCCGGCTGCCCGAAGGCAGCTTCGCTGCCTGGAGCCGCGACCGGCTGACGGTAGCACGCCGCGGCGCTGACGAGTGCGGAGACGTCTGGCGGTTGGAGCCGGGCGTCTACGTCACCGCTACGGCCGGGCAGTGTGAAGCAGTCCTGCGCCGCGAGCAGGACTTCCCCAAGCCGCCCTCGCCCCTCTTCCCCCCGTTGAAGCGGGCGAGCGGAGCACCGACGCCCGAGGAGCGGGTGCACGCTCACGCCGCCCGCATGCGGGGGCTGCGCCCGCAAGCGGTCGCAGCCCGGATCGGTGAGATCGCGCCCGGGACAGCCCGATTCACCGACCAGTGGCCCACCGGCCAGGACGTCGAGATCCTGCCCCCGATCCGGCGCGCGCTGGCGGAGATCGGCGTGCGCTACCTCTTCTCCGAGGACGCTCCCGCCCTGCTGCCCTTCGCCTCACAGCTCTTCCAGGCCCGGGAGTTGCTCGTACGCCCCTCGCGCTGGGTGTGGCCGCGCTGGATCCCCACACCGGCACGACGGTTCCGCACCCGACAGCAAGTCGCCTTCACCGAGGCGCTGCGGCCCATCGTCCGCCGGCGCCGTTCATCGGGCCGCCTCGGTCACGACGTGCTGGGACAGATGCTCCGGCCCTCCCCCCGCTACGGCCTGTTGCCGGAAGAGGCCATCCTCGACAGTCTCCCCGGAATCACCGTCGCCACCTTCGAGACGCCTTCCCGGGCGGCCGGATGGATCCTGCTCCACCTGGCCCGGTACCCCCGGGCGGCAGGCCTCGTCGCGGAGGAAGCCGCCTTGCTGCCCGCGGACCCGGCCGCGACGACCAGCGCCCACCTCGACAGCCTGCGGTACACCCAGGCGCTGGTCCGCGAGGTGCTTCGACTGCACCCCCCGAGCTGGCTGCTGACCCGGCGTACCACGCGACGGACCCAGCTCGCCGGCTACACCATCGACGCCGGGTCCACCGTTCTCGTCTGCCCCTACACCGCCCACCGCGACGCACGGGAACACCCCGAACCGGACCGGTTCCAGCCCGAACGCTGGCTCGACGATGCGGGCTCGCCGGCGAGACCCGGGGCCTTCCTCTCCTTCGGCACCGGACCGCACGGCTGCGAGGGAGCCGCTCTGGCCATGGCCGTGCTGACGCTCCTGACCGCGCAGACCGCCCGCCGCTACCACGTGAGCGAGCCGCCCGGACCGGAACCCGGCTACCACGTCACCACCTTCGGAGGTCTCGCGACTGAAGGCCTGCGCCTGCGCGCCACCTCGCGCGGCTGAGGGCAGCCCTGCTTTCGGAGATGCCGTGCTCTGTGTGAGACCAGCCCTCGTCGTCCTCGGCCGGGGCCGGGACCGGGGCGCGGGCCCGGCCCATGGCCGAACTGCGCCACCGGGGCGTCAGACGGCTCCCGTCGCGATCAGTTGAGGACGGGAATCAGCCCGACCGCGAAGACGGCGTAGAACAGCGCCGTCACACCGAGCCGGGCCGGGGTGAGTTTGTGGGCGCGCATGGTCAGCAGGAGGTAGACGATCGCAGCCATGGTGACGACCCCGGACCACAGCAGCGCACCGTCGAAGTGCCAGCGGGTGAACAGCAGGCCGATACCGCTGGGGACGGTGGCCTGGATCATCATCGCGCCCGAGATGTTCGCGAGGGCGAGCTTGGTCTTGCCCTGACGGACCCAGATGACGGCGTTCATGATCTCCGGCAGTTCGGTGGCGATCGGGGACAGCAGAAGAGCCGTCACGGTGGCCGACAGGCCGAGCATCGGACCGATCGCGTCGAGCTGCTTCACGAAGAAGTGCGCGGCGAAGAAGATCACCACCAAGGTGGCGAGCGTCTGGGCCACCACCGCCCAGGTGTCGGGGGACGCCTTCTTCCGCTGGAACTTCAGCGGTTCCAGCTCCTCCTCGTCCTCCTCCTCGCCCGCGGCGCGGCTGCTGCGGATCTCCCGCCAGAAGTAGGCCGCGTACGCCGCGAAGAACAGGATGCCGAGGGCGGGCTTGAACGCGAAGGCGACCAGACCGAGCGCGACCTTGACGGCGAAGATCGGCAAGAACCAGCTCTGGTCCTTGGCCAGCCGTTTCATGTCGCTCTCGCCGCCGAGCGCCTGGCCGCCGCCGGGGACGCTGCCGATGGACGCGACCGCGTCGTCCCGTCCGCCGACCCCCACCGGAACGGGGGCCGCGGCCGCGCTGCGTGCCTTTCGGCGGTGGAGCAGGAGCATCACGCCGGTGACGCCGTAGGCGACCGTGGCGAGGGCGAGCGGACCGCCCATGGCAGCACCCACGCCGATGTTCCTGGCCTCCTGGGTGGCCCCCGTGGTGACCGCGACCAGGGTCACCACCGACTCGGGCAGCGCGGTGCCGAAGGCGGCCAGGATCGTGCCGACCGCCATCTTCCCGACGTTGAGACGCTCACCCAGCCATTCGACCGCGTTGACGAACCACTCGCACGAGAGGTAGATCGCCACCGCGCAGACGATGAGCAACACGAAATGGATCACGGGATCCGTCCTGCCTTCCCGCCTCGGCGCGGGTCCGAAGGACGGCCGGCGCGAGGGGCACGGGCAGGCTTCGGCCCCGCCGACGCGCTGTTTCCGTCGTCGACCATGGACCGAAGGTCTCGCCCGCCCGGATCCGTACCGAATCACGGGCCCGGCCACCGGGAGGCGGATGACTCCAGTGTGTCGACGACCGGTTCGCGGGGCTACTCCCCTTCGCAGGGGTAGACCATACCGGAGCTTTACCTCCTCTTGACACTCACTGCCGCTGTTCCCCGCGTCACATCCCCTCGGCGCGGGTCCGGTTCAGTCGTCGAGCGCCTGGCGGATCCGGCGGGAGGGCTGGAAGGCGTAGAGGTCGAGGACACCCGGCGGATCGGCGAGTCCGGGGCCGCCGGCCTCGAACCAGGCGGTGATGTCGCGGACGGCTTCCTCGTCGTTGACCAGGGCGAGCCACACGGGGCGCCCACCGGCCTTGCGGCCCTCGACGGAGGGCTGGACCACCATCACGTTGGCCTGCTCGCAGGCGTCCAGGCAGCGGGTCGGGCGCACGTCGGCGACTCCGGCGAGCGAGGTGCGGAGGTCTTCGAGCTGAGCGATGTGGTCCACGCCGGGCACCTTCGGGGTGCCGCAGCAGCAGCCCCGGCAGACGGTGACGGTGCAGCGGGCCGCCGACCCCTTCGCGGGGGCGGCGGCCTTCCTGCTTCGACGGCTCACCGGCCGCCCTCGGCACGGGCCTTGGTCCAGGCGGCCTCACGCAGCAGCCGCAGGCCGTTGAGGCCGACGATGACGGTCGAGCCCTCGTGGCCGAGCACGCCCAGCGGCAGCGGCAGGGTGGCGACCAGGTCCCAGACCACCAGCACCGAGATGAACACCGAGGCGATCACCAGGTTCTGCACCACGAAGCCGCGGGCCCGCCGGGAGAGTGCCACCACGGCGGGGACGGTGGCGAGTTCGTCGCGCACGATCACGGCGTCGGCGGTCTCCAGGGCGAGGTCGGAGCCGGCCCGGCCCATCGCGATGCCGGTGTGGGCGGCGGCAAGCGCGGGCGCGTCGTTGACGCCGTCGCCGATCACCAGCACCTTGCGCCCGGCCGTCTCCTGCTCGCGGACGGCGGCGACCTTGTCCTGCGGCAGCAGACCGGCCCGCACCTCCGTGATGCCGACCTCGGCCGCGAGGTGAGCGGCGGCCCGCGGGTTGTCACCGGTGAGCAGCATGGGCGTGCGGCCGGTGAGCCCGGTCAGGGCGGTCACGGTCCCGGCGGCGTCGGGGCGCAGCCGGTCGGCGATGCCGAGCACGCCGACCGGGACGCCGTCCGCCTCCACCAGGACGGCGGTGCGGCCGGCCTCCTCCAGCTCGGCGGCGATGACGGCGGCGCGGGCGGAGACCGCGTCCGTACGACCGTTGATCAGCCGCGTCGGTGCACCGACCGCGAGGGTGCGGCCGTCGATCGTGGCGGTGATGCCGACGCCCGGGGTGGAGGTGAAGTCCTCGGCGTCGGCCAGGGCGAGGCCCCGGGTGCGGGCGGCGTCGAGGACGGCGCGGGCCAGCGGGTGCTCGCTGGGGTGCTCGGCCGCGGCGGCGAGCGCCAGCAGCTCCTCCTCGGTGAGGCCGGAACCGCTGAGGGGACGGAGGTCGGTGACGCGCGGGGTGCCCTCCGTGAGCGTGCCGGTCTTGTCCAGTGCGACCGCGTCGACCTGGCCGAGGCGCTCCATCACGACGGCCGACTTCACCAGCACGCCGTGGCGTCCGGCATTGGCGATGGCGCAGAGCAGCGGCGGCATGGTGGCCAGCACCACCGCGCACGGGGAGGCGACGATCATGAAGGTCATCGCGCGCAGCAGCGAGCCGGTGAAGGCCGCGCCGAGGGCGAGCGGGACGGCGAAGACGGCGAGAGTCGCGATGACCATGCCGATCGAGTAGCGCTGTTCGACCTTCTCGATGAAGAGCTGGGTGGGCGCCTTGGTCTCGGAGGCCTCCTCGACCATGGCGACGATCCGGGCGATCACCGAGTCGGAGGCGTCCCGCTCGACCCGGATCCGCAGCGCGCCGTTGCCGTTGAGGGTCCCGGCGAAGACCTCGTCACCGGTCTCCTTGGCCACGGGCAGCGGCTCGCCGGTGATGGTGGCCTGGTCGACCTCGCTCGCACCGTCGAGGACCTTGCCATCGGCGCCGATCCGCTCACCGGGACGCACGAGGACGGTGTCACCGACCGCGAGCTCCTCGGTGGGCACGGTCTCCTCGCCGCCGTCGGGCAGCAGCCGGGTGGCGGTGGCCGGGGCGAGGTCGAGCAGTCCGCGCACCGAGTCGGCGGTACGGGCGGTGGCCAGCGCCTCCAGGGCGCCGGAGGTGGCGAAGATGACGATCAGCAGCGCGCCGTCCATCACCTGCCCGACCGCCGCGGCCCCGAGCGCGGCGACGATCATCAGCAGGTCGACGTCGAGGGTCTTCTCGCGCAGCGCCTGCAACCCCGCCCACGCGGGCTCCCACCCGCCGGTCGCGTAGGCGAGGGCGTACAACGGGCCCCAGGTCCAGGCGGGGGCGCCGGTCAGCTGGAGCGGCAGCGCGATCAGGAACAGCACCGTCGCGGCGGCGGCCCAGCGGGTCTCGGGCAGTGCGAAGACCCGCGTGCGGCGGCGCGGGACGACATCCGAACGAGGCGCGGCCGTGGGCGCGGGGCGCTCGATCAGGGTGGAGGACATGGCAGAGGAACCCTTCAGGGCAGGGCAGGACCAACGACCCATCCACCATACATGAACATATGAACGCCCCTTCATCTATGAGTTGTAGTATTGCCCCCATGGGTCATGGAGCCGCTCCCGCCACCGCCGTCCCGCGTACGCGCCTGGACGCGGCCAGTGCCGCCCGGGTGGCCACCACCCTGCAGGCCCTGGCCACCCCCTCCCGCCTGCTGATCCTCTCCCGCCTGCGCGAGGGCTCCTGCGCCGCCACCGAACTCGCCACCGAGGTCGGCATGGAGCAGTCCGCCTGCTCCCACCAACTGCGGCTGCTCCGCAACCTCGGCCTCGTCGTCGGCACCCGCCAGGGCCGCTCGGTCGTCTACGCGCTCTACGACAACCACGTCGCCGAACTCCTCGACCAGGCCGTCTACCACATCGAGCACCTGCGCCTCGGTCTCAGCGATGCCGCCGACGTGCAGGACGAGGACGAAGCGATCCAGGGCTCGACGCACTGACCGCCCGCAGCCGGCCGGGGCAACCGAAGGCCCGGAAGCCACCCCACCGGCAAGCCCTGCGACCCTCCAGCTCACGGCAGCAGGCCGGCGCGACGGACACGGTTGCCCCCGCAGGAACGAGCGGGACCTCAACGGCCAGACCCCCGAACCCCGCCGGCATCGCCGGGGTCCCGGGTGGGTGTCCGCGGCGGCCGTTCAGGCCTGGGCGGCGCGGCGGATGACGAGCATGTCCTGGGTGTGGCCGATGGCGTAGCCGTCGGCGGGGAGCGCGAAGTGGTCCCGGACGTAGGCGGTCAGGGCCGCGCGGGAGGGGCGCGGGTCGAGGGCGGCCAGGTCGGCGACGTTGACCATGAACTCGGCGACGTCCACCGCCTCGGCGAGGTGGGGCGTGCGGTAGTGCAGGTCGAGGGTTTCGAGGGCGTAGCCGTGCTCCGGGTGCCGTTCGCGCAGGCGGTCGGCGAGCGGGCCGAGGTCGTAGCGGACGCCGGTGAAGTGCGCGGCCATCCGCATGCAGGGGCTCTCCGGGTTCTGGAGCACGACCAGGAGGGTGCCGCCGGGGGCCGCCCACTCCAGGGCCCGGGTGACGGTGCCGAGCCAGTCCGCCTCGGGCACGTAGTAGAGCACGTGGGAGAGGTGGACGAGGTCGCCCTGCTCGGGCGGGTGGACCCGGTCGAGCGGCTCCGGGAGGACCAGGGCGTCGGGGCAGGCCGTGCCGAGCTTCTCGCGCATCGCGGCGCTGGGTTCCACCGCGATCGTCCGGTCGAAGGAGCGGCTCAGGTAGGCGGTGGTGCGGCCGTCTCCCGCGCCGAGGTCCAGCAGGACGCGGCGGTGCGGCAGGGCGTCCGCGATCTCGCTCAGCCGGGTGTGGGTGACCGGCTTCTCGTCCGTGCCGGCGAGGAACAGTTCGAACGCCCGGCGGTAGTCGGCGCTCGCCACGTCCAGCACCCGGACCGGGCCCGTGTCCTTCGTCCTCGTCTCCACCTGTCGGCCTCCCCTGTTGACGGCGTGTCGGGAGGCGCCATTGCACCGCGCGGGCGCGGCACGGGGGTGCAGGGACGTTCCTGCCCGCGTGTCACCCGGTCCCCTCGGCTGCCGAGGGGCACTCTCACCAGCCCCGTTTAATCGGTGGCCGGGGCTTCGCTCCGCTCCTACAGTGGCCGCCGGATCAAGAACGCCCAGGGAGCCGGACATGCGTGTGCACTACCCCCGGACGCCGCATCTGCCCTGGTCACCGGGCGCCGCGGCAGACGACGTACGGACCGGGGACCTGTCCGCGCTGGCCGGCGCCGAGGTCGTCGTCACCGAGAAGCTCGACGGCGAGAACACCACGCTCTACCGCGACGGCCTGCACGCCCGCTCGCTGGACTCCGGCCACCACCCCTCCCGCGCGTGGGTGAAGGGCCTCCAGGGCCGGATCGCCCCGCGCATCCCGGTCGGCTGGCGGATCTGCGGCGAGAACCTGTTCGCCCGGCACTCGATCCCGTACACCGGCCTGGAGAGCTGGTTCTACGGCTTCTCGGTCTGGACGACCGGTCCCGCCGGCCAGGACCACTGCCTGGACTGGGACGACACCGTCCGCTTCCTGCGCCGCCTCGGCATCCCCGCCCCTCGGGTGCTGTGGCGCGGCCGCTACGACGAACGGGCCCTGCGCGCCCTGCGGTTGGACCTCGACCGGCAGGAGGGGTACGTGGTCCGGACGGTCCGGGGCTTCCCCCGGGCCGAGTTCGGCGAGCGGGTCGCCAAGTGGGTCCGCCCGCGGCACGTGCGCACCGGCACCCACTGGATGCACGCCGCGGTGGTGGAGAACGGGCTCGGCCCGAGCTCCGCGCTCTGGGCCGTACGCTCCGGTGCGCTGCCCGAACCTCCCGCCCTCGCCGCCGCCCTGAACCTTCCCGAACTCGACTGCTCGCCAGAGGAGTTGTCCGAGGTGTCGGTCCGGCTGGACGAACTGGGCCGGGGCGGGGACAGCCGGCTGGCCGGAGTGCTCGCCACCGCGCTGCGCACCGCCCGCCGCCAGTCGCTGGCGCCGCGGCTGGCCGGCCCGCTCGGCGTGCCGCTCGCCCGACGGGTCGCCGACCTGGTCGGTCTGCACCCCGCCCTCCAGCAGCCGTACCCGGACGAGGAGCGCCGCGCCGGGCTGGTCCGGCTCTCGGCCGCCGCCGACCTCGGGGTGCTGCACGCCGTCGCCGCGACCGCCGCCCCGGGACGGGCGGAGCGCGAGCAGGTCGCCTGGTCGGCGCTGCACGCCGAGGACGCCGGGCTGCTCGGCGAGGCGCCGCTCGCCCGGTTGCGGACCGAGCTGCGCGAGGCGCTGGCCGGCCTGGACCACGACGCCGCCGACCGCTGCTGGGCCCAGGCCCGCGAGGCGTACGCGCTCGGCCGGATCGCCACCGCCGAGGAGGCCGTGGCGGCCACCTGGCGCTGGCGCGACCGCCGCTTCCCCCGGCTGGTCCACCTGTGCGGCCCCTCCGGCAGCGGCAAGAGCAGCTTCGCGGCCGGGCTCACCGGCGTGGCCGCCCGGATCAGCCTGGACGACCTGCGCGCCGCCCGGGGCTCGCGCAGCGACCAGCGCGACAACGCCGAGGTGCTGCGCGAAGGGCTGGCCCGGCTGGACGCCGCCCTGGCCGCCGGAGACACCACCGGCACCACCGTCGTCTGGGACGCCACCTCGCTCAACGGACGGCAGCGCTCCCAGGTCCACGCCGTCGCGCAGCGCCGCGACGCCCTGGTCACCCAGGTGGTGCTGGTGGTCGGCGAGGACGAACTCCTGCGCCGCAACGCCGTCCGGCCGCACCCGGTGCCCGCCGAGGTGCTCACCGCGCAGCTGCACCGCTTCGGCCCGCCCTACCCCGGCCAGGCGCACCGCACCTGGTACGTCGGCCCCGGTGGCACCGTGGAGGACACCGCGGGCACGCTGGACGAGCAGGAGGACTGATGCGCCCCATCGAACAGATCTGCCAGCGCATCCGCTGGGACACCCGCTTCGACCCGGCCCGGTTCACCCTGGGCGTGCGCCAGCGCGACGACCGCACCGAGCGCGTCCCACTGGAGGCCTTCGCGGCCTCCGGCGAGATCCCCTGGCACCGGGTGCACTGGGTCGAGGCGGACGGCGTACGGGTCTGGGACCGCGCCTCGGGCGTGGACCTGCTCGACAGCACCGAGGCCGGGCGCCGCACCCACCCGCCCCTCCTGCCCGCACCCTTCTTCACCGCGGCCACCCCGTACGCCTGGCACCGGGACGGCGGCTGGCGGCCCGCCGACGCCACCCGGGACGCCCCGACCACGGCCGCCCTGCGCGTGGTCACCTGGAACACCCTGTGGGACCGCTACGACGCCGACCGGATCGCCACCGCCCGGCGCCGGCCGCTGCTGCTCGCCGCGCTGGCGGCCGCCGACGCCGACGTCATCGCCCTCCAGGAGGTCGAGCCCGCCCTGGTCGCCCTGCTGCTGACGGCCCCCTGGGTCCGCGCCGGGTACACCCTGGGCGCCGACCCGCTCGGGCCGGAGGTCGACGATCACGGCCTGCTGCTGCTCAGCCGGCTGCCGGTGCTGGCGGCCGGGCAGCACGCGCTGGGCCCGCACAAGGCCGTCGCCGCCGTGTCGGTACGGACGGCGGGCGCGCCGCTGACCGTCGCCGCCGTGCACCTCAGCAGCGACCACTCACCCGACGGCGCCGACCGCCGCCAGGCCGAACTCGCCCGACTGTCCGAAGGGTTGGCGGCCGTCGAGGGTGATCTGCTGCTGCTCGGGGACTTCAACGACGGCCGTTCCGGGCCGGCCGGCCCGGCCGCTGCGCTCGGCCTGCGGGACGCCTGGACGCAGGTGCACGGGCCGGCCGACGACACCCCCACCTTCGACCCGACGGCCAACCCGCTCGCCGCGGTTTCCTCGCTGACCGGCCGCCCGGGCCGCCTGGACCGCGTCCTGCACCGCGCCGGCGGCACCCGCGCCACCGCGGCCGTCCTGCTCGGCGACCGCCCGGCCGAGGACGGGCTCCTGCCCTCCGACCACTACGGCGTGGCCGTCGACCTCGCCCTCGACGGCGACGGCGGCGGCGCACCCGAGGTCCTCGCCGCCGCACCCACCGCCCGAACCGCCGTCGCCTGGCTGCCGCCCGAGGAGCTGTGGCCGCCGATCCAGCGGCTGCGCGAGGCGTACGACCCTCAGCTGCGCCGCTGGCCCCCGCACGTCAACCTGCTGTTCGGCTTCGTGCCGGAGTCCGAGTTCGACCGCGCCCTGCCGCTGCTGGCCGCGGCCGCCGCCGAGGTCGCGCCGTTCACCGCGCAGCTGGAGGGCGTGCACACCTTCGGGCACCGCGAGGACGCCACCGTCTGGCTGGACCCGGCCGCCGCCTCCCCCACGCCCTGGGCGGCGCTGCGGCACGCGCTGGAGCGGCGTTTCCCCCGCTGCCGCGGCCGGGCGGAGGGCTTCACCCCGCATCTGACCCTCGGGCGCAGCGACGACCCGCAGCGCGTGGCCGCCGACTGCACGGCCCGGCTCTCCGGGCTACCGGCCCGGGTCGGCGAGCTGGTCGTGCTCTCCCGCCGGGGCGCCGAGCCGATGCGCCCGCGCGCGGTGGTCTCGCTCGGGACGGGCGAGGCGCGGGCGGTGCCCGAGCAGCCGATCGCCTCCCCGGCCCCGGAGCCGGCCCAGCGAACCGCCGCTGCCCGGGCGTTGGCCCGCCGCATCGCGGCTGCCCTGCCCGAGGGAGTGGTGCACACCGTCGGCTCCCGGCGACTCGGCTGCCAGCTGGACGGCGCCGACCTGGACCTGGTGGCGGCACTGCCCGGCTCCGCCGACCTGCCCGCCGTCCACGCCCGGGTGGCCGCCGCGCTGCCGGAGGCCCGACGGCTGCACGAGGTGCGCGGTGCCCGGGTGCCGGGACTGCGGTTGGCCGCCGACGGCCTGACGGTCGACCTCGTGGTGGTCTTCACCGGTCCGCTCGACCCGGCCCAAGCCGTCGACCGCCGTGCGGAGTTGGGCGAGGCGGAGGCCGTCGCGCTGAGCGCGGTCACGGACGCCGAGGCGATCCTGACGGCGCTCGGCGCCCGGCACGCCACCTTCGTCCGGCTGGCGCGCCAGGTCAAGGCCTGGGCGCGGGCGCGCGGCCTGGACTCCGCGCCCTTCGGCCAAGTTCCCTCGCTCGCCTGGTCGGTGCTGGCCGCCCGGACGGTCCTGGACACGACCGGCGATCCCGAGGACGACCTCTTCCAGCGCTTCACCGAGACCTGGGCCGGCTGGGACTGGCGCCGGCCCGTCGCCCTCACCACCGCCCCGACGCCTCCCCCGTCCGGCCCGCTCACCGTCCTCACCCCCTCCGCCCCGGTCCGCAGCTGCACCACCCAGGTCAGCGCCGGCACCCGCGACCTGCTCACCGAGGAGCTCTTCCGGGCCTGGGAACTGACCACCGAGAGCGCCGAAACCCGCGGGAGCACCGAGCCGGCCGGGAGCGCCGAAGGCCGCGAAGACCTTTGGCCCGCCCTGCTCGCCGCTCCCCCGCTGCACCGCCGGCACGCCGCCTGGGCCGTGGTCAGCACCGGCGAGGAGTCGCTCGGCCTCGTCCGGGGCCGCATCCGCGCCCTGCTGGCCGCCCTGGAGGACGCCGGGGCCACCGGGCTGCACGCCTGGCCCCACCCGTACCGGACGGCCGACGGCCGCGCCCACCTCCCGATCGGCCTCGGCCCCGATCCGCTCCCGGCCGCCCGACTCGCCCCGCTCGCCAAGGCCTGGTCCCGTTCCCTGCCCGGCGTCCGTGTCGAGCACGTCGACGGCGGCGGCGTCCCCACGCCGTCCCGCTGAACCACCCCGCCTCCCTGGACCGTCCCCACCCACCGAACCACGCCGATCTGCCGGACCACCCCTGCCCATCGGACTCTTCTGGACAACCACCCCGAAAATTTGCCACGGTGAGGACCAGCGGCCCAGCCATCGATCATGCGGCCGAAGCCCCATGGGAGTTCCCCCGTGCCTTCCGCTGACTTCCCCGCCTTCTACCTCGGGCAGAGCGTCTTCTCCGACCCCGGCGCCCACCTCCCCTGCTACACCGATCTGCCCGGCGATCCGGTCCAACTCGCCAGGATCGCCCGCAATCTGATCATCCATCGTCTCGAAGGAGGACTGTTCCACCACCCCATCCCCGCCGACCGGCTCCACCACGACGCCGAGACGCGCTACCTGGACGACATCCTGTACCTGATCACCGACCGCAACCCGGCCCCGCTGAACCATCCACGGGCGCCCGCCGACCGCTTCGTCGGCGTCTGCCGGGACCTGGCCCTGCTGCACTGCTCCTTCCTCCGCCACGTCGGCGTCCCGGCCCGGTTGCGCTGCGGCTTCGCCGACTACCTCGGCCCGGACGGCTTCCACTGCGACCACGTGGCCACCGAGTACTGGGACGACCGACGCGGCTGGCTGCTCGCCGATCCGCAGCTGGCCGATCCGAGGGTCGCCACCGCCTGGCGGGTGGACTTCGACCCGATGGACGTCCCGCGCGACCGCTTCCTGGTCGCCGGCCGGGCCTGGCGCACGATCCGCTCCGGCCGGGCCGCCGCCTCCTCCTTCGGCGTCCACCCGCCGGAGGAGGGCCCGCTCAACGGCGAGTGGTTCGTCGCCCACTACACCCGGCTCGACCTCGCCGCCCTGAACAAGGTCGAGACCCTCCTCTGGGACACCTGGGGCACCGGTTCCACCAACACGCCCCACACCCCGTACGACGAGGTCGCCCACCTGACGGTCGGCCCGATCGACCTGCCCGCGGTCCGCCGCCTCTTCACCGAACACGATGCCCTGCGCACCCCGAAGACCGTCCTGTCCCTGGCCCCCTTCAACGGCCCCCGCGAGGTCACCCTGCGCTGACCGTCGTCCGGCGCCTCGACGAGGCGCCTGTGACCGGACACGCTTGCTCAGCCGTGACACGCCCGTTGGAGCCAGGCCCCCGGGCCGGCAGGTGCTCGGTGAGCCGAGGCCCGATGGTGGTGCGGGGCCGGGGTCCGGCGGCCCCGTGTGACCGGTTATCGGGAGTTGTAGGTCTTGACCCTGACGGCCGGACAACCTGAGAACTTCTGCACGGCCAGGTTGGCGTCTCCTGTGGACCGCCGCCCTCCTCGCCGCCCTGGTCGGCCTCACCGCGGGCGTCTTTGGAAGCCTGGACAGCGCCCTCATCCAGACCACCGCCGACCCCGCCTACCTGGGCCGGGTCACCTCGGTCATCATGCTCACCATGGTCGGCCTCGCCCCGCTCGGCTACCCGCTGGTCGGCGTCCCCATCGATGCCTGGGGCACCGCCCCGGTCTTCGTCGGCTGCGGCGCCCTCTCCTGCCTCGGCGCCGCCCTGGCCCGTGCCTCCCCGCCGTCCGCCGCGCCGAACTCCCCCGCGCGGGCTCCCCCACCGGGCGTGCGCGGGGTGCCGGTCACCAGGCGACCGGGAGCGCCTCCACACCGTAGACCGTCGAGCCCTCACGGAAACGGAGGCCGGCTTCGGGGATGGCGAGCCGCAGGGCGGGGAAGCGCCGCAACAGGGCCGGCAGGGCGATCTTCAGTTCCAGCCGGGCCAGTTGCTGCCCGAGGCACTGGTGGGCGCCGAAGCCGAAGGACAGCTGGGCGACCGGGCGGCGGTGCAGGTCGAGGTCGTCGGGGCGCTCGGGGGCGAGTTCGGGGTCGCGGTTCGCGGTCAGCGGGGAGAGCAGAACGTGCTCGCCCTCGGCGATCCGGTGGCCGTTGATCTCGACGTCGGCCACGGCCGTGCGCAGGAGCGGCGCGGGGATGGCGAGATGGCGCAGCAGTTCCTCGACGGCGGTGCCGGTGACCGCCGGGTCGTCGCGCAGGGCGGCGAGCTGCTCCGGATGGCGGAGCAGGGCCAGCACGCTCAGGGCGAGCATCGTCGCGGTGGTCTCGTGTCCCCCGACCAGGAGGGTGGTGCCGAAGCCGACGAGCTCCTCGTCGGTGAGCTCCGCGCCGTGCTGCCGCACCACCGCACCCAGCACGCCGTCCCCGGGGACGGCCCGGTTGCGCGCGACGATGTCCGCCATGGCCGCATTCAACTCGGCCGAGGCGGCGACCAGTTGTTCGGCATCGACGGTACCGTCCATGATCACCTGGGAGCAGCGCTGGAACATTGCCCGGGTCCCGTACGGGACGTCGAGCAGTTCGCAGATCGCCAGCGACGGGATGGGCAGGGCGAACGCCTCGACCAGGTCGACGCCCGGCCCCTGCTCCGCCATCGCGTCGAGATGGTCGGAGACGATCGTCTCGATCGCGGGTCGCAGTTGCTCGACCTGACGGACGGTGAAGCTGCCGGTGAGCGTCCGGCGCAGGCGGATGTGCTCCGGGCCGCTGTAGGCGGGCAGGAAGCCCGGGTGGTTGAACAGGGTGTGCGGCAGCGACGGGTCGATGCCGTTGCCCGTGACCAGGCGCTCCTCCGCGAAGGCGGCCCGGACGTCGCCGTACCGGGTGATGACGACGGCCTCGATCTCGCCGCGAACCGGATGGGACACCCGCAACCGCGGCAGGCCGTCCTCCTCGCGCATCCGGCGCAGGTCCGGCGACGGGTCGAACGGGCAGGTCCGGTCCCGTTCGGAGGCGACGAAGGACGCCGAGCGGCGATCGGGCATGGTGCGGGCTCCTCAGCTGTGTCGGTCCCGGGAACGCGGGTCGTGGAACGGGGCGGGCAGGGCCTACCCGCGGTACCGGGTGGAGGCGTGGTGCCAGTCGTAAGCGCCGCGGATGGTGGTTTGCAGCGCCTCCGTGCAGTATCGGTGCAGCAGGTCGCGTTCGGCCGGGTCGAGGTGGCCGGTCGCCGCGGTGCCGAGCAGGGCCCGGTGGGCGCCGGTGAACAGTTCCAGGGCTTCGTTGCGGCGGTGCAGCGCCCGGTCGACGGCTTCCGGCCGGGAGAGCCCGTGCTCCCGTTCCAGGCAGAGCACCAGGTTGTTCTGCTCCCCCAGGGCCGCGTCCTTCTCCAGGGAGACGATGTCGTTGTCGCAGATGATGAAGGTCTTCGTCATCTCGCGCATGACCGACAGGTGCGGCAGTGCGTACAGGTGGTCCGGCAGGACGCACGAGGACAGCCGCTCGGCGAGGTCGACGACCGGTGCCACGCCGATGGTGTGGCGCCGGACCCGCAGGTAGGCGCCCAGCGACATGGGCGTGCCGGCCTGCCGGCTGAGCGCCTCGTGGACGTGGTGGTCGAGGTAGGAGGACCAGTGGGCCGCCGATCGCTGGATCCAGTCCGCAGGCATGTCGCGGCAGCTGCGCTGCCGCATGTCGGCGAAGGCCCCGGCCAGCGGCAGCGGGGACGCCTCGCCGGTGACGCCCTCCTTGACGAGTCCGACGAGGTGGCGGACCCGCTCGGGCGACCCGCCCCACTGCTCGTCGAGCGCGTCGTCGAACAGGAAGTACCAGCTCTGCTGGTCGACTCCGATGTCCAGTTCGCTCCCGGTCGCGTTCGGATAGAACATGGCCGCGATCAGCGGGAACTGGCCCTTGAGGTGGTGGGCCCGCTCCGCTTCCGTGGACAGGAAGCCGAAGGACTCCGGCCAGCCGAGGTGGCGGTCGTGGGCGGCCCGGAAGTCCGGGCTGATCCGGCGCGGAAACGGAACGGAGTCGAGGGCCGGGGCCTGGGCCGGTGCCCCCGGGTCCACGGACAAGGGCTCTGCCGTCGATGTCATGGTGTGGCGCACCTTCGGGAACGGGGCCGGTTCAGTCGGCCGGCCAGGGTGAGACGCGCATGGGCAGCGCGTTGGGCCGGATCAGCGCGTGGACCACGGGGCGGACCCGGTGCCCCTCGACCGGCCGCGGCCGCCACCGCGAGACGATCGAGCGGAGCACGACCAGCATCTCGGTCATCGCGAAGTGGTCCCCGATGCACTTCCGGTTGCCCAACGCGAACGGGACGTAGGCGCCCGGCGGAAGGTCCTTCTCGGTACGGTCGAGCCACCGGTCCGGGTCGAACCGCAGCGGGTCCGGGTAGTACGCCGGGTCCCGGTGCATCGTCAGCGCGCTGTAGATCAGCTCGGCCCCTTGCGGGAGGTCGACCCCGCAGACGCGCACCGGCTCCAGGGCGCGCCGCATGAGCAGCCAGCTGGGCTGGTGCAGCCGCAGCACCTCCCGGAGGAAGCGCTCGGTGAACGGGAGCGTCGCCGCGCCGGGCAGGGCGCCTACGGGCAGCGCTTCGCACTCGGTCCTGATCCGCTCGGTGAGCTCCGGACGCCGGCCGATCTCGTGGAGCGCCCAGGCCAGCGTGGTGGACGTGGTCTCGGCGCCGGCCATGAGCAGGGACAACAGCTCGTCGCGGGCCTCCACGTCGGTCATTCCCCGCGGGTTGCCCGGAGTGTCGGCGAACATGATCGACAGCAGGTCCCCGCGGCCGGTGCCGCCCTGCCTCCCCTGTCCGGCCTGCCGGGCCTGTCGGACGGCGGTGTCCGCGAGCTCGCGAAGCGCCGTGGCCGCGGCCAGGTACCGGCGGTGGCCCAGCGCGGGCGAGGACGCGATCGGAGCGGGCAGCACGGTGCCCACGAAGACCCCGCGCATCACCGTGGTCAGGTGCTCGGCGACGCGTTCGCCCAGCTCGGCGACGGCGTCGGCGCCGTCCGGGCGTTCGGTGCTGAACAGGGTCGCCACGAGCATGACCGTCATCATCCGGCGCAGCACCAGGTCCATGGCGATCACCTCGCCGGGACGCCAGGCCGACACCTGCTCCTCAGCGATGTCGGTCATCGTGCCGACGCACGCGGCGATGCCGTCCCGGCGGAAAGCCGGCTGGAGCGCCCGCCGTTGGCGAAGGTGGAAATCCCGATCAGATGTGATGATGCCGTTCCCGATGAAAGGCCGCGCGACGTCGAACAGCAGCCCTTTGCCGAACTTCCTGCTCTGCGTCAGGAGAACGTCGTGGACGGCCTGCGGCGAGTTCAGGACGAACACCGGCCGATTCCCGAGGAATATCCTGACGATGTCGCCCTGCGCCCTGACCGACTGCAGGAACTCCACCCGTTTGACGGCCAGCTGCGGCAGGTGGCCGAGCAGCGGAAAGCGCCCCGGCGCCACGGGAGCGGTGATGGAACGCACAGCCCTGCACCTCCCTGAAGTCTCGGATCGAAAATCCGCCCTACAATGGAACTTTTGCTCGCCCGCGGTGCACGGTGATCATCGTCCGCCCCCTCCGGAGAGGTCAAGGGACCGACGGGAAATTCCCATCCAGGGTTGTTTTGAGTCGAAGGATGTGAATTCCTTGGGATTCGCCCCAGAACCGTCGGCCTTGCTGCTAAGGCCTGTCTTCAAACCCCCGTCTGCGGGCGGACGACGGGAGTTTGAAGACAGGCCCTGGGCGGCGGACAGCACGGTAGGCCTCGGGAATTGGACCTACGAGTCCAAAGCACCGGCGGCACCGGCCGGTTGGCGAGACCCGGGAGCTCGGCCGCCGCGCCTTCCAGGCCACCCGTTCCGGATTGGACCGGGACGCCGGCAACCCCGGTGGTTAGCCTCGGCGCACAGTCGATCAACGGAGAAGCGCCATGCACCCCGAACTCGCCGCCGATCTGGGCCGGTTGCCCGAACTCCTGGAGGAGACCCGGCAGCGGGCGCTCGCCTTCCTGACGGGCCTCGACGAGCGGCCCGTGGTCGAACGGACCGAGTCGCCCGCCGTCGCGCCGCTCACCGAGGAGGGCGGCGGGGTGCGGGCGGCGCTGGCGGAGTTCACGGAGCGCTGGGAGCCGCGGCTGTCGGCGAGCGCCGGTCCGCGCTACTTCGGGTTCGTGACCGGCGGGGCGACACCGGCGGCGCTCGCGGGCGACTGGCTGACCTCGGCCGTGGACCAGAACTCCAACTCCTCGCTGGACCCGGCCGGTCAGCACCTTGAGCGGGAGACGGTCGGCTGGCTGCGCGAGCTGTTCGGGCTCTCGGCGGCGCACCACGGCACCTTCGTGAGCGGCGCCACGATGTCGAACACGGTGGGGCTGGCGATCGCCCGCGAGTGGCTGGGCGAGCGGCTCGGCGTGGACGTCGCCGAGGACGGGGCCGGCGCCCTGGGCCGGGTCCGGGTGCTGTCGGGCAGTGCGCACTCCAGCGTCGCCAAGGCGCTGTCGGTGCTGGGCCTGGGCCGGACGGCTCTGCACGCGGTGCCCGTCCTGCCGGGCCGGGAGTCGGTGGACGTGGCCGCGCTGGAGCGGGCGCTGGCCGAGGCTCAGGGGCCGTGCGTCGTGGTGGCCAACGCCGGGACGGTCAACACCGTCGACTTCGACGACCTGCGGGCGATCGCCGCGCTGCGCGAGCGGTACGGGTTCTGGCTGCACGTGGACGCCGCGTTCGGCGCCTTCGCCGCGCTGTCGCCGGAGCACGCGGAGCTGGTGGCGGGGCTGGACCTCGCCGACTCGGTCTGCGTCGACCTGCACAAGTGGCTCAACGTGCCGTACGACAGCGCCGTGCAGTTCACCCGCCGCCCGGACCTCCAGGCCCGGGTCTTCCGGAACGCCGCCGCCTACCTCGGCCCTTCCCCGGCCTCCGGCCGGGGGTACCCCCGTGGCGAGCACCCCGACCTGGTCCACCTCACGCCGGAGAACTCCCACCGGCTGCGCGCCCTCGCTGCCTGGTTCACCCTGCGGGCGTACGGCCGCTCCGGGCACCGGGAGATCGTGGAACGCTGCATCGCCGGTGCCCGGACGCTCGGCGAGCACGTCGCCCGGATCGACGGCCTGGAGCTGCTCGCCCCGGTGCGGCTGAACGTGGTCTGCTTCTCGCTGACGGCGGACCCGACCCCCGAGCGGCTGGCCGCGCTCGCCGCCGAGCTGGCCGACGAGGCCTTCCTCACTCCCACCCACCACGCGGGCCGGCCCGCCCTGCGCGCGGCGTTCAGCAACTGGCGCACCACGGAGGCGGACGTCCGGTGCACGGCGGAGGCGCTGGCCCGGGCCGTCCGGAAGCTGACGGCCTGAGCACCGGACCCGAGGGCGGGCCGAGCGGGAGCAACGTCCGGGGTCAGCTCCGGTTGTGGTCCCCCGTCCCGCCGTCGATCAGCTCGCGCAGGATGTCCATGTGCCCGGCGTGCCGCGCCGTCTCCGTGGTCATGTGGATCAGCACCCAGCGCAGCGAGACGGTGTTGCCCGACCAGGAGGTGCCGAGGTCGTCCAGCGCCAGCTCCCGGATCGCCTCGTCGGCGCCGGCCCGGGCCCGCGCGTAGAACGCCAGGACCTCCGCCGTCGACTCGTGGGGCTCCACCCGCATGTCGGAGGTCTCGTCGGCGTCGATGTCGAACGGCAGCGGACCGGTGTCCCGGCCGAACGTCTCCCGGAACCAGCCGAGTTCGGCGCCCCCGAGGTGCTTCACCAGCCCCAGCAGGTTGGTCCCGGAGGGTGTCATCGGACGGCGCAGTTGCTCGTCGTCCAGCCCCTCCACCTTCCACAGCACCGCATCGCGGTGCCGGTCCAGCGCCGCATGAAGACTTTCCTTCTCGCCGCCCGTGAACGGCACACGATTGCTCATGCGCGGGACCGTACCAGCCGGCACCGACAGACGGCGCCGCCGACGGTCACTGCCCCCGGCCGTCCGGGATCACGGGTGCGCCCCGTCCCCGTACACGCCGCCCGCCCGGTCGGTCAGGCCCGCCATGAGCTCCGCGTGCGCGAGGTTCATGTACGCCAGCGGGCGCCAGCGGGAGCGGTGGTCGGGATGGTCGCGGAACCGGTCCGCCGTCTCGCAGAGCCGCTCCCACCACAGCATGGCGTCCTGGCGCATCCGCTGCGTCCAGCCGGGCTCGTCGTTGCGGCCCTCCAGGACCACCTCCTCCCAGGCCACCAGGACGTCCGAGAGGAAGACGCAGTCGCCGGCGGTGACCTCCGCCAGCCTCTCGGCGGCGAACCGGGCGCTGCTGTCCTCGGATTGGGCCTCGACCACCTCGCGGAGACGGGCGGCCAGGAAGGCCTGCAGCGGGGTGACGTCGTCGGTGTGGAGGTCGTCGGAGAACTCCAGCAGTTCCACCGGCCTGCGCTCGCGTGCCATCGTGCGGTGTCCCCTCGGCTCGGACGGTACGCATCCGATGACGGACCGTCACAACTCTCGGGCCGACCCTAGCGGCTCGCGCCGGAGATCACGGCGAATTTCCGAACCTCCCGCACCGGCTCGCCGGCCGTGCCATCATGCGGAGCCTCCTGCGCCCAACACGCGTGGCAGACCTTGCCTTCACACCGGTGTGAAGGCCGATGATGCTCCCATGACCGCCACTCCTTTCGACCCGTACGCGCTGCTCGCGCAGAGCCGCCTCGGCGTCCTCGCCACCATCAAGGCGGACGGCCGGCCACAGCTCTCCCCCGTCCTGCCGTTCTACGACCGGGCGGCGAACGCCATCCTGATCTCCACCCGGGACGGGCTGGCCAAGACCGCCAACCTGCGCCGGGACCCGCGGGCCAGCCTGGAGGTGACCGGACCGGACGGCCGCTCCTGGGCCACCGCCGAGGGCGTGGCCACCCTGACCGGGCCGGGCACCGACCCCGACGGGCCGGAGGTCGAGGCGCTGGTGGCCTACTACCGCCGTGCCGCCGGGGAGCACCCGGACTGGGCGGAGTACCGCGAGGTGATGGTCTCCGACCGCCGGGTACTCCTCACCATCCCGGTCGACCACGTGTACGGCACCCGCATCTGACCGACCCGGCCCGGCCACCGTCACAGGGGAACGGTGGCCGGGCCCACGCCGCCGGGCCGCAGGCGAACCACCCTCGGCAGCAGAGCGGTTCAGCGCAGCGTCGCCGCGACCACCGTGGCGTCCAGCTCCTCCTGCCGGCTCGCCACCGCCGCCAGCCCGGCCGCCCGGGTCACCGCGAGGGCGGTCGGCACCTGCCGCTCGCTGGTCTCGAACAGCAGCGACCCGCCGGACGCCAGCCACTGCGGCGCCTCGGCGACCACCCGCCGCAGCACGTCCAGCCCGTCCGCCCCGCCGTCCAGCGCGGGCCGGGCCTCGTGCAGTCGCGCCTCGGGCGGCAGCAGGCCGAGGTCGCCGGTCGGGACGTACGGGACGTTGGCGATCAGCACGTTCACCCGGCCGCGCAGCTCCGCGGGCACGGCGCCGAACAGGTCGCCCTGGAAGACCCGCGCCGCGGTGCCGGCCAGGTTGCGGCGGGCGCAGCGGACCGCGCCCGGATCGATGTCCGCCGCGTACAGCTCGACCGGGTGGGCGGCCGCGGCTGCCAGCGCGGCGCCCAGCGCGCCGCTGCCGCAGCACAGGTCGAGCACCACCGCGCCCGGGGCGGTCAGCGCGGTGGCGGTGGCGGCCAGGAACTCGCTGCGGCGGCGCGGGACGAAGACACCCGGGTCGACGGCGATCCGCAGACCGGCGAACTCGGCCCAGCCGACGACGTGTTCGAGCGGCCGCCCGTCGGCGCGGGAACGGACCATGGCGGCCAGGTCGGCGGGCGAGGCGGCGGCGGAGAGCAGGATCCGCGCCTCGTCCTCGGCGAACACGCAACCGGCGGCGCGCAGCCGGGAGACGACCGAGGAACGGAGGGAGGCGGAGGAGAAGACCGACAAGAGAACCCCTTGGGGGAAGACGGGAGGGCTGACGACTCCGTCAGGGCTCCCGCGAGGGCCGACAGCGTGTCGGCGCGCCGTCCGCGCTATGCGCGCAGGGCGCCCGCACGGCCGCGCTCCGGGAGCACCCGCTCGGACATACCGGTAATGGGTCTCACCTCCCTGAGTCGCGGTCATACTCGGCGTCGGCCACCCTACCGCACCGCCGGCCGAGAGTGATCGGAACGGCTCCCCCCTCCATATGCCGGCCGGAAGCGGGGCCGCCGGGTCGACCCGGTTGACGCCGAGGCCCCAGCCCTTCCCGTCACAAGCCGGCGTCACACTCGTTCGTCCGAGCTATTTGATAGGTCCACTGACAGTACCGGGCGATAACCGACCGTAGTGGCCGCGCATATTGACGGCATGACGAGACAATCCCGCGGACCGTCCCGGCTTCGTGCCCGAACGGCCCGCACCATCAGCGCCGCGGCGACCCTGGGTCTGCTCGGTGCCGGCCTCACCGCTCCGCTCGCCCAGGCCGTCACTCCCGCCCATCGTCCCGCGGCGCCGTCGGCGGAGCGAGTCCGGGCCGTCGGCACGCCCCTGCTCCAGGAGACGTTCACCGGTGCCACTGCCGACTCGCGCTTCACCGCCGTCGGCTCGGCCTGCCTCACCGGCGCGGCCCCTGCCCAGCCCGGGCCCGGCGACCACCCGCTCGGCGGCTGCCCCGCCACCGAGACCGGCCCGGTGCCGCCGCTGAACAGCGCGCCGCTCGGCTACCTGCGGATCTCCGACGCCGCCACCGACCAGAGCGGCGCGGTCCTCTTCGACCAGGCCCTGCCGGCCGGCAACGGTCTGGACGTGACCTTCGACCAGTGGCAGTACGGCAGCACCACGCCGAACGCCCCGGCCGACGGCATCTCGTTCTTCCTGGTGAACGGCGACGTCTCGCTCACCCACCCCGGCGCCTTCGGCGGCAGCCTCGGCTACGCCCAGAAGCTGCCCGACGACGACCCGAACCTCACCTTCCTGCCCGGTGTCGACCGCGGCTACCTGGGCGTCGGACTCGACGTGCTCGGCAACTACTTCGGCGACTGGGAGCAGCGCGGCAACGGCTGTGCCCAGCGCTCCCCCGCCGGCACGTCCTTCCGGGTGCCCGCGCCCGGCGCCAACATGGTCACCGTCCGCGGCCCCGGCGACGGCACCACCGGCTACTGCTTCCTGACCGCGACGACCAGCAACTTCACCACCACCGGCCCGTGGCCCTCCACGCTGCCCGGCACGCTCCAGGGCCCGCTCACCACGCTGCCTCCCGGGGTCACCCCGGACCAGGCGCAGACCCTGCTGGAGCCCTCGCGCCGCCGGATGAACGTGCACCTGACGCCCGCGCCCTCACCGGTGCTGACGGTCTCCGTCGACTTCAACGACGGCACCGGCCCGCACCAGGTGCTCCAGACCCCCGCACCGGAGCCGGTGCCCTCGACCTACAAGTTCGGCTTCGCCGGGTCCACCGGCCTGTTCACCGACGTGCACCTGATCCGCAACGTCGTCGTCAACACCGACCAGCCGCTGCCCGCGCTGAACCTGGTCAAGCAGCCGCACGAGCCGCTGCCCGGACTGCTGACGGTGGGCACCCCGATCCCGTACGACTTCGTGGTCACCAACTCCGGGAACGTGCCGGTCAACGACCTGGCCGTGAACGACCCGAAGGTCGGGCCGGTCACCTGCCCGGTGATCACCCTGGACCCCGGAAAGACGGTGACCTGTACGGCGACGTACCGGGTCACCGCCGCGGACGCCGCCCAGGGCCACGTCTTCAACACCGCCCAGGCCACCGGGACCTCCGACGGCAACCCGGTCACCTCGCCGCCCGCCACGGCCGACGTGCCGGTGGTGGCGCCGCCGGGGATCTCCCTGGTCAAGCACGTGGACGCGGCCGAGCCGTTCCACGTCGGCGACACCGTGCCGTACACCTACGTGGTCACCAACACCGGAGGCACTCCGATCGACGCGCTGACGGTGACGGACGACAAGGTCACCGGAATCACCTGCGACGCCACCGTGCTGGCGCCGGCGGGCAGCGCCGGGGACAGTACGGTCTGCCGGGGCAGCTACGTCGTGACGGCGGCCGACGCGCAGGCCGGGCAGGTCACCAACCACGCCCACGCCGGCGGGACGTCCAACGGCCGGCCGGTCACCTCGCCGGAGGCCGAGGCCACCGTCACGGTGGTCGGCCCGTCGTCGCTCGGCCTGACCAAGCGGGCGGACACCGCCGGGCCGGTCCACACCGGGGACACCGTGCACTACACCTACACGGTCACCAACACCGGAACGACCACGCTGACCGGCCTCACCGTCGCCGACGACCACGCCGCGGACGTGACCTGCGACCAGGCCACTCTGACCGCCGGTCAGAGCACCACCTGCCACGGCACGTACACCGTGACCGCCGCCGACGAGCAGCTCGGCCACGTCACCAACACGGCCCGGGCGACCGCCACCGGCCCGCAGGGACAGACGGTGCAGAGCCCGATCGCCCAGGTGACGCTGAAGGTGGTGAGCGTCGCCAAGCTCGACCTGAAGAAGCGGGCCGGCAGCGCCGGGCCGTTCCACGTCGGCGACACCGTGCACTACACCTACACGGTCACCAACACCGGGACGGCGGCGGTCGACCACCTGACCGTGACCGACGACCACGTCCAGGGGGTTCCCTGCGACCAGACCACTCTGAGCGCCGGTCAGAGCGCCACCTGCCACGGGACGTACACCGTGACGGCGGCGGACGCCCAGGCCGGGCACGTCACCAACACCGCGCACGCCAACGGCACCGACCCCCAGGGTCAGGCCGTCCAGAGCCCGCCGGCCCAGGCCACCGTCGACGTCGTTCCCGCCGGCGAGTCCTCACTGTCCATCACCAAGCGGGCCGACGCCGAGGGGACCGTGCACCCGGGTGACACCGTCACCTACACGTACACGGTGACCAACCCCGGGACGACCACGCTCACCGATGTCGCCGTCAGCGACGACAGGGTGCGGCAGGTGACCTGCGAGCAGACCACCCTCGACCCGGGGCAGAGCACCACCTGCCGGGGCACCTACACCGTGACCGAGGAGGACGCCCGGGCGGGCAGCATCACCAACACCGCCCGGGCCTCCGCCGTCGACCCGCAGGGGCGGACCGTGGAGAGCCCGCCGGTCGAGCTCTGCATCGCCGTCTCGCCCTGCCCGCCGAAGGGGCACGACCACAAGGGCGGCGGGAGCCACGGCTGCCCGAGCCGTCCGGGTCACCACCCGGCTCCGCCGCAGGGCGGCAGCTCGGACGGGCCGCCGGAGAGCGGCGCGCCGACCGCCACCGCGAGCCTGGCCGGGGGCGGGGCCGGGCTGTTCATCCTCGGCGGTCTGCTGCTCGCCCGGATCCGGCGCCGCGCGGCTGCCAACCGGTACGTGGCGTAACGCCTTCGATCCCGCCGTCCGACGGCGGTCGGGCCGCCCCCGGTGTCTTCGGGTACCGGGGGCGGCCCGCTGTCCGCCGGGGGTCGGGTTCAGGCGGGCCCGGGATCAGGCAGGCGCGGATTCGGGCGGGCCCGAGTTCAGGCGAGCCCGGGTTCAGGCGGGCCCGGGATCAGGCAGGCGCGGGTTCAGGCGGGCCCGGGTTCAGGCGGGCTGCCGGGCCGGCGGCCTGGTGCGGTAGCCGCCGGCCGTGCCCGGTGGCACCAGGCAGGGCAGCAGCCAGTCCCAGAGCGCGCCCACCCGGCGGGCACGCTCATCGGCGGGGCAGCCGTCG
The DNA here is from genome assembly GCF_040683915.1 of Kitasatospora sp. NPDC093102. Classification (NCBI taxonomy): domain Bacteria; kingdom Bacillati; phylum Actinomycetota; class Actinomycetes; order Kitasatosporales; family Streptomycetaceae; genus Kitasatospora; species Kitasatospora sp. NPDC093102. The sequence goes on along the minus strand of NZ_JBFBFA010000005.1, from coordinate 172,452 downwards.
GCGAAGACCACCTCCAGACCGCAGGCGGCAGTCACCACCAGGGTCTCCGGGCCGAGCCCGCCCGAGCGGTCGCGCAGCTCGCCCGCGCGGCGGGCGCCGGCCAGCAGGTCCCGCACGACCCCGGCCCAGACGCTGTGGAAGCCGCGCAGGTCGGCGAACGCCGACCCGGCCGTGGTGGGCCCCGCCGCGCTGGACGAGGCCGTGGTGGGCCCGGCCGTGGTGGGCGAGGCCTGCCAGCCGGCGTCCTCGCGGCCGAGGCGGAAGGCGGCCCGGATCACCGGGTCCGCCCCGAGGGCGTCGACCAGCCAGTACCCCGCGTCGATCAACCCCTGGAGCGGGGAGGAGGCGCGCAGTTCCACGCAGGCCGACCGCAGCGAGCGCTCGGCCCGCGCGGACACCGCTCTGGCCAGCTCCTCCTTGGAGGCGAAGTGGAAGTACAGCGCCCCCTTCGTCACTCCGGCGGTCGAGGCGATCTCGCCGAGGGTGGCCCCGGCGTAACCGCGCCGGTCGAACAGTGCCGCCCCCGCCTCCACCAGCCGCCCGCGCGTCCGTTCCGACCTCTCCTGGACCACCCGTCCCACAACCCCTCACAACGACAAGCAGGTTCCGACCGGACCGCGGCCGCCCACGACGGGCGGCGCGGCTTCCGACGGCCGTCCGCGGCCGACTCCGGCGATCCGGCGCCGCCCCGGACGGCCAGCCGGTTCAGCCGACCCGGCTGAACCGGGCCGCCGCCTCCGGTCCTGCGGCCACACCGGCGGGTTCGCGGTCCGCGCGCTCCGGCCCGGCGAGCAGGATGGAGCGCTGGAGCCGCCGCAGTCCGACCGAGGGCTCCATGCCCAACTCCCGGACCAGGGTGTTCCGCAGGCGCTGGTAGGCCTCCAGTGCCTCGCCCCGGCGGCCGGAACGGTGCAGCGCGATCATGTACTGGCCGTGCAGGCTCTCGTGGGTGCGGTAGCGATCCACGAGCACGGTGAGTTCGGCAAGCAGCACCCGGTGCCGGCCGAGCCGCAGGTCGGCCTCGATCCGCTGGTCCAGCGCACAGAGCCGGGTCTCCTCCAATCTCTTCGCCTCGACGGCGAGTTGGCCGCCGACCGGGACGTCCGCGAAGGCCGATCCGCGCCACAGCGCGAGCGCCTCGCCGAGCAGCCGGGCCGCCGCAGGGTAGTCCTCGCCGTCCATCGCCCGGTAGCCCGTTCCGGCGAGCCGCTCGAACTCCCGCAGGTCCGTCAGTCCGCCGCCGCTGTTGAGCATGTAGCCGCCCGGCGAGGTCACCAGGACGTCCTTGGCGCAGGACACCCCCGTCGCCGCACCGGCCGCGATGAGCGCCCGGTCGATGAGGTCCCGCAGCTGGAGCACGTACGTCTGCACGGTGGTGCGCGCACTGCGCGGCGGTCGGCCGGACCACAGCTCGTCGGCCAGCACCCCGGCCGGCACCACCTGGTCCGCCCGCAGCGCCAGCAGCCCCAGCACCTGCCGCGGCTTCGGCGCCGACGGCACCACCGACACCCCGCACACCCGGACGTCCAGCGCCCCGAGCACCCGAATTTCCACGATGACCACCCCAATCACACGGAACGCCGCAGCCTGCTCCGCCGCGGCCGGCACCCGGGTCGACACCCTGGGTCAAGTGCCACCAGTCAAAAACAGGACGCGCGGTTTGTCAATACAAAACCGAACGTGCTGTTTGTTTTGCTGAGGCGCCATCGCTCGCCACCGCAGGCGACGCTTCCGATACGCCGCGTCACCGAATCCGGGCAAACCAAAGGCGGCGCCGGACCACCCTGGTCCCGTCGCCGCCGGCTCGCCTGCGCCCACCCGGACTCCCGCGGGCAGGACGGCTGGTGAGCTGCCGTCAGCCCACGCCGACCTCCGCCTGCGCCTCGGCCCGCGCGGTGCCGTCCGCCTCGCCGTCCGGGGCGCCGCCCTCCTCCGCCGCACGGGCCGCCGCGGCCTCGGCGACCACCTCGGCCCCGCGGTTCGGCCCCATCTGCAGCGAACCGAGCACGCCCGGCACCGCGATGCTCGGCACCAGGTGCTGGAACAGCGCGGACACCCGCAGCTCCAGGTCCGCCCGGCCGCACAGCTTCTGGGACTGGATCTGCACCCCCGTCCACGCGGCGATGACCAGCCACGCGGTGTCCGCCGGCACGACGTGCGGGAGCAGCTCGCCGCGCTCGCCGGCCGCGACCAGCAACGCCTCGAACCGGCTGATCCAGCCGGGGATGGCGCCGCCGCCGAGATCGTCGAAGACGTCCTGCCCGAGCGAGAGCCGGGCACCCGCGCTGAGCAGCGGGTCACGCGGCATCAGGTACGCCACCACCATCCCGGTGTCCACGAACTCCTGGAGCTTGCAGCTCCGTTCGGGAACTCCGTCCTGGACGAACTGCTCCTCCACCACGCCCTGCGCCAGATCCCGCTTCGAGGCGAAATGGAAATACACCGCGCCACGCGTCACGCCGGCCCGGGAGACCACCTCCCCGATGGTCGCGCCCTCGTACCCGAACTCGTCGAAGACCGAGGCCGCCGCCTCCAGGATCAGCCGACGTGTCCGGAGCGCCCGCTCCTGCCGTACCACCGAAACCACCCCGCCCTGAGCTCCCCGGAAAACAAAACCAAACACCCCGTATCTTAGCTACGCCCCACCCACGACGGACAAGACGATGCCGATGAATCCCGCCAACCACTCCCCCTCCCCACAACCCGTCAAGTCCCAGTGCCCCGATGGAACCACACACCCCGGTCGTCCCGCCGGTTCGGCCTTCGATACGCCACCTCTTCATCCGAAAAACCGAACGAACGGTTTCTTCCAAGCACCCACCTCCGTACATAGGTGACCTCCGAGGCGGGCCGGTCCTTGCACCGGACCGGCGGGATTCCTCGACGGAACCGGATGCGGACGGGCCTCGGGCCGGGCGTGGCGGCACCGGCGCCGGGCGACCGATCCCGGGGGGCGAACATGCTGCCGAGGGAGGAGCCGGCACTCCAGCAGATCCCCCACACGGCCGTCCCCGCTCCGCACCCCTTCGCCCCCTGCGTCGAACCGACAGCACACAGCCGCTTCGTGTGCCGAACAACCGGCCGCAGAACCTACCGGACGGCGGGCAGGCGGGCCGGGCGCCCCGGGTCGGACTCGTCTGCGGGCGCCCGGCGGCACAAGCACGGCTGGGCCCGCCCCCAAGGGGCGGACCTGGTGGTGTCGTGCAGAGCCGGTGCTGTCACTTCCACCCGCTGCCGAACGGTCTCAAGGCCACGGACGCCGGCTGCGGGCCGATCCCGCAGCCGGCGCCGGGCCGTGGCACCCGGCGCGACCCGTACCGATGACGCCCGGTCAGGCGGAGATGCCGCAGTACTGCTGTTGCTTGCCGATCGCCCGGTAGACGCAGTCGGCCGTCTCCACCAGGCGCAGGACCGCTTCGCGGTTGCGGCTGGTCTCGCGGCCGATCACCTCGTCGGGCGGGTAGAAGCCGCTGCTGCCGTTCGGGCCCGGGTACATCTCGAAGGTGTAGGCGAAGATCCGCTGGGCACCCCACAGCCAGTCGTCGATCGCACCGTCGGTGATGTAGAGGTCGCTCGACTGCTCGGGCGTGTAGCCGTTGGTGCCGGCCATGTCGCGGCCGACGGCCGCGAAGGTGTTGTACTCGTCGGCGGTCATGCCGGTGGCGGTGTCGGCGGTGGTCCAGCCGAACGGCCAGAGCACCAGTTCGCTGTAGGTGTGGAAGTCGATGGCGGCGGTGATCTGCTGCTTGCCGCCGACGACCCGGCTGCGGACGAAGTCGGCGACCACCTTGGTCTCCTTGGCCGACTCCGGGGCGCTGCCCCGGTAGGTCTCGCTGGAGGTGGAGCCGGAGGAGCCGCCGCAGCAGCCCCACTTGTAGTTCCAGTTGCGGTTGAGGTCGGTGCCGACGCTGTTGCTGCCGGTGTTCGGCTGGCGGTCCTTGCGCCAGCTGCGGTAGCGACCGGTCGCGATGTCGTACTCGCCGCCGTCCGGGTTGAGGTCGGGGATCACCCAGATCTCGCGGCTGTTGACGGCGTTGGCAATGCGGCTGTCGGTGGCGTACTTGTCGCCGAACTCGTGCAGCAGGTAGAGCGCCATCTCGACGGTGAGGTGCTCGCGGGCGTGCTGGTGGGCGGTGAACAGCACCTCGGGCTCGTTCTCGTCGGTGCCGACGTTGTCGCTGATCTTCACCGCGACGATCGGCCGGCCCTCGTAGGAGGTGCCGATGACGCGCTTGCTCATGATGTCCGGGTGCGCGGCGACCACCGCGTCGATGTCGGCGGTGGCCTCGGCGTAGTTGTGGTAGCCGGAGTCCGCCTGCGGGAAGTCGTACACCGGCCCGGCCAGGCCTTCGTCACCGGGCCCGGCATCGTAGCGGGGGCCGGGCAGCGCGACAGGCGACCAGCCGAGCACGCGCAGCCGGGCGGCCTCGGCGGGGGTGGCGGTGACGACCACCGCGTCGGGCAGGACGGCGTCGACGGAGGCGCCGGTGGCGGCGACGGCGGTGCGGTCGGCGACGGTGCGGGGGCCGTCGAGCCGGTACTGCCGCGCGGTTTCGGCGGCGGTGTCCGCGGTGGCGGACGCGGGCGCCGACGGGCGGTCGGGGGAGGCTGCCTGGGCGGTGAGCGGAGTGGCGAGGGCGAGGGCCAGCAGGACGGCGGTGGCCGCGGCGGGCTTCCCTCGGCGGGGCAGTCGCATGACTGTCCTCCTGTGGGGGTCCGTGGGGGCGGAACGATGGAGGAGGTGAGGCGCGCGCCAGCATGATGGTCCGCCAGTGTCATGGGTTCGTCAAGACATGGGAGAGGTCACGGAAAGGGGCGCACCGGGGCACGGGCGGGGCAGGAAACCGGGCCGCGACTCAGGAGGCCTGGCGGGTCCCACAGGTCGCCAGGCTGCACCAGCGCCGCCGGCCGCTCGCATCCAGGAAGAGCCAGCCGCAGCCACTGCTGGGGCAGCGGCGGACGGTGAACCGGCGCGGGTCGGCGAGCAGTTCGGCAGCCGCCCGGGCGGCTGCGTACAACGGAAGCCGCAGGCCGGCCGCCGGTGGCAGTCGCCAGTGCGCCAGGCCGTCCTCGCTCCGGGTGAAGACCGCCGACTGGCCGGCCTCCTGCACCACCGCCGCCACCGCGCCGAAGGCGGCGCCGTCCTGCGGGTCGCTCAGGCACGCGTAGAGGGCCGACCGGAACGCACGGGCGTCGGCGAGCACGGCGGCCGCCTCCTCGGGCCGCTCCGCCGCCCGGCGGAGCAGTGCCTCGACGACCGCTTCGTCGGCGAGGTCGTGATGGCCCGCCCAGACCGCGAGCACGGGGTAGCCGCGCAGCCAGTCCGACCCGGGGACCGGCGCGACGGTCGGCGCGGCACCCCAGCCGGCATAGGTGTTGCAGAACTCCAGCGCCGGATGGCCGCCCGCGCTCCACGGCAGCCACTGCTCGCCGACCCGCACCGCGTACAACGGCGCCGGGGGGCGGTCCAGCCGGGGGTCGGCCCGCAGGATGCGGTCGTGCAGGGCGGCGAGTTCGGCGCCGGGCTCGACCCCGAGGCCGTCCACCAGCACGCGCCGGGTACGGCGGTAGAGGGCGAGCGCCTCGGCCTGCCGACCGGCCCGGTAGAGCGCGGTCATCAGGGCGAGGACGAGGCGCTCGCGGGACAGGAGGTCGTCGGCGGGAAAGCCGGCCCGGGCCCCGGCGGACGCGGAGTCCTCGGCGGAGGGCGACCCGTCGGTGCCGGGCGCCCCGGCCGGGGGTGCGGCCAGATCGGCGAGCACCTGCTCGTGCCGGCCCATGGCGAGCAGGATCTCGGCCCGCTGCTCCAGGGCGGACAGCCGCAGCTCGACCAGCCGGCGGCCGAGCCGCCCGCGCAGCGCCTCGTCGGCGACGTCCGCGAGCAGCGGTCCGCGCCAGAGCGCGAGTGCCCGGTCGTGGCAGCGCAGCCGTTCGCCGGGGTCGCCGGTGGCGGCCGCCCGGGCGGTCAGGTCGAGGAACTCCCGTACGTCGACGGCATGTTGGCCGGGCACGAGGGCGTACCCGTCGTGCCGGGTCTCGATCACCACCGCGTACGGGCGCAGCCGGGCCCGCAGCCGTCCGACGTACGTGTGGACGGTGCCGCGGGACGAGGCGGGCGGATTGCCGCTCCAGAGCAGGTCGATCAGCCGGTCGGTGGTGACGACCCGGCCGTCCTCCAGCAGGAGGACGGCCAGCACGCAACGCTCCTGGCGACGGGTGCCCGCCAGGACGGGCTCTCCCTCATGGCGGGCCTCGAACGACCCGAGCAGTCGGAACTCCATGACGGGCCACCCTAGGGCCGGCGGAGGCGCTCGGGCCCACGATCTCCTCACGGCCGCCGGTGCGCGAGGAGGTGTCCCGTACCGCGGCCCGAACGACGGACACGGCCCCGGTCGTCCACCGGAAGGTTCCTGACGACCGGCCACGGCTCGTGGTGAGAATCCGGTCAGGGACGCCTGCCAGTCTGGGCCCCTGAACGCCCGACACCTCGCCAGGAGAACCGATCATGCGACGAACCCTGCTCACCGCCGCGTCCACCGTGCTGGCCGCAGTCACCGCCGTCACCCTCACCGGTCTGGCGGCCGACCCGGCCGGCGCCGCATCCGGCCCGCCCGGTTCCTCCGACTCGTCCGGGGCCGTCACCGGTCGGGGCGGGTGGGAGCCGTGGCCCTCGCCGACGTTCGACCTCCCGGCCGGCTCCCGCTGCGACTTCCCCGTGCACATGGAGACCGTCGTCGACGAGGTGCAGCGACGGGTCCTGGAGTACGCCCCCGACGGCACCACCGTGCGGCGCGCCGCCTACCGGGGCGCCCTCGTCCTGCGGATCACCAACACGACGACCGGCGCCTCGTACGACGCGGACGCCGGCGGCCGGTCCGTCGTCGACTACCGCACCGACAACTCCCAGACCTGGCACGCCCACGGCCCGGTCCTGCTCGGCATCGGCCCCGACGCCGGCAACCTCCCCCGCGGCCTCTACCTCGTCGACGGCGACTACACCATCGACATCGGCGCCACCGGCTACCGGACCCTGACCATCGAGCACGGCTCCGCCGAACCGCTCTGCGCAAAGATCGCCTGACCGCGCCCTGCGGGCCTGCGGCACCCTTGGCTCGAACGACGGGAACGCCTTCCGAGGTCCGCCTCGGGACGCCCGCGGGTCGAGGGCGTCCGGTCCACGCCACGTCGGCCGGCTGCCCCGTCCGGCGCAGCGTGGCGCGCGGGACGGACGGGCTGCTGCGATCTTCGGAGGGACCCGGCCGCGCCCGACCACCGGGTCCCGTCGTCCCGAGACCGTGGAGGCCCGGATGTGGCAGGCTCCCCCCGCCCCCGTCAGCCGCGAGTGGCTCCCGGTGCTGGACATGCCGGCTTCCGGGCCGCAGAACCGCTGGACGGTGCTGCTGCGCGTGCTGCTGCTGATCCCCCAGTTCGTGGTGGTGTGGGTGCTGACGGTGGTGGCGTTCCTCGTCACCGTCATCGGCTGGTTCGGCGCGCTGGTGCTCGGCCGGCTGCCCGGCTTCGTGGCGGACTACCTCACCTCGTTCGTCCCGTACGACACCCGCGTCACCGCGTACCTGATGCTCACCGTGGACCGCTACCCGCCGTTCCGGTTCCACGCCCCCGACCACCCGGTGCAGGTCGGGCTGCGGCCCGGTGAACTGAACCGGCTCGCCGTCCTGTTCCGCATCGTCCTCGTCATCCCGGCCGCGATCGTGCAGGGCCTGGTGTACGCGGGGTGGTGGACGGTGTCGTTCCTCCTCTGGCTGGTGGTGCTGGTCCTCGGCCGGATGCCGCAGCCGCTCTACGAGGCGACGACCGCGATCCTGCGCTACCGGATGCGCTACATCGCGTACCTGGTGATGCTCTCCTCCGCCTACCCCAAGCGCCTGTTCGGCGACGAGCCGGGCAGCGAGCCGGAGGGCCCGGCGTCGGCCACCCGCCCGCTGGTCCTGAGCGGCGCCGGGCGCGGCCTGCTCGTCGCCTACCTCCTCCTCGGCCTGGTCTCCTGGGCGACGAGCTCGATCACCGCCTCGGTGAACTCGGGCAACGACAACGACGGCACCACCGGCCCGACCCAACACGTCATCGCGCCTCTCGCACCGGGCCCCGCCGACCAGGCCCGCGACTCCCACCGGCGCGGCGAGGACACCCGACAGTCGTAGGTCCGCCCGATCAGGGGGCGCGTACACACCAGCGCGCGTTGCCACGTGCGCGCCGCCTGATCGAGAATGCGAGGTCCCGCAGCCCTGACGGGGGGTGACGAGAGCCCCCGGCCATGCGGGGGAAGCACGGCCGGGGGCGGTCGGTGGGGCGCGGGGTGTTACGCGAGGGCGGTGTCGGGGATCCAGGAGCCGTGGATCATGGCGGGCACCCGGCGCGGGAGGTGGACGGTCGCGACCGGCGGGAGGGTGAGATCGGACGCGTCCAGGACGAGCAGCTTCGAGGCGTTCACGTTCAGGTCGCTGACGACGGTGAGCAGCCAGCCGGCGTCCTCGTCGGCGTCCGGGCGGTCGTCGGCGGGGACGAACACGGCCTCGCTGGGCAGTTGCCCGGTGCCGACCGGGAGCAGTTGACGCTCGCCGGTGCGGCGGTCGTACTTGACCAGGGTGTGGTTGCCGACGCCCCGGTCGTCGGGGAAGGAGAGCGCGTACTGGTAGCGGTGCTCGCGGCCGAGGAACGCGTCGTTGATGGTCGGGAACTCCACGGTGAGGTCGTCGGTCTGCTCCTCGTGGACCCGACCGGCCGCCAGGTCCACGACCCATCGGCGCCCGCGGGAGCCTGAGTTGGGCTCGGCGCCGCGGTCGGGGGCGCCGACCCACCAGTTCCACGAGCGCTGCCAGCCGTCCCGGCCGACCGACGGACCCTCGACGACGATCCGCCCGGCGGCGTCCTCGTAGGCGTTGGCGAGGTGCATCGCGTAGCCGGCCTCGATCGGGAACCAGCGCACCCCGGCCGCCCCGCCCTCGCCGCGCGGCATCACGCCGAGCCGCGCCGCCTGGCCGTCGCTCCAGCCGTACGGGATGCCCGAGTGGTCGGCCGGGTCGAAGGTGACCGAGCCCTCCAGGAAGACCACGTGGTGCTCGGTGATCGCGAAGTCGTGCTTGAGCGCGGCGCTCGCGCCCGGCACCTCCTGGCTGGTGAGCACGGTGCCGTCGGGCGAGGACACGTGATGGATCAGGTAGGGCGGGAACGGCGAGGAGGCGAAGAAGTGCAGTTCGCCGGTGAGCGGGTCCTCCTTGGGGTGGGCGGTCATCGCGGAGGTGAGCCGGCCGTTCCAGTCGTAGGCTCCGACGGTCTCCAGCTCGGCGGTCAGCTCGAAGGGGAGGGCGGACTCGCAGAGGGCGAGCAGGCGGCCGCCGTGTTCGATGACGTGGGTGCCTGCGGTGGAGGCGGTCAGGTCGGGGCCGCGCTCGGTGAGGTACGGGGCGCCGTCGAGGGCGGGGGTCTTCACCCAGCGGTTGCGGTACCACTCGGCGCGGCCGTCGCGGAGCCGGATGCCGTGCACCATGCCGCTGCCCTTGAACCAGTGGGTGGGGGTGATGCCGGGCTTGGGGTTGTGGCTGTTGCGGATCAGCCGGCCGGTCAGCTCGGGCGGCAGGTGGCCGTCGACGGTCAGTTCGGTGGCGGTGAGCTCGTCCGTGACGGGGGCGTAGTGGCCGGTCAGGTAGGGCTTGGGGGCGGAGGCGGCGGTCATGCGAGAGGTCCTCTCGTGAACGGTGCGGGCACGTCAGGGCGGGGTTCAGGGATTCAGGGACTCAGGCGTACGGGGCTCAGCCGGCCGTGGCGGCGCGGTGCGCGCTCTCGGCGGTGGTCCTGAGGTGGTCCAGCCAGCGCTCCAGGGACTCGCGCAGCGCCTGCTCCAGCGCCTCGGGCATGGCCTCGACGGCCGGTCCGCTCCAGGACTCCTCCGTGCGGACGGTCACCCGTCCGTCGCCGGCGGGTTCGAAGGACCAGACGTGGATGCCTTCGATGCCGTTGGCGGGGCCACCCCAGACGATCCGGCGGCCGGGGACGAGTTCACGGACGGTCGAGGTGATGTCCAGGCCGTGGGTGCGCCAGCTGAAGGAGGTGCCGGGGCCGGTGAGCGGGCCGCCGTCGAGGCGGGCCTGCTCGATGTCGGGGTTCCAGCGCGGCCAGGCCTCGACGTCGGTGTGCAGGGCCCAGACGAGGGCGGGCGGGGCGTCGACGGTGGTGGCGAGGCGGACGACGACGGGGGCGGTGGTGTCGATGGTGTGGGTGTGGGCGGGCATCGCGTGGTCTCCCTGATGGTGGGTGTGGACGTGGTGGGCGTGGCGGGTACGGACGTCGTGGGTCCGGGTCTGGGCGGTGGGGCGTGGGTGGCGAAGCAGGAGGAGGGCGAGGGCGGCGGCGAGGGCCAGGACGAGCGCGCCGCCGAGGAACGCGGCGCGGTAGCCGGCGGTGAGGGCGTCGAGGGGCGGTCGGGTGGGGGCGGCGCCGGCGGTGACGGCGGCCGCGAGGGTGCCGAGAACCGCGAGGCCGATCGCGCCGCCGACCTGCCGGGTGGTGTTCACCAGACCGCCGGCCAAGCCGGAGTCGGCCGGTGCGACACCGGTGACGGCGATGCCGGTGAGCTGGGCGAAGGCTGCGCCGAGACCGAGCCCGACCGCGATGCTCGGGCCGAGCAGGTCCACGGCGAAGCTGCCGTCGGCGGAGATCCGGGTGAGCCAGAGCAGTCCGGCCGCCTCGGTGAGCAGCGCGGCGGCCAGCACCGGGGCCGCACCGAACCGGCGGGCCACCCGGGGGGCGAGCCAGGAGCCTGCCATATTGGCGGCGGCGAGCGGGAGTTGGCCGAGTCCGGCGGCGAGCGGTCCGTCGCCGAGCACCCTCTGCTGGTAGAGCGGCAGCAGGTAGAACAGGGCGATCCAGACGGAGCCGAGCAGGGCCATCAGCAGGTTTCCGGCGGCGACCCGACCGGTGCGCAGCAGTCGCGGGGGCAGCAGCGGGTGCGGGTGGCGGCGTTCGAGGCGGACGAAGAGCGGCAGCAGGGCTGCGGCCGTGGCGAGCGCGACCAGCACCTGGGGGCCGGTCCACCCGGTGCGGCGGGCGGCGGTGAGCGCCCAGACCAGGGCGGTCAGGCCGAGGGCGGCGATGGCCGTACCGGGGAGGTCCAGCCCGCCGCCCGCCCGGCGCGCCGACGGGTCCGGCGGGACCACGACGGCGGTCGCGGCGAGGACGAGCGCGGCGCCGAGCGCGGAGGCGTGGAAGGTCCACGGCCAGCCGAGCGCCTGGGTCAGCGCGCCGCCGAGCAGGACTCCGGCGGCGCCGCCGGCTCCGGAGACGGCGCCCCACACGCCGAGGGCCCGGCCGCGCCCGGGGCCGGGCGGGTGGAGGTCCATGAGCAGGGCGAGCGCGGCGGGGGCGATCGCGGCGGCGGCCAGGCCCTGGACGGTGCGCGCCACGATCAACGCCGCCGCGGTGGGCGCCAGCCCGGCGGCCGCCGAGGCGGCGGCGAACAGGGCGAGTCCGGCGAGCAGGACGCGGCGCCGTCCGGCCAGGTCGGCGAGCCGGCCGCCGGCCAGCAGGAGCGCGCCGAAGGCGAGGCCGTAGGCGTTGACCACCCAGGCGGCACCGTCCTCGGTGAGACCGATGCCGGCGCGGACGCTCGGGAGTGCGACGTTGACGATCGAGGTGCTGAGGATGACGGTGAACTGCGCCCCGGCGAGGGCCGCCAGTGCGCCGCCGGCCGTGCGGTGGGCGAGGGGCGGGACGGCGTCCTGCGGACTCACGGCGGTGTCCTCCTTTCCGGAGCAGTTTTGATGAGTGATTAACCACTCACACATATGACCGAAGAAAAGGCGGCGGCGTTCGGCCCGTCGCATGCGCGCGGGCCTCCCGCCCCGCCACGGGTGGGTGGCGCTGGCCGGCCGTGGCCGATCAGTAGTGCGTGATGCCGGCCGCGAGGGTCCGCGTCCACGGCGCGTCGACCTGGTCCGCCGCCATCGAGACCAGCAGGTGGCAGAGCATGCCGGTGGCGAAGAAGCCCTGGATCTGGGGCTCCGCCGCGCCCGAGGCCCCGCGCACGTACTCGACCAGGCGGGCATACCCCTGCCGGACCGCCTCCCGGACGGCCGGCTCGGAGACCGCCGCCGCCTGGGCGTGCAGCTGGACCAGCATGAGGTCATTGTCGGTGATCAGCTTGGCGTAGGCGTCCCCCATGGACTGGAGAACCGCCTCCGCGGTACTCTCCTTCGCTTCCGCCGCACCGCGCTCCAGACTCCCCCGGACCCGTACGAAGCAGTGCTCCACCACTGCCACGAACAGGGCTTCCTTGCTCGGGAAGAGCCGGTACACGTACGCCTGCGAGATGCCGGCGGCCTTCGCCACCTCCGTGGTGGTGGTGCCGAAGTACCCCCGCGCGGCGAACGTCCCGATCGCGGTGCGCAGCACCGTCTCGCGACGCTCCTCGGCGGTGGACAGCTGCCGGGGTCGTTCCTTCTGCATGTGAGTACTCAACCACTCACACTTCGCCGCCGTCAACGCCCAACCCCGACCCGCGCCGGAATCCCGGATGACTTCCCGCGTCGAGGCGCCGCCGCCCCGCCTGCCCGACCGCCCGCCCGCCTGCCCACCTGCCCGACCGACGCACGACGCACCACGTCGAACCGGGTGTCACCCATACGAGCGCACTGTGCCGCCGTTCGGAGTCAAACCGCTTCGTCTGCGGCAGAAAACCCTCCACGAACGTTCCGCGCCCACACAAGGAGACCCACTATGCGACTGGCCTTGCCCCTCCGCGCAGTTCTCGCTGCCGCTGCACTGGTCGGCGGGACGGTGGTGGCCGCCGCGACGCCGGCCACCGCGGCGACGTGTCCGCACAGCGACTCGCCCAAGATCGACGGTGCGGAGGCCACGTGGACCCTGAAGTGCAAGAAGGTCGAGGGAGTCGAGTCGCTGTACGTCGACGGGTGGGTGGAGGACACCCGGGCCGACGGCATGTGCGCGACGGTCACGATCACGCCCGACGGCGGGCGCTACCCGGAGGAGGTGCAGGCCTGCGGCTCCGGGACGCGCGAGCAGATCCACAAGTTCTACACCGGCAGGACCGCCACGGTGAAGCTCAGCGTGCGCTGATGACCGGTTGACCGGCGGGGGCGGGCCTCCTCCGCCGGTCCCGGCCGAACGTTCGCGCCCATCGCCGGCCCCTCCGGAACGACCGTCAAACCCTCTACCGGCGAAATCCCTTCCGTTTCACGGCCCGTACGTCCGCGATTCACCGTTGCGGGTGATGGCGGACCGGGCCGCCGGGGCGGAATCCTGATGCCTGCGCCCGGACCACACCCCCCGAGCGCCCAACCACCTCCAGCACCGGAAGGCACCACCATGGAGCCCCAACCGTCCGGCCGCGACCAGGCCGCCGGAGTCCGTCGGCGCCGCATGCTCGGCCTCGCACTCGGGGCAGGCCTCGTCCCGGCGCTCGGCCCGGCCGCCCAGGCGGCGTCCGGCACCTCGCGCGGGACGGCCCCGTCGCTGCCGGCCGAGGCGCTGGGCCGCCGGGTCGCCGCCGTGGCCGCGAGCCAGCTCGGTGTGCCGTACGCCTGGGGCGGCGGCGACCGGCTGGGCGCGAGCCTCGGCTTCTGCGACGAGCAGAACGGCTGGCTGGACGGCGTGTGCCGGGGCGAGAAGACGGTCGGCTTCGACTGCAGCGGCCTGTCGCTCTACTGCTGGTACCGGGCCAGCGACGGCACCGTCGAGCTCGGGCACTACACCGTCGCGCAGTTCAACCTCAGCGCTCCGGTGGAGCGCGACGCGCTCGCCCCGGGCGACCTGCTGTTCTTCTCCCGCCCCGACGCCCCGCTGCACCACGTCGGGATCCATGTCGGCGAGGGCGCGATGATCCACGCCGAGCGGACGGGCACCCTGGTCGCCAGGGTCGAGAACGTGCTCGACGTCCCGCGCTGGGCAGACGAGTTCGCCGGTGCCCGCCGCCCGGGGCAATCCGCCGGCTGACCTGCCGGCCGGGTTTCCACCGGCCTCCCCACCGGGCCGGCCGGTCACAGGCCGCCGCGCCACTCCCCCATCCCGTGGTGCACCCGCAGCAGCAGCCCCTGCAACGCCTGCCGCTCCCCCGCGTCCAGCGGCGCGAGCACCTCGTCCTGCACCGCCCGCGCCTGCGCGTCCAGTTCGGCGAGCAGCGCAAGTCCGGCGTCGGTGACCGAGACGGAGACCCGCCGCCGGTCGGCCTGGTCCCTCGCGCGCTCGACGTACCCGGCGGCGGCGAGCTGGTCGGCGACCTTGGCGAGGTCGCTCGGATCGATGGCCAGCCGCCGCACCAGGTCCCGCTGAGCCTGTGGGCCGAAGTCGGCGAGCGCGGCCAGCACCGCCATGTCCCAGAGCCGCAGGCCGCGTTCGGCCAGCCGCTCGGCAAGTCGGCCGCGCGCCGCCTTGCCGACCCGGGAGAGCAGGTAGGTGCTGAGGTCCAACAGGGTCGGGGGGAGGTCGGCGGCGGGGTGCGGGTTCTCGGAGGCCATGGCGGCATTCTAGGGTCTCTCCCTATAGTGGGTGCAGACCCATCAATTGGAATCGCTCCCTCACCACCCCCTACCAGGAGTTCGCCCGTGGACGCCCTGTACCCCCGCCTGCTCGTCACCCGCTTCGCCGAGTGCTTCGGCTTCTACCGTGCAGTCCTCCCGCCGCTCACCGGCGCCACCCTGGTCAAGGGCGCACCCGAAGGCCCGTACGCCAACTGGGACCTCGCCGACCAGGCCCTCCTGGTGCTCTTCGACCGCTCCGCGATGGCCGCCGCCCTCGGCACCGCCGAGCTGCCCACCCACCCTGCCGCCCCCGCACAGGACGCCGCGATGCTGGTCCTCCGGGTGGACGACGTGGACGCCGCCCTCGACCTCTGCCTGCGCCACGGCGGCACCCCGGCCACGCCGGCGACCGACCGCCCGGAATGGGGCCCCACCCTGCGCACTGCCCATCTGCGCGACCCGGACGGCCACGTGATCGAGCTCCAGTCCTACTGAGCGGCCCGCGCCGCACCGGACACCGGGACCTCCGCCCCGTGCGGCGCGGGCCGTCGCCAGAACGCCCCGGCCGGATCCACTCCATCGGCGACGAGGTGCGGTCCGCCGGCCCGGACGCTCCGAAGTCGCCCCGCTCCCGGGTTCAGTGCCCGGCGCCGTCCGCCCACAGCTCCGCGTCGCACGCCGCCACCAGGGCACCGATCCGCGCCCACGCCTCCTCGGCCGGCAGCGGCTCCAGCCGGCGGCCGTCCCGCAGCCTCAGCGCGACCCGGTCGTCCACGGCCTCCTTGGCCCCGATCACCCCTTGGTACGGCACCAGCCGGGCCTCACGGATCCGGGCACCGAGGCTGCCGTGCTCGGGACCGGCGACCTCGGCGCGCAGTCCGAGGTCCAGGCAGCGCTGCCGGAACCGTTCGGCCTGCGGCAGTTCGGCCTCGGAGACGGGCAGCAGCACCATCTGGACGGGCGCGAGCCAGGCCGGGAACGCACCCCCGTACAGCTCGATCAGGTGCGCGACCACGCGCTCGACGCTGCCGATCACGCTGCGATGCACCATCACCGGGCGGTGCTTGGCGCCGTCCGCGCCGACGTAGTGCAGGTTGAACCGCTCGGGCTGGTGGAAGTCGATCTGCACGGTGGAGAGGGTGAACTCGCGCCCGGCGCCGTCGGCGATCTGCACGTCGATCTTCGGCCCGTAGAACGCGGCCTCGCCCTCCGCCGCCTCGAACGGCACCGCGGAGCGCTCCATCACTTCGGTGAGCAGTGCGACGGCGCGCTCCCAGAGCGCCGGGTCCGCCACGTACTTGCCGCCCGCGCCGGGCAGCGAGAGGCGGTAGCGGACGGGCACGACGCCCAGCGCCCGGTGCGCCTCGCGGATCAACTCCAGTGCTGCGACCGCCTCGTCGGCCGCCTGCTCCGGGGTGCAGAAGACATGGGCATCGTTCAGCTGGATCGCCCTGACCCTGGTCAGCCCGCCCAGTACCCCGGACAGCTCGGAGCGGTACATGCCGCCCAACTCGGCCATGCGCAGAGGAAGTTCCCGGAAGCTGTGGGCCCGGGAGCGGTAGATCAGCGCGTGGTGCGGACAGAGACTGGGGCGCAGCACCATCTCCTCGGAACCCAGTTCCATGGGCGGGAACATGTCCTCGCGGTAGTGCGCCCAGTGGCCGGAGATCTCGTACAGCTCGCGCTTGCCGAGCACCGGGGAGTAGACGTGGCGGTAGCCGGCCCGGCGCTCACGACCGCGGATGAACTCCTCCAGGGAGTGCCGGATCGCGGCGCCGTCGGGGAGCCAGTACGGCAGGCCGGAACCCATCAGCGGGTCGGTGTCGAACAGGTCGAGTTCGCGGCCGAGCTTGCGGTGGTCGCGCGCCGCGTGGCCATGGGCGAGGTGAGCGTGCGAGGGCTGGTTGTCGTGCACGGGGATGGTCTCCACTCGGTCTGCGGGCGAGTGGGTCCGGGAACGGCGAAGCCCCGGGGCACTCGCCCCGGGGCTTCGGACTAGGTCAGCAGTCAGCGCGCCGGGACTCTCTCCGGCGTCGTCGTGGCGAGTGCAGCGCGCTTCATGCGTTCCACGGTAGCAGCTCCGCGCTGCCGGTGTTGGTCTTTCCCGGATCGGAGTCCGGCGGCTCAGAAGAGCGTCACGCACCCG
The DNA here is from genome assembly GCF_040683915.1 of Kitasatospora sp. NPDC093102. NCBI lineage: Bacteria > Bacillati > Actinomycetota > Actinomycetes > Kitasatosporales > Streptomycetaceae > Kitasatospora > Kitasatospora sp. NPDC093102. The sequence goes on along the minus strand of NZ_JBFBFA010000005.1, from coordinate 155,814 downwards.
CGCGCGGCCAGCGCCGTCAGCAGCCGGGCCGACGGCCGCACCGCGTTCCACCGCAGGTCCAGCTTCTCCAGCGCGGGAAGCACCGCCGGATCGGCCAGCCAGTCGGGCAGTTCGGTGATCCGGTTGCCGCGCAGGTCGAGGCGGCGCAGCTGCGGAAGCCCGGCGAGCACGGCGGGCAGTTCGGTGAGGGCGTTCTCCCGGAGTTCCAGCTCGCGCAGCTCGGCGAGCCGGCCGACGGAGCCCGGAAGGCCGGTCAACTCGTTTCCACGCAGCCACAGTTCGCGCAGAGCGCCGAGTTCGCCGATCGAATCCGGCAGGGCGGTGAGCCGGTTGTGCTGCGCGCGCAGCTCGATCAGCGAGGCCAATCCACCGATGGTGGAGGGGAGTTCGGTGAGACGGTTCTCGCCGACGTTGAGGTAGCGCAGCACGGTGAGCCGCCCGAGCGCCTCGGGCAGGACGGTCAGCGCGTTGTCGTGCAGGTAGAGGAAGTCCCCGAGCCCGGTGAGGTCGCAGAGCTCGACGGGCAGTGCGGTGAGCCGGTTGTGCCCGAGGTCGAGGGTCCGCAGTCTGGTCAACCGCCCGATATCTGGCTGGAGTTCACGGATATCGGTCTCGGCGAGGATGAGCACGGTCAGCTCGGTACGGTCCCACACCTCCGGCGGCACCTCGCCGAGCGGCCGGCGCCACAGGTTGAGCGTCACATCCGTCGCGCCCGTCACGTCCGTCACATCCGTCACGTCCGTCATGCCTGCCACATCCGTCATGCCCGTCACGTCCGTCACATCCGTCATGCCGGCGCCCCCTGGGCCCGACCGATGCGGAACTCCGCCAGCTGCCGACCGTACCAGCGGTCGGTCAGCCCGGCACTGGTCATCCCGAGGCGCCGGCAGACCGCCGCCGACCGGATGTTGTCCGGGGCCAGCACGGCGCGGATCTCGGTCAGACCGTCGGCGAAGCCCTTGGCCAGAGCGGCTCGGGCGGCCTCGGTGGCGATGCCGTGGCCCCAGCTGTCGGGGTGGAGGTGCCAGCCGACCTCGATCTCGCCGTTCCCGTCCGGCAGCGGCACCAGCAGGACGGAGCCGGCAACCGTACCGGTGTCGCGCCGCTCGACCGCCCAGACACCGTAGCGCGGGTCGGCGGAGCGCTGCCGGCAGCGCTCGATGAAGGCCACGGCCTCCTCGGGCCCGGCCATGACGCGCGGGGTCCGGCCGAGCCATCGGACGACCTCCCAGCGGGAGTAGATGTCGAAGGCGCGCTCCCGGTCCGCCGTGGTCCACTGACGCACCACCAGCCGTTCGGTGGTCAGCACCGTCTCCGAGCCCTGTTCCGTTCCCGCCATGGCGCGTACCCCTCTCCGATGATGTGTGGATCACCGTACGCACCCGGGCCACCGGGCGGAACTCCGCAGCCGGGCGGACCGCCGGAACCCGGGTGCGAGGTCCCGGCGGTGGAGCGGCCGAACAGCGGCTGGGTCAGCCGAGCTTCGGCACCACGCCGGCCGGGGCCTGCGCGCCGCCCGCCCCCTGCCCGCTGCCGCAGAAGGCCTGCTCCAGGAAACCGGCCTCCGCCCGCATCTGCGCGGTGAACTGCGCCTCGTCGCCGCGCGGGGTGACGGACAGCGACACCTGCCGGTCGCCCGAGCTCCACAGCTGGGTGCTGTACCCGGGCACCGAGCCGTTGTGCCCGTAGACCGGACCGCAGGAGAGCTGCCAGCTGGCCAGCCCGAGCCCGTAGCCCATCGCGGTCGGCACTCCCCCGACCTCGATCGGGGTGGTCGCAGCCATCTCCTTCAGCAGCGCCGGCGGCAGCAGCCGCCCGCCCAGCAGAGCCTTGTCGAAGCGGTTCAGGTCGTCCAGGGTGGAGATCAGCTCGCCGGCGGAGTTCGCCCAGGTGAGGCTCGCCACCGTCACGTCCCGGTCACTGCGGTCCTCCGGGCCGGGGCCCTCGGGCAGCGTCCAGTAGCCGTGCGCGTGCGGGCCCCGGATGCCGGTGGCCGTACCCGGGAAGTACGTGCCGGTGAGGCCGAGCGGGCGCAGGATGCGCGCGGTGACCTCCTGGGCGTAGCCGTGCCCGGTCACCTTCTCGATGATCATGCCGAGCAGGGTGTAGTTGACGTTGGAGTAGCCGAACCCGGTGCCCGGCGGGAAGTTGGGCGCGTGCGCCACCGAGGAGGCCACCACCTGGGCCGGGGTGATGTGCCGGGTCAGGCCGCCCTGGTCCAGCCAGTTCCGGATGACCGCCGGGTCCGTCCAGTCGGGGAAGACCCCGCCCTTCTCGTTGGTGGAGTCCCAGAGTCCGGAGCTGTGGTTGAGCAGCTGACGGACGGTGATGCGGTCGCCGTTCGGGACCAGCCCGGGCAGGTGCCGCGCGATCGGGTCGTCCAGGCCGATCCGCCCCTCCCCGGCCAGTTGGAGCACCGCGGTGGCGATGAACACCTTGGTGACGCTGCCGACCCGGAAGCGCCCGTCCGTGCGGAGCGGTGCGCCGGTGGCCAGGTCGGAGACGCCGGACGCGCCGCGCCAGACCCCCTTCCCGTCCCTGACCTCCGCGATCGCCCCGGCCGCACCGGCATCGGTCAGAGCCCGCAGGACCGCCGCCCGCGGATCGCCGGTGCCCGGCCGCCCGTCGGCGGCCTCGGCCGCACCCGCCGAGACCACCGGCCCGGCCAGCGCCAGACAGACCGCCCCCACCAGCGCGGAAACAAACGTACGACGTGCCATGCGACCCCACCTTCGCCGTCGGCGAGCAGCTCCCCGCCCTCGCTTCCCAGCCTCACCGCATCACTGACGGTCGGTCATCCTCCGCCGGGAGGAACCGGTCGTACACCTGCCAACGGACGGCATCCGCCGGAAGGCGGAGGCCCTCTCGCAGCCGCAACCACCGTGCCGGGGACGGGCGGAGACGCTCCGACAGGCCCGACTACCGGGCCGGCGCCGGGCGGACCGGGTGCTTGCTCAGGATGGACACCCGGTTGAAGGAGTTGATGGTGATCGCCACCCACACCGCCGCGGAGATCTCCTCGTCGCTCAGCACCTCGCACGCCACGGCGTACGCGGCCTCCTGGAGCGCCGCGTCCGCCGGGGCCGTGGTCGCCTCGGCCAGCCCGAGCGCGGCACGCTCCCGGTCGCTGAAGACCTCGGTGTCGCGCCAGGCCGGGAGCACGCCCAGCCGCTGGGTGGTCTCACCCTCGCGGATCGCGGCCCTGGTGTGCACGTGCAGGCAGTAGGCGCAGCCGTTGATCTGCGACACCCGGAGGTTGACCAGCTCGATCAGCCGGCGGTCCAGCCCGGCCCCGGCCGCGGCCTCGCGCGCCGCCTCGGCGGCGGCCAGCAGCGCCCTGTAGGCCTGGGGGCTCTGCTTGTCGATGAACACCCGCCGGTCCGTCGAGACCACCGTCACATCACTCACCTGGACTCCTTAGGCTGATCATGCTGTCGCCCGCCACTCTGCCATGGCATGATAGTTGAATATAGAACTAAACGCACTCCGGGAGGGACCCCACCGTGAGCACCGCCGAGACCGACCTCGTCGAAACGCCCGCCGCCGACCCACGGGTGGAGGTCCTGCCCGCCCGTGATGTGCCGCTCGGCGGCCCGCGCGCGATGACCGTACGCCGCACCCTGCCACAGCGCTCCCGCACCATGATCGGTGCCTGGTGCTTCGTCGACCACTACGGGCCCGACGACGTCGCGAGCACCGGCGGCATGGACGTCGCCCCGCACCCGCACATCGGGCTGCAGACGGTGAGCTGGCTGTTCACCGGCGAGATCGAGCACCGTGACAGCCTCGGCGTGCACGCGTACGTCCGGCCGGGCGAGGTCAACCTGATGACCTCCGGCCGCGGCATCGCCCACTCCGAGGTCTCCACCGCAGCCACCACCGTCCTCCACGGCGTGCAGCTGTGGGTCGCCCTGCCCGAGGAGCACCGGCACACCGGGCGCGACTTCCGCCACCACGTGCCCGGCCCCGTCGCCCTGGACGGCGGCGAGGCGCGGGTCTTCCTCGGCACCCTCGCCGGCGACACCTCCCCCGTCCCCACCTTCACCCCGCTGCTCGGCGCCGAGCTGATCCTGCGCCCGCAGGCCACCGTCACCCTCGACGTCGACCCCGCCTTCGAACACGGTCTGCTGGTCGACAGCGGCGAGGTCCGCCTCCTCGACACCCTGCTGCGCCCCGCCGAACTCGGCTACGTCACCCCCGGCCACAGCACGCTCACCCTCACCAACACCGGCGGGACCGACGCCCGGCTGGTCCTGCTCGGCGGCACGCCCTTCGAGGAGCAGATCGTCATGTGGTGGAACTTCATCGGGCGGTCCCACGAGGACATCGCCCAGGCCCGCGAGGACTGGATGGACTCCGTGAACTCCGACCGCTTCGGCGAGGTCCAGGGCTACCCGGGCGACCGCCTGCCCGCCCCCGAGCTCCCGGGCATCCCGCTGAAGCCGCGCGGACGCACTCGCTGACCTGCGCTTTCGACGGGCGGGGAGCCGGCAGTCCGACTGCCGCGCTCCCCGCCCGCAGCACTCTCGGCACCCTCACGCGAGCTCTCGGCCAAGCCTCGTCGGCACGCACTCCCGTAGCTGACGCATCACGGGGTTCGACCATCCGTAACAGCGTCTGACCGGACCGGTGCTGACCCGATGCTGACTTTTCCGACGCCCCGTCAGCCAACATCGGGTGCCTGGCGCACGCATCGCCGCCGGCACGTTCGAGGACGGCCGGACCGGCACCGCAGGCGCTGGCGGTGCCGGAGCCGGGATGGGTCCCCGCCGGCAGCGTGGCCGCGTTCGCAGGTCGGGACGTCAGGATTTGGACCTGCCCCCCTCGCCCCGGACGGGTGGGCGCCCGGTTCGGCGCCCACCCGCGACGGTCTCAGGACCGTCAGCCGTTACGGCGGCGCAGGCCCAGGACGCCGAGGGCGGTTCCGGCGACGCCGACGAGGATGCCGACGATGCCGAGAGTGCGGGCGGTGGTGTCGGACGAGGACGGCTTGGCGACGGCCGCCGGTGCCGCCTGCGATGCGGCCGCCGGGTGGTCGCCGTCGCCTCCTGCGGCGGCCTTGGTGAGCGTCAAGGTCGGGGCCGGGTGCTGGGGTTCGGGCTGGCCGGCCGTGCTCTCGTCGATCCAGCGGACCACGTTGCCGTCGTCGTAGGTCTGCAGGGCCTTGAAGACCAGCTTGTCGGTGTCGGTGGGCAGCGGGCCGAGGGAGATCCGGAAGTCCTGGAACTGGCCGGGGGCGATCTTCGCCCCACCGCCCGCGGTCCAGGTGATCCTGGAGACGGCCTCGGTGATCTCGTCGCCGTCGTCGGTCTTGAGCGGGGTGGCCAGCTTGGTCTTCTCCACCGTGGCGGTCCAGCCGGGCACCGGCTCGGTGGACACCGAGGCGACGGGGTGGTCGGTCGGCAGGGCGACCTCCAGCTTGGTGGTGGAGGCGGTGTCGCTCTCGTCGGGGACGCGGAGGGCGACGGCGGTGAACCCGCCCTGGGACGCCGTACCGGGCTGGACGGTCACGTGTGCGAACGCGGGGGCGGCCGCGGCCAGCACGGAGGCGGTGGCCAGCAGGGCCGCGGCGGCAGCACGTCGGGAAGTGGTGGAACGCATCAGTGGGGCTCTCCGTCCGGGAGATGGCACGACGCGGACCGGCAGGGCGGAACACCGCCGACCGGGGGCCGTGCGTGGATGGGATGGTGGGCGGTCGGCGCAGGCCAGGTTGGCGGCACGGACCCGAGCGGGCCGTCCGTCGACCGTGCGGCTATGCGCCCACCATCGGTGGCGGCCCCCGCAGGACGAGGCTGTGCCGCAGCACCTCCGACCCGGGGTGCACCTCGTCGGTCCGACGCTCCGGGCCGGTACGGGGTGAGGTCCGTGGGCGGGCGAGCGCGGCCTCGTCGATCAGACTGGCCAAGGCGTCGGAGAACCGTCGGCGCCAGGTGGCGGCGGACTCCGCAAGGGCCCGCGCCAGGTCCATCAGACGCCACAGGAGGACCTCGACGCGGTGCAGCAGCCACCCCGTGGCGAGCGCGGCAGAGGCGTGGGCCACCAGCATCGCCGGTGAGTGCCCTGCCACCCCGGCATGGGCCGCCGTGTGCGCGGCGCCGGTGCCGGTCATGGAAGCCGGGCGGTGGGCGTGTACGTGGCCGGTTGGCATGGCGAGCTGCCTCGTCCGGTCGGGGGACCGCCCGCCGATGTCGGCCTGGAGCAGCAGGTGCAGACCCGCCTGGCCGGCGGAGAAGGCACCGGCGATCCCGGGCAACGACCGCTGCCGCCCTGCCCCGGCGACCCCGGCGAGCGCCATGAGAGACCAACCCAGGAGCAACGGCCACGCCTCCAGCCGGCCGCCCGCCGCCGTGTGGGCGGCCGCAGCCAGAGCGACGCTCACCGAGGCCAGCGCGACCGCCCGCGACACCCGCACATCGGCGGCGGCACGGGAACACTGGACGGGGGGAAGCGCGGCCATGGCTGCCTCATCATGGCAGCCCCGCCTCCGCCGAGGTGCCCCGACCACGAAACCCGCATGTGTCACCACTCATGCGTCGGCCCTTGCCGGAACGTTCCGGCAAAGCAGCACTATTCGCCACGCCGGCGAAGCTGACCCGCCGCCCGCACTTCTGCAACACCGACGACCCGATGGCGGACGGCGCCGCCCGATACCTGAAGGACGCCGAAACGGGGCCCACCACCCGCCTCGCCGCCGAACTCGTCGCCAGGACGCGGAAGAACCGCACATCCCGGCCTTCCCCGGCTACCGCGAGAACCTGTGCTTCCGCCCCGGCGACAGCGGCTTCCCCGTCGTGCCCCACCAGGGCGCGGCCCTCGGGTTCCCCCCTGCCGGGCCGCCCGCGTCGAGAAGGCCGGCTGACCGACCGCAACGCGAAGCCCTCCGCACCACCGGGCCATCGGTGGCGCGGAGGGCGGTTTCGTGTCCGGCGCCTCACCCGGAGCCCTGACGCATTCCCGTTGCCCTGATTTCGCTCAGTTCCCGGACCACCACGGTCGAGGCGCCGATCTCGATCAGGGAGTCATGCCGAGTCCGCCCAGTGCCGCAGCGCGGGCGGAGATCGCGGCCGCCGCGAGCACCACGATGCCGACCACGATCCACACCAGCGTGGTGGATTCCAGCGCGAACCTGCGGCGGAGCAGAGCCCCGCATGGACGGCATCGTTCGAGGCCGTCCATGCGCCGAGTGTCGCAGAGGCCGTTATCAGCCGCCCGTCCGGACGTCCGACCGAAACCACCGACGGCGACGAGCCTGTCGACGAACAGGACGACGACACCAGCCTGTCGTTCCCCGAATGCGGGCTGGACGTACCGGCGGCTGGCGGCGGTGACCACGGCCTTCGGGATGCGATTCGGCTCAGCCTGCGACGGCCGCTTCGGGCGAGGCGACGGCCTTGGCGGACAGAGCGCGGCCGTAGCGGCGCAGCAGGAGGACGGCGGTGGTGGCGAGGCCGATGAGCAGGCCGAGCCACAGGCCGCGGGTCCCGCCGCCGAGGGGGTAGGCGAAGAGCCACGCGGCGGGCAGGCCGACGAGCCAGTAGCCGATGAGGGTGATGCGGAAGCCGCTCTTGGTGTCGTCGAGGCCGCGCAGCAGGCCAACGCCGATGTTCTGGGCGCAGTCGAAGAACTGGAGCACGGCGACGACGACCAGGAGTCCGGTGGCGATCTGCAGCCCCTGCTGGTCGGCGGCCGCACCGGGGTCGAAGTAGGGCCGCAGGACGAGCTCGGGCACCGCGAGGTAGGCGATGCCGACGAAGGTGGTGACGGCGGCTCCGCAGGCGAGTGCGGTGTTCTTGATCCGGCGGGCTGCGGCGTACTCGCCGAGGGCGAGTTCGCGGCTGACGTTGATGGAGGCCGCGTGGGAGAGGCCGACGGCGACCTGGAAGACAATGTAGATCAGCTGGTTGACGGCGGTGTGGGCGGCGAGCGCGGCGGCGCCGAAGCTGCCGGCAAGCAGGGCGGTGACGGAGAAGAAGCCGGCCTCGGAGCCGTAGGTGGCGGCGATCGGGGTGCCGAGGCCGAGCAGGCGGCGCACGGTGGGTGCGTCGGCGCGCCAGAAGTCCAGGCTCAGCAGCGGTGCGAGCTGGGGGTCACGGCGGGCTGAGGTGTAGAGGGCGAGGAAGGAGAGCAGGTAGACGCTGCTGGTGGCGACGCCGATGCCGGTGAGGCCAAGCTTGGGCAGGCCCCAAGTGCCGTGGATGAATATCCAGTTGAGTCCAGCGTTGACGGCAACGGAGGCGACGGTGATCTGGAGCAGGGCCTGGGGGCGGCGCATGCCGACGGTGAACTGACGGATCGCCTGGAACCAGAGGCAGGGCAGCAGACCCGGCGCCAGCGCAGCGAGCATGCCCTGGGCACGGCGGGCGACCACCGCGTCCTGACCGAGCCAGGTGGCGGTCTGGCCGATGAGCACCATCAGGACGGCACCCGCGATGCCGGCCAGGGTGGCGACGGCCATCGCCGCCCGGACCAGGCCGCGCACCTCGTCACCGTCGTCGGCCGCACCCTCGTCCCGCTCCGTGCGCGCGGCGGCGGCCGCGACCTGGTTGCCGACGGAGGTGACGAGGCCGACACCCATGGTGCGCAGCTGGTTGAAGATGACCAGGGCGAGGCCGCCGGCCGCCAGGGTCTCGGTGCCGAGCACGCCCATCATGATGGTGTCGGTGGTGGTGAGGGCGACCTGGGCGAGCTGGGTGAGAGCGAGCGGGACGGCGAGGGCGGCGAGGGCGCGGCTGTCGCGGGCGAGGGTGGCTAGCTGCTGCATCGTGGGTGTCACGTTTCTCGGAAGTCAGGGCCTGCGGAGCTTGGTGAGCGTTTCGTCGATGTCGGCCTCCACGGCCTCGTCGAGCAGTGCGCGGGCGTTCATCCAGTCGTCGTTGAAGACGGTGTCCATGTACTTCTCGCCCCCGTCGTTGATGAAGGCGACCATAACGGCATCCGGTGCCAGGGTCTGCAGACGGTTCAGGGCCTCGTGGACAACGCCTCCGGCGGAGCCGCCGATGAGCAGGCCGGTGCGGCGGGCGACGACGCGGGCGGTGGCGAAGGCCTCGATGTCGCCGACCTTCACTCCCTCGTCGATGAGGTCGTAGTCCACCAGCAGGCCGATGGTGGCGCCCTCGGGGGTACCGGTGCCGGACTGGTAGTAGTCGTGGGCGGGCGGCCCGAAAGCGATCGAGCCCTTCGGCTCGACGCCCACGACGGCGACGTCGGGTACGGAGTGCTTGAGCTCGCGGGCGGTCCCGCACAGGCCGCCGCCGGTGCCGACGGCGCCGATCAGCACGTCGACCCGGTTGCCCAGTGCCTGGGCGATCTCGCGGCCGACGGCGTAGTAGCCGACCGCGTTGCTGGGGTTGTTGTGCTGCTCGGTGAAGAAGGTGTTGTCCTTGCCGCGGGCCATCTCCTCGGCGAGTTCCTCGCGGGCCGCGGTGTGGAGTTCCTCGCCGTCGGTGTCGGCGTCGACGTAGACGAGTTCGGTGCCCATGGCCTTCATGCCGTACAGCTTGTCGGCGGCGGCGTGGTTGTCGACGACGGCGGTGAAGCGGTAGCCGCGTTCGGCGGCGACGACGGCCAGGCCCAGGCCGGTGTTGCCGGAGGTGGACTCGATGATGTGGCCGCCTTCGCGCAGGTCGCCGCGTTCCTCGGCGTCGAGGACCATCTGGCGGGCCATACGGATCTTGGCACTGCCGGTGGGGTTGAACATCTCCAGCTTCAGGAGCAGCCGGGCGCCGTTGTCGGCGCGGGCGAGTTCGAACAGCGGGGTGTAGCCGATGAGGTCGGATATCCGGCTGACCACCGGGGGGCGGTTCAGGACGTCGGTCATGGCAGGGCTCCGTGGGGACGGTGGGGCGGGGGTCAGCGGTCGAGGTGCCAGCGCGGGCGGTCGCCGTGGTGGTCGATGACGACCTTCGGCGGCAGCGGGAGCTCGTGGAAGGGGGACTCGTTGGAGTCCATCTGGTAGCCCGCGGTGTTGGGGTAGACGAGCAGGTCGCCCACGCGGGGCCGGGCGGGGAAGGCGATCTTGCGCCAGGTCAGCAGGTCGGAGTCCAGGCAGCTGGCCCCGCCCACGCACGCCTGGTACGGCTGCCCCCCGCGCCCGGTGTGGTCGCTGAGCAGGACGGGGTCGGGCAGGTACTCGCTGTTGAACCACTGCTCGGACAGGCTGAGGCTGGTGCCGTCGACGGTGACGATGCCGTACCCGGCGCGGTCCTTGACGCCCTGGACGGGGAACACCGACGACCCGGCGCGGTCCAGCAGGGCGCGGCCGGGCTCCAGCAGGAGCATCACGCCGGCCTGCCGCAGCCGCTCGGCGAGGCTCGGACCGGTACCGCCGGGGCGGGCGGTGAGGATCGCGCGCAGTGCGTCCGCGCCGGCGACGGTTGAGTGGTACGGGTAGAAGTCGCCTAAAGTGAAGACCTTCTCGCCGTGGTAGTGCCCGGGGCCCTGTTCGGTGAGGAAGGTGTCCCAGGCATCGGCGGCGACGTAGTCGACGGGGAAGCCACCGCCGATGCTGATCCGGTCCGCCCACAGGCCCAACGACCTGGCCTTGAGGCAGAGTTCGACGAGCTCTCCGGCGAGGTCGGCGCGCGGCTGGATCGCGTAGCCGGAGAGGTGGAAGCTGAAGCCCTCCATCCGTACGGCGTCCCCGGCCTCGGCGCAACGCTGCAGGGCCTGGTCCAGCTGCGCGTCGTCCAGGCCGAACCGGCTGCGCGGCTGAGCCGACGGGTATCGGCGCAACAGGACGCGGACGGGACGGTCGGCGTCGAGGCCGAGCAGGCGCTCCAGTTCGTCGAGGGCGTCGACGGCGATCAGCGCGCCCTGCCGGGTGGCGACGCGCAGCAGCTGCTCGTTCTTGGCGGGGCCGGTGACGACCAGGTCCTCGCCGCGCACGCCGCGACCGAGGGCGTCGCGCAGTTCCCCGAGGGAGGCGACGTCGACGCCCGCGCGCGCGGCGGCGCACCGGTCCGCGAACACCGAGGCCTTGTTGGCCTTCTTGGCGTAGTAGACACGGCCTTCGACTCCGGCGTCGGTGAGGGCTGCGCGGAACGCGGTCAGGTTGGCGTCGAAGCGTTCGGGCAGGAGGTAGTGGAAGGGGCCGCCGAGGCCGTGGGCGAGCTCGTGGAGCAGCCCGCTTGCGTGGACCTGTTCGGCGAGCGCGTCGGGGTGGGCGGGCAGGGTCAGCGCCACAGGGCCACCTCGGTGCCGAGGCCCTGGTCGGTGGCGAGTTGGGCGAAGCGGTGTCCGAGCGCGATGTCGGTGACGACGAGTCCGCTGTTGTAGGCGAAGATCCGCTGCTCGGGGGTGGTGCGGGCCTTGGAGACACCGGAGATGATGACGGGCAGCTCCAGGTCGACGGCCGGGAGGTTGCCGTCGGCGTCGGCCATGTCGGTGCCGGTGACGCGCATCTGGGCCTCGCTGGTGGCGATCACCCGGTCCGCCTGGTGGAGCGTGGAGGGGGCGAGGCCGTGGCCGACCAGGATCGAGACCGCACCGGGCTTCAGCCAGTCGGCCTCGACGGCGGCGGGGGTGTGTCCGCCGGCGGTCGCGACGATGACGTCGGCGTCGCGGGCGGCGGCCTTGAGGTCGGTGACGAGTTCCAGCTCGCGGTCGGGGAAGTGCCGGGCGAGTTCGGCGCGGACGGCGGCGATGCCGTCGGGGTGGGTGCCGGACAGGAGGAGGCGTTCCAGTTTCGGCAGGGCGGTGAGCAGGAACGGCAGGGCCAGGCGGCCCTGGGTGCCGGTGCCGATCACCAGCGCGGTGGACGCATCGGGGGCGGCGCACTCGCGGGCCAACAGGGCGGAGACGGCGGGGGTGCGCAGGGAGCCGATGCGAGAGCAGTCCATCATGGCGACGGGCAGGCCGGTGACGTCGTCGTAGATGGTCAGCGTCGTGTAGTAGTGCTGGTTCTCGCGGCTCTCGTCGAGGCCGTGCTTGTAGGAGGTCTTGATGGCGACGACGTTGCGCACGCCGTCCCGGCCGAGCATGGCGTAGGAGACGGAGTGGCCGTCGGCGGGCTTGACGGTGAGTTTGCGCGGGTTGTCGGACTGGCCGGCGGCCAGGGTGCGGTAGGCCTGTTCGACGGTGTCGACGACGTCGGCGAGGGTGATGTCCAGGCCTGCGAGGTCGCTGGTGGACAGTACGCGCAGGGTGGTGTCGTCCCGGTCCATGGGGGTGTGCCCTTTCGAGATGGTGAGGTGGCGTCGGGTCGGAGGCTCAGGCGGCCCAGGCGGTGAGGGCGGCCTGTCCGTAGCCGTGTTCGTCGTGCTCGGCGAGCGGGCGGGTGGGACGGCCCTCGACTCGGGCGGAGGCTCGCTTGAGCCAGCGGTCGGTGCCGTCGTAGCGGGCCTGGAACGGGACGCGGCCGTGGACGACGATGTCGTTGTCGACGACCAGGATGTCGCCGGGCTCCAGGCTGACCGCGACGGAGACGCGGGCCAGCTCCTCGCCGAGGCGTCCGTACGCCTCGCGCCAGTCCTGGTCGGTGTCGTCCAGTGGGGTGTAGGCGGGGTCGTAGCGCATGGTCAGGCCCTCGGGCGTCTCGAAGAGGGCCGGCACCAACGCGGGCCGTCCGGCGAACTTCCGGGCCTGCTCGTAGGCGTCGTCGGGCAGGATCGGTGCGACCGGCCGCTTCAGCTGTTCGACATCGGCGTCGGACAGGTCGGCCAGACGCACGCTGGCCGCGGTGGTGGCGATGGCGTCGTGGTTGCGCATGCAGCACAGCAGCAGCAGGTGCGCGCGGCCGGGGTGGAAGGCGTCCTCGGTGTGCGGGGTGAGCAGGACGGAACTGGAGGCCCCGGTCTGCTCGCTCTCGTGGCCCGGCGACGGAACGATGTTGTGCACGAACCGGCCGTCCTGCTGGCCGTCCCAGGCAATCGGAGTGCCCATCAACGTGGAGACGAGCAGCAGCACCACGTCCCAGAGCGCGCCGGAGTCACCGACGGTCGACCAGTGACCGGGCGTGGGGCCGAGGTCGGCGTCGTCGAGCTCCAGTCCGCGCAGCACGAACAGGCCGTCGGCGGTGTCGACCGGGCGCAGCTGGTGACGCAGCGGTTCGCTGAGCCGGGCGCACGTCACGGGCAGGTCGGCCAGCAGGGCGGGGCTGGTCGCGGAGCCGTGGAAGGCCAGCAACTTGGCCGCGGTGGAGGTGAGTTCCGCGACGGCGTCGGCGTCGAGATGGCGTACCGGGGCAGGGCAGGTGGGCACGGCGGGACCTTCCGGGGACAGGAGAGGAGAAGAAGCACTGGGTGCGGGCACGTGGCATCACCGCGCCGGTGTGGGACGGCGACGGGAGCTGCGCGTGGGGCATCGGTCCGGGGCGACTCGAACGACCGGACGACAGGAAACGTAACAACGAGTTCCAGGTAAGGCAAGCCTTACCTGGATTGATGTCCACATTTGCGCAGTCTCGGCTCCGGGGGGCGGCGCACGCATCACACAGGGACAACTTCCCTGCTCACGAGCCAGATTGGGGAACGGGGGCGCATGGCCGGAAGTGGGGCGCACCCCACTGGACGACTTGCGACGTGTCTTGAATTTAGGGTAGGTAACCCTAAGCAAATCGAGCACGGACCCGAGACGAGGATCGAACGTGGGCGTCACCAGACGACAGCTGCTGTGGGCCGGAGCCGGAGCCGGGGCGATCGGCATGCTCGCCGCCTGCGGTGGCGGCAAGGGTGACGCCAAGGAAGCCGCAGCCTCCGGCGGAACCGGGCAGCAGCCCCGCCCCGGAGGGACGTTGAAGGTCGGTGCGCTCGGCAAGGCTTCGGCGGTCACCCGGGACCCGCACGGCACCCAGGCCAACGAGAGCGACTACCTCGTCATCAGCCTGATCTACGACACGCTCGCGATACCCGGGGACAAGACCAACACCGCTCCCCGCCTGGCCGCCTCCTGGAAGCCGTCGGACGACCTGAAGACCTGGCGCTTCACCCTGGCCGACGGCGCCACCTTCCACGACGGGACTCCGGTCACCGCCGACGACGTCGTCTGGTCACTGAAGCGGCTGCGCAACACCCCGGCCGGCAAGAGCCGGCTGCCCGGCATCCAGCCCGAGGGCATCATGGCCGAGGACGCCAGGACCGTCGTCCTGGTCTCCGACTACGCCAACGCCGACCTGCCGCTGCTGACCCGCCTGACCACCTTCGTCCTCAAGAAGGACACCAGGGACGACGCGGTCGCCGGCGCCCCGGGCACCGGCCCCTTCAAGCTCGACTGGTACCGCGACGGCAACGCCCGCCTGGTCCGCAACGACAACTGGTACGGCGGCAAGGTCCTCCTCGACGCCATCGAGGTCCGTCTGTTCGAGAGCCCCCAGGCCATGGCCAACGCCCTGCTCGCCGGGCAGATCGACGTCGCCTCCAACGTCGGTGCCGTCGCCGCCCGCACCGCCGAGGCCCGCAAGGACGTCCAGATCGTCCGTCGGCCCAACGACATGGCGATGCCCATCGTCATGCGCACCGCCGACGGCCCGTTCGCCGACGTACGGGTGCGCGAGGCCCTCAAGCTCGCCGTCGACCGCGACGCCATGGTCAAGCAGGTGCTCTCCGGCTACGGCAGCATCGCCAACGACATCCTCGGCACCGGCGACCCCGCCTTCGCCAAGGACGTCCCGCAGCGCACCCGCAACCTGGCCAAGGCCGAGCAGCTGCTCGCCGACGCAGGCTTCGACACCTCCAAGACCTACGACCTGATCACCACCGAGGACATCGCCGGACTCGCCGAGTCCGCGACCCTCTTCGCCACCCAGGTCCGCGAGGCCGGCGTGAAGATCAACGTGGTGAAGCAGGACTCCAAGGTGTTCTGGGACGCCACCTGGCTCAAGGGCACGCTCTACACCAGCTACTGGGGCACCAACGACTCGGTCGTCTTCTTCGCCTCCAAGACGATGCTCTCGGACGCGGGCCAGAACGAGTCCGGCTGGAACGAGCCGGGCTTCGACGAGACCTACCGCAAGGCCATGGGCACCGTCGACGCCGCCGAGCGCGACAAGCTGCTCCACCAGCTCCAGGAGATCGAGTTCGCGAAGTCCGGCTACCTGCTGTGGGGCATGGCCGACGGCATCGACCTCGCCGGCGCGGCCGTGCGCGACCTGCCCAAGCTCCCCGGCTACGGCCGCGTGCAGCTTGAGAAGACCTGGCTGGCGCGTTGACCACCCTTCACCCGGTGAACGCGAGAGCGTCCCGAAGCCTCCCGGCCCGCATCCTCCCCGGTGCGGGCCGGGTCGCCTGGCAGGCCGCCCGACGCCTGGTCATGCTCGTCGTCCTGCTCGCCGCCGTCTTCGCGGCCATCGAGCTCCTCCCGGGCGACGCCGCCGGCGCGACCTCCGACCGGGGCGTCACCGCCGCCGACCTCGCCGCCCGCCGCACCGCCATGGGCCTCGACCGCCCCGTCGCCGAGCGCTTCTGGGACTGGATGACCGGCCTGCCCACCGGCGACCTCGGCACCACCGCGCGCGGCCAGCACGTCACCGATGTCCTGGCCGGCCCCTTCCCCAACACCCTCTTGCTCGGCGGCCTCGCACTGGTCCTGAGCACCGTCGGCGCCCTCGCCCTCGGCGGCTGGGCCGCGCTGCGCCCGGGCGGGCGCACCGACCGGGCCATTGACGCCCTGTCCACCTCCGCGTTCGCCCTCCCGGAGTTCGTCGTCTCCGTCGGCCTGCTCCTGCTGCTCTCCCAATGGACCGGCTGGCTGCCCGCCGTCACCCTCACCGGCCCGGACGGCAGACCCGAATCCTGGACGATGATCGTCCTGCCCTTGCTCTCCCTGGCGGTCCCCCAGATCGGCTGGAACACCCGCATCGTGCGCGGCGCGCTCGCCGACCAGGCCGCCCTGCCGCACGTCCAGGCCGCGATCCTCGACGGCCTGCCGCGCCGACGCGTCCTCAGCCACCACATGCTTCCCGGCGCCCTGCCCGCCATCGCCGTCGGCATCGCCACCTCCGCCGGCATGCTCCTCGGCGGCACGGTCGTCGTCGAGACCCTCTTCAACTACCCCGGCATCGGCGCCGTCCTGGCCGGCGCCATCACCGACCGCGACACCCCGCTCGTCGCCGGAGTCGTGGCCGCGGCCGGCGCCGCCATCAGCCTGCTCCTGCTGCTCGCCGACCTCGTCCGCACCACCACCCTCGGAGAAGAGCGACGATGACCGCAGACGCCCCGACGGCGACCCCCGCGCCCTTCACCCGACGGACGCGACGGGTGCTCATCCGCGCGGTTCCCGCACTCGTCCTCGTCGCCCTTGCACTCACCGGGCCGCTCCTCGCCCCGCACCCGATCGACGCCCCGGTCACCTTCCCCTACGCCGAAGCGGGTGGCGACGCTCCGCTCGGCGGCGACCAGCTCGGCCGCGACGTCCTCAGCCGCCTGCTGGCCGGGGGCGCTCCCCTGATCGCCACCGCCCTGGCCATCGCCCTCGTCGTCACCGCGGCGGCCACCGCCATCGGCATCCTCGCCGTGCTGCGTCCGGCCCTCGGGCGGTGGATCGAACGCGCCGCGGACCTGACGATCCTGCTTCCGTCCGTCCTCGCCATCATGCTGATCGCCCTGGCCTGGCCCGGCGGCGGACGCCTCGCCGTCGCAGCCGCAGCCACCCTCCTCGGCATCCCCTACGCGGTCCGGATCGTCGCCGCGGCGGCGGCCCCCGTCGCCACCACCGGCTTCGTCGAAGCCGCGGCCGCGGGCGGCGAGAACCTCTGGCACCTCACCGTCCACGAGGTCCTCCCCAACCTGCGCTCCACCGTCCTCGCCCTGTTCGGCCTGCGCTTCGTCGAGGGCATCTACATCGTCTCCGTCGCCGCCTTCCTCCAACTCGGCCCCCAGCCCCCGGAAGCCGACTGGGCGCTGATGATCCGCGAGAACGCCGCCGGCCTCACCCTCAACCCGTGGGCCGTCGGAGCACCCTGCCTCGCCATCGGTCTGCTCGCCATCAGCGTCAACCTCGCCGCCGAAGCCCTCGCCCCCACCCGGCCCACCCCGGAGACCCCGCTGTGAGCACCACCGACCCCGCTGCCCGTGCCGCCGCTCTGTCCGTCACCCTCGGGGACACCCCGCTGCTCACCGACGCCACACTCACCCTCACCCCGGGCCGCGTCACTGCCGTCACCGGGCCCTCCGGCGCCGGCAAGACCACCCTGCTGCGCGCCCTCGTCGGTGCCCTCCCGCCGGGCGCACGCGTCACCGCCGGTAGCCTCACCGTCCTCGGCCACGACATCCTCGCCCTCCCGCCCGAGGAGCTGCGCCGGCTGCGCCGCCACAAGCTCGCCTTCGTCGGTCAGGACCCCGGCTCCGGACTCAACCCCCGCATGCGCGTCAACCGCCTCATCAGCGAGACCGCCGCCGACCGCCGCGGTACCTCCGTCACGGACCTGCTGCGCGCCGTTCGCCTGCCGGTCGACGAAAGCCTCGAACACCGCCGGACCGAGAACCTCTCCGGCGGGCAGCAGCGGCGCGTCGCCCTCGCCCGTGCCCTCGCCCGCCGACCCGCGATCCTCCTCCTCGACGAACCCACCGCCGGCCTGGACGCCGCCCTGCGCGACGACATCGCCGACCTGCTGCGCGGCATCGCCGACTGCGACGACATCGCCATCGCGCTCACCAGCCACGACTCCGACTTCGTCGCCCGCTGCGCCGACGACGTCCTCGCCCTGTGGCCCCATCGTCCGGTCACGACCCCGAGCACGTCCGCAACGCCCCCGGTGCCCGCACCGGCTCGCGTCTCCATCAGTACGGTGCCCGTCGTCGAGGTGAAGGCACTCGACGCCCGGGTCGGCACCGGCCGAAGCCGCCACCAGGTCTTCGCCGGCCTCGACCTCGCACTGCAGCCCGGCACGCTGACCGGGATCACCGGCCCCTCCGGATGCGGCAAGACCACCCTGCTGCGCACCCTCGCGGGCCTCCACCGCCCCGAGGCCGGCCGGATCACCCTCGGCGGCGAACTCCTGGCTTCCTCTTACCGGCGGCGCACCCGCGGCCAACGCCGCCGCATCCAACTCGTCCCGCAGAACCCGCTCGGCGCCCTCAACCCCGCCCACACCGTCGGCGCCACCCTCACGCGCCCGCTGAAGCTCCACTTCATACGACCCGCCGACCGGTGCGACGCTCGCGTCGCCGAACTGCTCACCGCAGTCGGCCTCACCCCCGACCACGCCGACCGCCACCCCCACGAACTCTCCGGCGGGCAGCGCCAACGCGTCTCCATCGCCCGCGCCCTGGCCGCCGAACCCGACGTCCTGCTCTGCGACGAGGTCACCTCCGCCCTCGACGCCGACACCGCCGACGGCATCATGGAACTCCTGCGCAGCCTACGAACCGACCAGGGCCTCGCCGTCGTCCTCGTCAGCCACGATCTGCCCCTGCTCTCGGCCCACGCAGACCTCCTCCTCACCCTCGACGGCGCCGACGGGGCGCCGCTCACGAAGCACCGAGCGACCCCGCGCCCGGTGCCGAACTGAGCTCGATGCGCTGCCCCTTCGTCAAGGACGCCAGCAGGCCATCCTGCGCCGCCGACGCATCGGTGTGGAGCACGTCCAGGGCGGACTCGCCCGACGGGGTGATGGTCAGAACTTCCTGCCGACCGCCGACGTGGACGACCGTCGCCTGCAGCAGGCGCGCCGACAGGAGATCGTCGAAGGCCCGATCCACCTCGGCCGCGGGCACCATGACACGGGCGGTCAGATCGTGCCGACCATGAGGTCCCAGCTGCGCCAGCACTGACAAGGGAGGAACCGGTTGCCGCGCACCCCCGCCCCGGCCGAGCCGGCCAGTGCGGCGCAGGCGATGGCGGTCGCGGCGGCCCTCCGGTCTCCCACCACCGCCGCACCTCAGTCCACTCGCCGCCAACCTGCTGACCAGCGACGTGGACGAGCGCGACGCCCGGTTCTGCACCGGCGAGCGCACAGCCGAGGCTCGGTTGCTGCGCCCCAGGTCGGGACGCCGATACCGGTCGTCACCAGAGCGACGGCACCGCCGTCCTCGCCCCAAGTGCAGTCGTCGACCTCCGCAGCGGTCATCAGCCCGACAGCCGGCCCGCGCAGACCCTCGGCCTCCGCCAGCTCCGCCAGGTGCCGCTCCGGGTCCATGCGGCTGTAGCCCGGCCGGACCTGGGCGTTCACCACCCAGCCGCACTCGCCGATCCCGCCGCCCAGCACCGCGCTGCTGACCATCCGCCGGCCCGGACCGGCCTTCCACACCAGCAGGTGGCGACACGAGCCGTCCTCCGACCACGCTGACCGGAGGACGGCGGGTCGCCGAATCTCGGACACCAGGCTGTTCGCTGTGATCACCTCACAGGCAGGGGGGTCGGGCCGGCTCGGTCCAGCGGCGACGTGCGGTGATCACCGGCTGATGAGGCCTCGTGGATCCCAGCCTTCCGAGACCGATCCGCGGGATCCGCGGATTCGCAGCGCGGAGGTGTCCGGATTCCGCAGATTGGCCTGCTGGATCCCCGCCCGCCGGCGCGGCAGCCTGGAGCGCACGAGCCCGTCAGGGCAGTCCCGACGCTCACGAGGAGTCCCGTGATCGAGCATCACGTCCGTGTCCACCCCAGCGCCGACCGCCTGCCGCGCGAGGAGCAGCTCGCCTGCTGCCGGCGGTCCGCGTCGACCACCCGCACGCCGTGCCGTTCGCCGAGTTCGGCCACCAGCGCGGCAGCGAGGCGGCCCGCCGTAGTCACCGCGAGCGTGGCCGCGGTGCGCTCGGCCTCCTCGTCCAGGGCGGCGATGTGATTGTGGTGCGCGTAGAAGAAGTCCCGTACCTCGTCGTGGGGTTCGGCGGGACTCAGCGCGGCGGTTCCAACGGGGTCGCCGATCTCGGCGACCCTGGTGGCCGCTTCCCGCTAGCGGTGGTACAGCGTGACGAGCGCCCGCGCGACGTCGGGATGGTCCCGGCTCACCTCCGCGATGTCCTCCGTCGCGACGGGAGCGCCGCACGCCTCGTCCGCGAGGGCGGCGCGCAGGTCGGTGGCGAGCCGTTCCTCGTCAGCCTCGGAGAAGAACTCCGGGTCCACGCCGAACACCTCGGAGATCCGCAGCAACACGGCAGCCGTGAGCGGGCGCTGGCTGTGCTCGATCTGGTTGAGGTAGCTGGTCGAGATGCCGAGCTCGTGGGCCAGTTCGACCTGGTTCATGCCGTGCTCTCGGCGCAGCCGGCGCAGCTAGACGTGGGCGAAGATCTTGCGCCCGGCGGGACGTGCCATGGTGCGACGCGCTCCTCTGCTCTGCACCGGGGCGGGCACGGCGCATGCCGCCGTGCCCGCCCCTTGTGATCCCACACTGGCGCGTCAGCCGGCCGGTTCCTCACGCAGCAGGCGGGCGGCGCCCACCAGGCTCTCCAGCGAGGCCATCGTCCGGTGCTTCGCGGGCTTGGGCACCATGGTTGGCCTTTCGGTTCAGGAGTGCGCCTGCCCAGCGGGCTGCGCGGCGGTTTGCGGCCCTACCGTGCCGTCCGGACCGTGCGGGGCCTCGAAGCGCACGGTGGGCTCGAAGTTGGCACGCCGGGCCGCGCAGCGGAAGACGGTCAGGACGGCCGGCCCGACGACGAGCAGGGCGGCGGTGAAGGTGGTGACGGCCCGGCCGGTGTCCCAGCCGAGCGAGGTGGCCAGGTCGAAGAGCAGGTAGCGGTGCCACTGTTCGGTGAAGGGCAGGCCGGGGAGGTAGGCGATGGAACTGTTCGAATCGGTGGAGAACGGCCAGAAGGACAGGTTGAGCAGGAAGCCGAACAGGTAACCGGAGAACGCGCCGTAGGCGGCCAGCATGGACACCTCCCAGCGCCGCCGGTGAGCAGGGCAGAGGCGAACAGTGAGGTGCAGCCGAGGGTGAATCCGAAGCCGGGGCCGAAGACGCGGCCGGCCAGGACGAGGGTGAAGAAAACCGTCTCCACTCCGGCGGTCCCGGCACCGAGGGGTCGGAGCCCGGCGTTGACGGCGGACAGGACGCCGAGCATGGCGAGGGCCTTGGCGTCGATGCCGCCGGCCGAGATCTCCGCGATGACGACGGCGAGCACCAGGACGAGCAGGGCACCGAAGATCAGCGGCGGGGCGTAGTTGGAACCGAGCTTTCCGGGGGCGACGACGAACGGCCAGGTGAAGGCGACCAGGCCGATGAAGGCGACCAGGGCGACGACGATGCGGGCCCGGCCGGGGATCCGGACGGCGGTCATCGGTCGGCCTCCGCCGGTTCGAGGGCCTCGGCGACCTGCCGTGTCGTCAGATAGGCGAGTGGGGCGATGATCTTGGCGGTCTGCGGGGCGAAGGTGGGCGAGGCGACGATGACCTCGGCGGTCGGTCCGTCGGCGACGATCTCACCTTCGGCCATGACCACGACGCGGTCGGCGGCGGAGGCGACGAACTCGACGTCGTGACCCGGCCGGGCCGGAACCGATGATGATCATGTTCCGGACGTCGCTCACTCGGTCAGCCCTCCATCTGCTTGGCGTCGATCTCGGCGATCAGGTTCTCGATGAGGGTCTTGATCTCGTCGCGGATCGGACGGACGGCTTCGACACCCTGGCCCGCCGGATCCTCCAGCTTCCAGTCGAGGTACTTCTTGCCGGGGAAGTACGGGCAGGCGTCACCGCAGCCCATGGTGATCACATAGTCGGATGCCTGGACGGCCTCGGCGGTGAGGATCTTCGGCTTCTGGGCCGAGATGTCGATGCCGACCTCGGCCATGGCGGCGACGGCGGACGGGTTGACCTGGTCGCCGGGCATGGAACCGGCGGAGCGGACCTCGACGCGGTCGCCCGCGAGGTGGGTGAGGAAGCCGGCGGCCATCTGGGAGCGGCCGGCGTTGTGGACGCAGACGAACAGCACGGAGGCTGCGGGGGAGGTGGTCATCTCGCTCTTCCTCGGAGACGGGTGTCGCACGACACGACCGGGCGGAGGCGGTCATGCCTGCGGCACGGCCTTGCGGCAGTTGCGGTGTCCGCAGACCGTTTGCGCTGCTGGACCCGGCGGTCGGCTCGGAGCAGCCGCCGACATCGACAAACGTATCACCACATGATGATGTCAGTCGATAGTGATGTGAACGACGGCGATGAGCTTGCCCGGATCGCCCCGGGTCGTGCTCACCCAGCAGGCGGGGCGACGGGCACGACGGTGCCGTCGATGTCGCACGCGGCGGCCGGGGTGTTGTAGACGGTGCCGAACCGGAGCAGGTTCTGGTGGAGCAGGTCGATCCGGCGCTGGGGCTCGTCGGCGACCAGCCGCAGCTCGTAGGTGAGGGCGGTGAAGCGGGGCGGGGCATCCTGGCGGCGGACCTGCACGTCGGCCTCGGCGCCGGTGGTAGCGAAAGGGCAGCAGCCGGCCGGAGCGTTCGACGTTCTTGAGCAGGCAGGCGGCGAGCAGGTCGGCGGGGCCCGGTGCGCCGCTCCAGGGTCTCCTCCACCACGGGCACTCCGTTCGGCAGGTCGGGAGCGGTGCGCCACCGGCCGCCCGGCGAGCGACCGGGACCGCACGCGCCAGGGCCCGTGGCAGGCGCCTCAGTGGCCATGACCCGCACCAGCGGTGTCACCTTAGGATTCGGGACATGGACAGGATCACGCTGCCAAACGGAGAGCCCCTACCGATGACGACGCGGCGAACCCGCTGGCAGGAGGCGGGGCAGAGCGGGAACTTCGGCCGGCGGTTCGCCGAACTCATCTCCGCCGGCGAGGACGTCGACGGCGAGGCCCGGCTCGCCGACACGCTCCTGCCGCGCGGCGCCCGGGTGCTCGACGCCGGCGCCGGCATGGGCCGGGTGGCCGCCGCGCTCCGGCAGCGGGGGCACGACGTGGTCGCGATCGAACCCGACGAGGCCCTGGTCCGGCAGGCCCGGGAGACCTACCCCGAGCTGCCGATCGAGGAGCGCGACATCCTCGACCTCGGCCCCGAGGACGGCCCGTTCGACCTGGTCGTCTGCGTGGGCAACGTCATCGTCTACCTGGCCGAGGGCACGGAACGCAGGGCGCTGGGCGCGATGCGCGACGTGCTCGGCGAGAACGGCCGCATCCTGGTCGGCTTCCACCTCCAGGACCCGCCGCCGCACGCCCGGAACTACACGGCGGCGGAGTTCGAGGCGGACCTGACCGCCGCCGGACTGCGCGTCGACCTGCGGGCGGGCACCTACCAGCTGCACCCCGCGAACGACGCCTACGGCGTCTGGATCCTGAGCCGCGCCCGGGACTGACCACGTCTCCCAGGGCCGGCACTCGATAGACGGACACCCTTCTGCGGAAGCAGCGCGGTGCACGGAGTCTTCGAGTGCCGGCCCTGAAGCCGATCCCGCCACGACTGGCGCCCGCCCTTGAGAGGGCGCACGCAGCCGGCCTTCCGACGGCAGGGGCGCCGTTGGCGCAGAATTCAGGACCGTAGCGAGCGAGCAAGAGCGGGCTCGCCCTGCCGCTCACATGACGGCGCCATCGTCGACACCCACCCGCACCGGCCCGTTCATCAAGGCGCCCCGGCCTGTGTCCAGTTCCGGGCGACCACGGCAGCCCGGCCCCGCGCCAAGCATGAACGTCCGTACCGAATGCACGAGATGCCCGCACCCGACCCCCAGCGGCGCGACGGCCCTTGCAGCGGCGGCGCCCGGGGGCCGTTCGACTCACGAACTCGGCGGTGGGCTTGGAACTGCCGACGCCATCGACTAACGTATCACTACATGGTGATGTCAGTAGAGAGTGATGCGAATAGCCCGGTGGACGTGCTGAAGGCCGTGGCTGACCCGCTGAGGATGCGGATCCTCACCCTGCTCGCCCGCGAGGCCCTGTGCACCAGCCACCTGGTCGAGGAGACCGGCGCCCGGCAGACCAACCTGTCCAACCACCTCAAGATCCTTCGCGAGGCCGGACTGGTCGACACCGAGCCCTGCGGCCGCTTCACCTACTACAAGCTCCGCCCCGACGCCCTGGACAGCCTCGCCGACCTCCTCGGCGACCTCGCCTCCACCGCCCGCGCCAACACCGACTCGAAAAGATCCTGCCCGTGACCCCCACCAGGACCACCGCTCCCCCGGACCACCCCGAGGCCGGACTGGTCGGCAAGCTCTCCTTCCTGGACCGCTTCCTCGCGGTGTGGATCCTGCTCGCCATGGGCCTCGGACTCGGCCTCGGCCGCCTGATCCCTGGCCTGAACGACGCCCTCGCCGAGGTCGAGGTCGGCGGCGTCTCCCTGCCCATCGGCCTCGGCCTGCTGGTCATGATGTACCCGGTGCTCGCCAAGGTCCGCTACGACCGCCTGCACACCGTCACCGGCGACAAGAAGCTGATGGCCTCCTCCCTGGTGATCAACTGGGTGCTGGGCCCCGCCGTCATGTTCGCCCTGGCCTGGCTCTTCCTGCCCGACCTCCCCGAGTACCGCACCGGCCTGATCATCGTCGGACTCGCCCGCTGCATCGCCATGGTCATCATCTGGAACGACCTCGCCTGCGGCGACCGCGAGGCCGCCGCCGTCCTCGTCGCCCTCAACTCCGTCTTCCAGGTCGTCATGTTCGGCGTGCTCGGCTGGTTCTACCTCGACGTCCTGCCCGGCTGGCTCGGCCTCCACCAGGACGGCCTGCACTTCTCCGTCGCCAAGATCGTCGCCAATGTGCTGATCTTCCTCGGCATCCCGCTGCTGGCCGGCTTCCTCACCCGCCGCCTCGGCGAGCAGAAGCTCGGCCGCGAGACCTACGAGCAGAAGTTCCTGCCGAAGATCGGCCCCTGGGCCCTGTACGGCCTGCTGTTCACGATCGTGATCCTCTTCGCCCTCCAGGGAAAGACGATCACCTCTCAGCCGCTGGACGTGGCCCGCATCGCCCTGCCGCTGCTGGCCTACTTCGCGATCATGTGGTTCGGCACCTTCGCGCTCGGCAAGGCCCTCGGCCTCGCCTACGACCGCACCGCCACCCTCGCCTTCACCGCCGCCGGGAACAACTTCGAACTCGCCATCGCCGTGGCCATCGCCACCTTCGGCGTCACCTCCGGCCAGGCCCTGTCCGGCGTCGTCGGCCCCCTCATCGAGGTGCCCGTCCTCATCGCCCTCGTCTACGTCTCCCTGGCCTGGCGCAAGCGATTCACCCCCGCCGCCGTCACCACGGCAGCAAAGGAATCCTGACCCCCATGCACTGCCTGGGGTGCCGTTCGGCACACACGACCAGCACCGCCGTCGGAGTCTGTCGCAGCTGCGGCGCCGGCGTCTGCGCCGACCACGCCCGCACCGAGGCCGCGGCACTGCGGCGCGGGCCGGTACTCGGCCCGGCCGACAAGACGGTGGTCCGTCAGATCCTGCGCCCGCCCTGCGCGGCACCCGTGGAATCCGGCGCGGGGATCCCTTCGTGACGGCAACGACCGACGTGGTGGTGATCGGCGGCGGCCAGGCCGGGCTCGCCGCCGGCTACTACCTGCGGCGCGCCGGACTCGACTTCGCGGTCCTGGACGCTGCCGAGGCACCGGGCGGCGCCTGGCAGCACTACTGGGAGAGCCTGCGCCTGTTCTCCCCCGCCGCCTACTCTCCGCTCCCCGGCCGCCCCATGCCGGGCCAAGCGGGACAGTTGTGGCCGGGCGCCGAGCACGTCACCGAGTACCTGGCCGAGTACGAGAAGCGCTACGAACTCCCCGTCCACCGCCCGGTCTCCGTCACCTCGGTGACCGACGCCGGGGACAGGGGCCTGCTCGTTCACACCGACGACGGCACCCGGCACACCCGCGTCGCCCCACTGACCCTGCGCGCCGGCGAACGCGGCCGAATCGCCACCACCGGCACCCGCGCGGTCTCCGACCCGCGCGTCCACCTCCTCGGCTACGGCGACTGGACCGGCCCCGCCTCCGCCACCCTCATCGGCGTCGGCCGCACCGCCCGCCAGGCCGTCACCGAGACCACCGACCTACTGCGCTGACCGATCGCAGGAGATTCGGCCGCCGGAGCTCTGTCCGGCTCCACTCGCCGCCCAGGCCTGTCAAGCGCAGAGCGACGGGTGTTCCGACGCGCGTTGCCGCGTTCGGAGCAATGGACGGACTGCGGTGCCTGGCCGTGTCTCCCCGTGGGAACGCGCGGCCCCGGCCATCGGTGACCGTCGTCGCCTCTTGTTGCTGCTCTGGTCAGCAGCCGCACTCCTCACCACGCCATGCCCCGATGCCCTCGCGGACCGCGAGCCCGGCCACCAGCAGGCCGATGACCGGGTCGAGCCACCACAGACCGAACAGCGTGTTGGCGAGCAGGCCGACCAGGACGGCGGCGGCCAAGTAGGCGCACAGCAGGTTCTGGGTGCCCTCGCCGGTGGTGGCCCCGGAGTCGAGCACCTTCCCCAGGCGGCGCTTGGCCCGGCCCAGCAACGGCATCACTATCAGCGAGGAGACGGACAGCACGATGCCGAGCCAGCTGGTCGACGGGTGCTCAGCAGCCGCGAGCGTGGAGATGGCGTCGTAGGCAACGTACGGGGCGAGCAGGAAGAACGTGACCGCGACCGCCTTCTGGGCCTTGGCCTCGGAGTCCTCGGACAGGGTCCGGGTGCCGCTGAACCGCCAGACGATGATCACGGAGGCGAGGCCCTCGATCACCGAGTCCAGGCCGAAGCCGAGCAGGGCGACCGAGCCTGCCAGCACGGCCGCGATGATGGCGACCGCGCCCTCGGCGGCCATGTAGCCCAAGCTCAGCCAGGACAGCAGCCTGGCCTTGCGCGCGGCAGCGTGCCAGGCGGCGTCCCGCTCGACAGGCGGCCGGCAGCAAGCATCGGTGCAGCCGGGCTCGCAGTGGCAGCTGCCGGGCTTCTCGACCATGGCCGGTTCCTCACGGCCGGTGACGGGGGCGCTCATCCGTTGTCTCCACCCGGGTTGCCATAGGTGGGGCAGAGGGTGACCGCGTCACCGGTGGCCTCCAGCACTGGCTCGGCCGCCTGCAGCAGGGCGACCAGCGAGGGCTGGGCGAGGGTGAAGACCGAGGCCCGGCCCACCGGGCGCGAATCGACCAGCCCGCACTCGCGCAGACACGCCAGATGCTTGGACACCGTCGACTGGGCCAGCCCGAGCTGCTCGACCAGATCGACCACCCGGGCCTCGCCCGTCGCCAGGCGCCGCACGATCGCCAGGCGGGCCGGATCACCGAGCGAGCGGAACAGCGCCGCGGCCGGAGCAAGCTCCAGTCGATCGGCATCGAACACAGTAGTTTTCATCGCCATTCGGCGATGTTATCGAAAGGCGTCGCAAGTCGCTAGACAGCCCGCCCGCCGGCCACGAACCTCCAGAAACCGGGCGAACTCGGCGCACGCCCACTCGATGTCGATGGCCATCGATGCACGATCCTCCGCGCGAACCCGAACTCGCCACCCCTTTTGCTCAGGAATGTTCCGGCGACCCGCCGTCGTCCGGCGTTCCGTCAGGCGACCGCCGGGCCGCAGCGCTCGATCAGCACGGTGTCCCGCCAGGTGCCGTGGTGGCGGGCGATGCGCTCGCGGGTGCCGATGCCCCGAAAGCCCGCCTTGGCGTGGACGGCGAGGCCGGCCGCGTTCCCGGGGAGGACGCCGGACTGGATCGTCCGGATCCCGACCGCGTCCGCCCTCGTCGACCTGCGCGCCAACAATCTGTTCGGCCTGCGGCGGCTCCACCCGGCTGTCGGCCTGCTCGTCGCAGTTCTCGCCGCGCGCGAGGGCATTGAGGCGTGCTGTGGGGAGGAGTGCGGGTGCTGACCGTTGCCAGCGCCGCGACGGCCCGCTCCTCGGTCTTCGCCGTCAGCAACAGCCTGCGCCTACGCCACTACCAGCCCGCCAACGGGAGCTGGACCAGAACAGGACACCCCGCCGGACCGAGCCGATCGCGAGAGGGGCTGTCCGCCCCGGTCACCGCGACTGACCAGCGTCCCGCAAACCGAGCGTCCAACCGACGGGATACGGGTCAGCCATCGCCCGTACAGGCCGACGAGCAACCACCCGCGGCGCACACTGGGAAGCGGCCGCCCGGCCTTCGATGCCAGGGCACGCCTCCGCCACCGCCAGGAGGTGCGATGCCATCCCGGACACGGCACCCGCTGTTCGCCCGCTTCTACCCGCGCGTCAACGCCTACGCTGACGCACACGGCGGCCTCGAACACCGCCGAGAACTGCTCATGGACACCTCCGGACGCTTCCTGGAGATCGGTGTCGGCCCCGGTGCCAACTTCCGCCACTACCCGAAGGCCGTCCAGCACGTCCTCGCTGTCGAACCCGAGCCCCGCCTGCGCCGACTCGCCGAGCAAGCCGCGACGACCGCCACTGTCCCCGTCGAGGTCCACGACGGCCGCACCGAACAGCTCTCCGCCGACGACGAGTCGGATTGGCCACTCCGTACGATCGTGCGAGGGACATGGATGACCGACCTGAAGGTGTTCCGGTGAGGTGCCGACGGGCGCGATGTCGAGGTGCGGGGTTCGGATCATTGGTGCCCTCGTCCGGCTCTACGCCCTGCCGACCACCCGGATCCTCGAGCTCACCACCAACCGCTTCCACCGGGACGAGACCGGCGCCGCCTACCTCACCCTCGACCGCAATCCCGTCCTGCCGCCTCCCAAGCTGGCCCGGCTCATCGAAGAGCAGATCAGCCGGCCGGCCGGCGACTCAATGTTCCGCCAGCCCGCACCCGGCACACCCCGCTTCCTGTTTCCTGGCCGACCGGCGAGCAGGCCCCTGAGCTCGGCCAGGCTCCAAAACCTGATGAACCAGCACGACCTGCCCAGCCTCTCAGCCCGCAACACAGCCATGATCGAAGCGGTCAGCGTGTTGCCACCCATCGTCGTCAGCGATCTCTTCGGCATCACGTCCAGCAGCGCCAACCGCTGGGCTCAGTACGCACGGAACAGCTGGTCCGACTACCTCGCGGCTCGTCAGCCCGGCGATAGCTGAACGGTGCCACTCGCCCGCTTCTCCAAGGACCGGGCGGCCGACGTAGGGAGCCGGACCGGATGGTGGCGACCCGCCGGTCCGGCTGTCGCGGTCCTTGTTGTGATCACGCTCCGTGTGCGGTGACTGTTCCGTCGGCCGTCACCTCGTAGACGGCGATGCCCAGCCTCGCGCGGACGTGCTCCGGCACGCGGAGGGCGTGCGAAAGGCCTGACGTTGGGACGACGAGCGCGTACCGCACGCTCACTCTGGGTGCGGTCATCCGGCGCAGTAGCTGTCCGTAGGCGATGTCGGCGTCGATGCCGGGCTGGCTCGTGTGCCCTTTCGCTTCGGCGATGATGCGTTCGCCGTCCCGTTCTGCTTCGAGGTCGGTGTACGAGTCGGTCGGCGGCACGACGGTCCAGCCGGCATCGGTGAGCCAGGTGCGGAACGCATCGACGACCCGGTCCTCGTCGCTGGGCCACGCCTCAAGCACGGGCGTAAGGAGCGCGTCGATCGCCACCAGGTCCGCCTGCCGGTCCCGGCGGTGCAGGCGACCCCGCGCATCGGCATCGAGGTCATCCGGGCGGATGATCGCGAGGCGAAGCTTGTGCGCGGGAATCTCGGTGTCGCGGCGGGCGTCGTAGAGGGCGCGCTGCTCACCACGATGAACGCCGCTGACGGTCAACCGGTCCAGTTTATCGAAGAACGGGACCGCTTCATCATGCTGGCGCTCTCGGTACTCCACCACGAGCTTGCGCTGGGGCCAGTAGCCGTCGACAGGCAGCTTGACGCGGCGCCCGTCAGCGCCGGGGTCGCCGCGTAGCCAGTCGAAGCGGTGCTGCCGCTGCGCGACCTCACCGAGATACTCGTCGCAGAGGTCGAGGACGTATGCCTCGTCACTTTCGGATCCCCCACCCATGACACAGCATCCTGCCAGGAACCCCTGACAAGCCGCCTCCTTCAGGTGCTCGGCCTGGTCACCCGGGGTGCCGCTGTAGTTACTGGGTAGGAGGTCGAGGTTCCCGTGCCCCGTTCAACGCGAGCGCGATCCCGGTATGGCGGCGATCCTCGCTATGCTCGGGGGCCGTTTGAACCAACCACCACAGCCTGTCGAAGGACGTGACTTGGCTTGATATCAATGCCCGTTGAGCTGGTCGCCGTCATCGCCATCGCAGTGCTTGTCACCGCGTGGCTGCTCTGGAGATTCTCGCGAGGCACCACCGCCGCCTCGGGCGGGCACACCGCACCAAGCGCCGCGGCAGAGGTCGGAGTTCGGACCGAGTTCCCGCCCGAAGGGCTTCTGGTCCCCGAGGACGTTCTCCGATCCGTCGGCTCGACGTCCGGCGCGATCTGGGATGCGCTCGAAGCCGCAGCGGCGCCAGTTGCTGTCGAGTACTACCCGGTCAGCGAGGCGGAGGTCGCGAAGTTCCGGACTGGGCCCGTGAACGCGACGGCTCAGCAGGCAATGGTCGGGATCGTGGAGGCCATCAAGCCGAAAAGCCCGACGTTGTTCCGGGTGGTGCTGCCAAAGGGTACAGAGCTCGTCAAGGCCGCCGGAACTTCCGGGTTCAGAGGGTTCTCTCGCAGCGGCGGCAAGACAGCACATGCCGTTCTGAAGCCCGTCGCTGCTGGAGGAGCACTCGTGGCAGGTTGGCCGGTGCTGGCCGTCGCCGGAACCGTCCTAGCGGTAGACATGGTGGCTCAGCGTGAACAGAGGGCGCACCAACGCCGAGTTGAAGCCATCCTGAGCCGCCAGGAGGAACGGGCCTACAACAAACGGATCACGGATCAACGATCGGCCGATGCTCAGCTGTCCCGCGCGATCAGCCTGATGCTTGACGGCGGCAAGCCGAATCTTGAACTCGCCCTGAAGAGTGCGGACGACGAGTTCTATACCTCTCAGCAATTCTTGGAGAAGCACCGCGGCGTCATCGACGAGCTGGTGGACGACGACGGCAAGGTCGACTACCGCCGCCTGGAGGAGACCCTTGGCGGCAAGGAGAAGGAGGTCGACCAGTTCATCCGGGAGCTTCACTTGGCGCGAGCCGCGATAGCGATGCGACGCAAGGCACTGGTTACCTACGCGGCGTCGCTAGCGCTCGCGGATCCCGCCAATCCTTACGCCGCACTGCGGAGGCTCGTGGGGTCGCAGGTTCATCAGTTGGAGGACGCCGATGCGGTGGCGACCGAACTGACCGAACGCCTCGCCCAGGTTGAGCTCAAGGGCCGTTGGCGCGACTCCGACAAGTCAGTGGCGACGCGACAAGAGCGGTTCCGTGCCCGAGTCTCCCCGCCCAAAATCGATGGCGACACCGAGGTTCGCTACCTCATGACGTCTTCCGGCGAGATCCTCCAAGTCCTTCCGCCAGCCGAAAACGAGCCCTTGCAGCTCACGCAGGACGAATAGAGAGATCACCGTCTTGGCCGATGCTCGCCCCACTCGACCAGACCGACATCAGAGATCCCCTGAACGACGCCGCCCTGCCTGGTCACCAACCATCGATCGCACCGGAATGCTCGCCACCCCGGAGGCCCACTGGGGAATAGCGCACGCATGGAACACTGTCTCTTCGCTGCCATGTTGCACGGCGAAACCCGACCTGTGACTGGAACGGCGAACCTATCGGGACACTTCCTTTGTGCAGAGGACCGCCAAGGTCTCGGCGCCGCTAGGGCCGGGAGGGATTGTCGAACTTCATCAGTGCCCCGGCCCACGTCCTCCAGGACCACTGGGTTGATGGGGAGAGCTTTCTGTAAAGGGCCTCGCGCACGGCTTCGTCGCAGCCGCTGAGGAGGAACCATGTCAGCGTGAGGTTGCTCCATGACATGGCCTTCCGGGCCTGCTCGGTGGAAAGCTGTGCAACAATCTCACTGCTCCTTGGGCTGGGGACTTTCAGCAGCAGCGCTCGCAGTCGATCGGCCGGCAGCTCCTCAAGGATCCGAGCGGCTCGCTTGACGGAAATTCCCCCAAGGTATTCCACGACCTTCTCGTCCGTAATTGTGTGCAGCGCTTTTTTGAACTCGTAGTCCCGCTGCTCCGAAACTTTTCTGCGAATGGCAGCGGCGCGCTGCGGTTGCAGCTGCGTGAGGAAATCCTGGGCCGACTGTTTCGGGTGGCTTTCCACGATCATTGCTGCCCGGCGTGCCGAAACGCGCCCCAGGAGCTCATTCCTCTTGGGTTTCGCCATGCCGGTCAGCAATTCCGCAGCCCTGGAGGGGGCGAGATGGTGAAGGAGGGAAGCGGCGTGGTTCACGGGCATATCGGAGAGAATTCCTCGCGCCCCGTTGACCGACATCTCTCCGAGCCAGACCGACGCCGACATCAGTCCGGCGGAAATCATCACCCGAACAGCTGTGTCTCTCTGCGCAGTCTCCAGAATGCGCCCAGGGCTGGGGAGGTGCGAAACAATGCGAGCTGCATCCGCCGGGCGAATCTTGGGCAGCGCAGCGGCAAGCTTCTCCGGTCTCACGTCCGTGGCGAGTGAGGGCAGGCTAGTCAAGGGAAGCACCGCCAACTGCGCCGCGACGGCCTCGTCGCTCATCAGGGCGAATACCTTGGCCCCCTGGCGCATACTCGGAAGACGCTTCGAGGCCGCGACGGGACTCATGGCCGAGAGTGCCACCGCGGCGTCATGCGGGTCCATGTTCTCCAGCGCGTCCACGGACTGAGAGAGCGGAATCATCTCCAGGTGCTGGGCCGGATTCGGCGAGTTGTGAATGTGCATCTGGCCCTGGGCGACCTGATAGACACGACCGTTTCCGGATGCGCTCGCCGTCATGCGCGCATTCCCGTCGAAGCGGTTGTCCGGGCTCATGACTCGGAGATGTTCAACGTGCCCTGGCCGATCTGGAAGTTCTTGCCGCGGCCGGAGACTGTGCTGCTCATGGTGACGGAACCGGTCCACGTCTGGCTGGCGGCGGGAGGCGCCGGGACCAGTTCCTCCTGCAGCAGGCGGCGGAGTTCGGCCGCGAGGCCGGGATCGGCTGCCAGCAGGCGTCGAAGCCTGCGTTGCCAGTCTGCGACGAGCTCCCCTTCCACGGTGTCGTCCCCGGCGGCCCGGGCAGCCAGCAACTCCTCGCGGGTTTCGACGAGATCGGCCTCGATCATCTCGACCGCTTCCGGGCGGGCTCGCCGCCACAGCGACCCGACGGACGACTTTGCCCGAGTCCACGCATCCGTGGCCAGCAGGGTCACCAGGGTCGTCCCTGCCGTGTTGGCCAGGGTGAGCAGTTCCGCGTCCATCGGTTCCCTTCGGGAAAAGAGCAGCGACATGGGGAAGTTAGCCTACCGCTGACGGACCGACAGATGTCCTTCTCTGAACCGCAGAGCTTCCGATTGAAGACGCACCGAGTACGGCATGGACGTCCGGGCCGGCAGTCGACCCCGGGCCGGACGCGGCCAGGGCGTGCGCTCGGCCCTACGCTCGGCGTTCACCACCGCCCTCGCCCGGTACTGCCTCAGGGAGGGCCTGCCCCATCCCGGGTTCGTCGTCCTCGACTCCCCCGTGGTCACCTACCGGAAACCGGTCGGCGAAGACGTCGACATCACCTCGAACGTCGTCGACCACTTCAACCAGGACATGCTGACCTTCCCGGGCCAGGCCATCGTCATCGAGAACGGCGATCCACCGAGCAGCGTGCTCTCCTCCGCCACGACGTACCGATTCACGGGCCCGGGCGGAGGCCGGCCCGGCTTCTTCCCGCCCTCCCCGACCGGCGAGGCATGAGTTTGACGTCCCACGTCGCTGTTCACTCGATCAGCCGAGGCCTCAGGGATCCATCAGGGGCGGCCTTCGACCTGAGGTGGAGTTCTACGGGCGGGAAGATGGGACCCGGGGCGGACATGCTCCGGACCCGGGGTGGACTCCTCGCATCTCGGCAATCTGACATCATATCAACTCTCTTTACAACAAAGGACGTTGAAATTCGTCGGTCGGTTTCGGGAGGACAGCATGGTAGGCGGGACAGCAGATCCGAGGCCTGGGAGGATCGGGTCGAAGGGTCGGCGGTGGCGGGGCCCGGCCAGGCGGTCGGCGGTCGTCGTGCTCGCCGGCGCGGGCCTGCTGGCCACCTTGGCTCCGGCAGCCGGCGCGACGGACGCCCCTGCGACGCCCTACCGGGTGGCGGCGGGCGAGGCGCGGAAGGCGGACGGGGCGGCCCTGGACGCGGCGGTCCGGGCCATGGTGCGGAAGGGTGGCGCATCGGCAACGCTGGCCCGTGTCCGGGAAAACGGCTCCACGGTCTGGAAGGGTGCGGCCGGCGTGGCCGACCTGGCCACCGGCGCCCCCGCCGATCCGGACGGCCGGTTCCGGATCGGCAGTGTCACCAAGACCTTCGTCGCGACGGTGGTCCTCCAGCTGGTCGTGGAACACCGGCTCGGCCTCGACGACTCCGTCGAGAGCCGCCTGCCGGGCGCGGTTCCGAACGGCGCCGGCATCACCGTGCGCCAACTGCTCAACCACACCAGCGGCATCCATGACTTCACCGAGGACCCGGCGTTCGACGCCGGCAACGAAGCGACGCTGCGGCAGTGGCTGGCGGGTGGGCGCTGGACGTCCTACCGACCGCAGCAGCTCGTGGACATCGCCAACAAGTACCCGCCGTACTTCGCCCCCGGACAGGGCTGGCACTACTCCAACACCAACTACGTGCTCGTCAGCATGATCATCGAGCGCCTCACCGGCCGCAGTTGGGCACAGGAGGTGGACCGCCGCATCATCCGACCGCTGGGCCTGACGGGCACCTCGATGCCCATCGACTCGCTCTTCATCCCCGGCCCGCACGCGCACGGCTACTACAAGCTCCCCACCGGCCCCGCCGACGTGACGCTGCTCAACCCGTCGATGGCATCCGCCGCCGGGGCGGGCATCTCCACCACCGCGGACCTCACCCGCTTCATCTCCGCCCTGCTCGGCGGGCAACTGCTCGGCCCGGCCGAACTCGCCGAGATGAAGAACACCAGCGGCCCGGGCGAGACCGTCGGGTACGGCCTCGGACTCCAGCGGATGACCACGCCCTGCGGCGAGTTCTGGGGACACGACGGCGGCATCCCCGGCTACAACACCCTGATGGTCGGCGAGGTCACCGGCAAGCGACAGTTCGCCACCTCGATCAACCGGTACGACCTGTCCGACCACGCCGCGATGCAGCGGACCTCCAACGACCTGTACTCCACGGGCACCTGCGGCGGCCGCCCGTCAGCTCCCCCGCCGTCGATCCTCCCGTCCGCCGCCGCGACACCGCGCTCCGCCGGACCGCTCACCTGATCCGAGCCCCGGACTCGGGGCGATGCCCACCGAGCTTTGGGAATCAGCGGCGGGAAGACGGACGGCGTTGGCCGGTCGTGGGCTGGGCCGATCCAGGTGGGGCGGTGCGTGGTGTGGTTCGTCGCGGCTTCGGGCTGGTCCAGGCGATGGTGGTCGGAGTCGTGTGCGACAGTGCAGGGTTGACGGGTAGGTCGGCGATGCGGCGGATGCGCCAGACCAGGACGTCGTCGCGGTTGCGGGCGGTGCCGAGTTCGCGCCAGAAGGTGGCCTCTTCCAGGAGGGCCCTCGGGTCGTGGCCGGCCTGCTCGGCTTCGGCGAGGACCGCGGCCAGGACATCGTGGTCGCGGTCCGGTCCTGACGGCTGCCGGTCGTCGCCGAGGATGGTACGGATGGTGGTGTCGTGGCGTCGGCGTTCGGCTACGGGAAGTGCGCGGCCTGCCCCGCGCATCGTGGCATCGGAGTGGCGGCGGCCTGCTGGGCATGGCCGCGGGCGGAGTGCCGGCGGGCGGCGGCCAGGGTGGCCAGGGTGGCCAGGATGAGGGTGGACAGGACCATGGCGGTGGCGCCGCCGTCCTCGCCCCGGCCGAGCGCGCTGCCAGCGCGGACAATGCGGCGGGCGGCGGAGCGCAAGGCGCGGATGGCGGCGGTCTCGGCGCGGCCTGGCCGTACGCCCGCATGATCGACCGGGACCGGATCGGCATGACCGGGCACTCCATCGGCGGCAACTCCGCAGCCAGTGCGATGGCCGCCGACCAGCGGATCCGCGCCGGGGTCAACATGGACGGCAAGTTCTTCGACCCGTTCCCCGTCGGCGGGCTGGGCGGACGGCCCTTCCTGATACTCGGCACCCAGTCCGTTCACAACCCCTCTGGCTCGGACACCAGTTGGAACGAGGCCTGGGCGCGAATGGACGGCTGGAAGCGCTGGCTGTCCGTGACCGGCTCCGACCACGGGAGCTTCACCGACGGTCCGCTCATCGGGGCTCGCGCGGGCCTGCCCGACCCCGAAACGACTCTCGCCCCACTGCGCGCCGAGAAGATCACCCGGGCCTACGTCGGCGCCTTCTTCGACCTGCAACTGAAGGGCATCCAGCAGCAGTTGCTCGACCGCCCGTCGGCGGCGTACCCGGAGGTCGTCTTCCAGCGGCCCTGACGGGGCCTTCGATCCTTTCCAGAGGATGTGTTCCTGCTGTTCCCGCCGCGCCCGAGACACCCGGACGGCCCCTCATGACAGCGCGGCTTCAGGAATCGACTGCCTCCCCGCCGACCGGGCACCGCGCCTGCGGCACATCGAAAAGACCCAGGCTCGCCGGGAACCGCCCGGCTTGATCGACCCATTCGAACAGAGGCAGGATCCTCCCCCATGGAAGAAACCTGGAATATCGTCAACTCCCTTGCGACAAGGCTCGATTCACACTTCGATCGCAA
Source organism: Kitasatospora sp. NPDC093102 (assembly GCF_040683915.1). Taxonomy (NCBI): domain Bacteria; kingdom Bacillati; phylum Actinomycetota; class Actinomycetes; order Kitasatosporales; family Streptomycetaceae; genus Kitasatospora; species Kitasatospora sp. NPDC093102. The sequence goes on along the minus strand of NZ_JBFBFA010000005.1, from coordinate 119,329 downwards.
CGACGAGCAGCGCTGGGCCGTACAGGCCCTCAAACTCCAGGAGGAGGCCGGAGAGGTCGCCGAGGCCGTCATCGGGGCGCTCGGCGCCAACCCCCGCAAAGGCCACTCGCACGACTGGGACGACGTGCGCAAGGAGACCTGCGACGTAGCCGTGTCCGCCCTGGTGATGCTCGCCCGGATGGGCGGCGACCCCCGCCGGTTCTTCGAAGAGCACCTCCGCTCGGTCGCCGCCCGAGACGCGCAGAACGGCACCCGGACCTGACATACCAGCCCACCGAAGGAAGAAGCCGGTCGAGCCCCGGCCGGCGCGCTGCCGCTGCCGATGTTCCCGGCCTCCCACGCTGCTCTCATCCTCTACCTGTCCGGGGGACGACCACGGCTACCGTGGACCCACCCACCCCACCGGACGGTGCGGCCGCATCCACACGGTGGCCACCGTCCCAGCTCGGCGGCCTCGCCCACCACCACGGCCTGACGCCAGACCAGCGCCATGTCCGCTGACCTGACGTGATAAAGGCGCTGTCGACCGGGGAATAGGCAAGAACCAGCCCCAACCAAGGGAGACGAGATGCCCTCACCATCCTGGAAGACAGACCCCGAGAACCATGACTTCCCGGCGGCCCTGGACTATCTGGAACTGGTGCTGGAGCCCGAAGCCGCCCAGCAAGCCGTGGAGAGGCTCAAGAGCACGCCCACCACGGTGAAGAAGGCGAAGGACATCCTTCGGGCGTCGGGCCTGCCGCTGCTGCCGAAGGAGAACGTGCACGTCGCCGAGAACATCGACAAGGTGCGGCAAGGCAAGAAGCTCTCCCCAGTCCTGCTGGTGCGCGGCCAGCCGCTCATCATCGCCGACGGCTACCACCGCGTGTGCGCCATCTACTACCTCAGTGAGGACCTCGAGGTCCCCAGCCGGCTCGCGTAGCCACCCACCGTCCCGGCCCCCGCGCCATCGGCCGGGGGCTTCTCGATGACAAGCGGTGGTCACGGAATGGTGTCCAGTAGACGGAGCGTCGGGCGTCGGGCCGGTGCCTTCCACACCCTCCGATGCAGTGAGCACCGGTGGATCCACACCCAGGCAAGCCGTCGTCGGCCGGCCGCCCCCACTCGGCGCTGCCCGCACAGCCTCAACGTCCTCGATCAACGTCCAGGACGACGACACAAGGCCAAAGCAGCCGATCTCCAAGGCCTCGGGCAGGCGGAACCGGACGGTGATTTCCGGCTTCGGCCCCTGTCCGGCCCTGGGGGCCGCACGGCGCTGTTCCCAGAAGAGCTGTGCGGAACCGGGTGGCTTTGATTGACCGGTCGGCACAGTGGAGGCGGCGACCTGCTATCAGGTTCCGCGTCGACACTCCCTCCCGCGCAGGGGGGCAACTCGCTCCGAGTACGGTCTTCCTTCCCGGTCCGGGACAGTCCCGCGCCGGCGCCGCAGGCGGCTCGGCGCGCTCCCGGGAAGTGGCGGGCCCGGGGCGCACCAGCGGTCGGCCACGCTCCCGGTGGCGCTCAGGTCGGCCGGCGGCGGAGCCTGACCAGTAGGATGTGGCCGCTGACGGCCAGGATCCAGGCCGGGAACACCAACTCGGACCACGGGATGCTGCGGGCGGCGAACAGCAGGAAGAGCCCGCTGAGGAAGCCCAGCCAGCACAGCCAGCGGGGAAAGATGCCGAGGCGCTGCCCGATCGTCGTGGTGGAGAGGGTGAAGACGGCGGCCATGCGGGTGATGTAGACGCTGACCAGGGCGAGGGCCAGGTGCTGCCCGAAGTACCAGAACTGGGGCTCGGTGGCGGCATGGGCAGAATCGGCCGTAGCCGCCAGACCGCTGGCCACCGAGGCGAGCACGAAGAGCATCGCGACGAACAGCAGCCCGCTGCCCAGGAAGATCGCGGCGAAGAACCTGTCCTCCGCCACCCCGACATAGTCCCGCATGGTGCCCATGAACCACAGGAAGAAGACGCCGGCGAACGGCACCAGCTCCAGCGCTGCGGTCAGGGCGGCCCGATGGGAGGGGCTCGCGAGCCAGGCGGCGCCCTTGACCGCGTCGGCGGGTAGCTGGCGGACCAGGACGATGACGGTAGCCAGGATCAACGCGCAGAGAATCCCCGCCACCGCCGCCGTGCGCGGCGTCTTCAACACCCGTTCCGCCGCCGCCTCGGTGGTTCGCATGGGGTTTCTCCTCCCGGGCATCGCCGATCCCCATCGTTCAGCGAGACACCGTGGCCCGCCATCCGGGTCGCCCGCCCAGGTGGCATCGCGCGGGTGGCGGCGACCGCGCCGCAGGCGTCATGGCCGAAGCACCACGCCCACTGCCGCGCCTCGCCGCGCGGTCCGGTCCGGCACGGCACGGCACGGCAATCTTCGGTGTCGCGCCAGTCCTCGGTGTGGTGTGGGACGAGCATGCCCGGCCCGGGCGTAACAGGCAGACGGTGAGCTCGCCGCGCCACACCTTGGGTGATCCGAGCGCTGCTCATGGCGCCGTTTCGGTGTGGCAGAGACTGCGTGTCAGTGCGGCGAGCATGGCCAGGAACACCACGGCCCACAATGCTGCTGCCAGCCATGTCTCGCCCGTCCCGAGCGTGGTGAGCCAGGAGACCTCGATTGCGTTTCCCAACTGCCGGGTCGCGACTCCGTACATGCCGACGGGGAAAACCATGCTCCACAGACTCGACGCGAAGCGCAGCGGAACATGCCGGGCCAGGTATCGCCAGACACCGAGTGCGATCAGCAACGGGATGAACCAGGTGGCGAAGGACCAGAGCACGAGGCAGAGCGCGGAGGTGACCTCAGCCGGCAGCAGGCGCTCGGCCGCCGGCAGTTGCAACAGAGCAGCACCCGCCAGCACGCTGATGGCGCCGGCGCCCATGAACACCCAGTAGGCGGGAATCAGCTCCTCCGGTGCCATCGGCCGCACGAGCATCCGGGACAGGACCAGCGGGGCCAGCAGAAGGTACTGAATCAGCCCGATAGCCCAGCACACCGAGGCGAGCTCGGGCAGGAAGCCATGGGCTGCGGGCGTCAGCCCATCGAGCGCGACCGCTGCGACGGCGACCGACTGGGTAGCGACCACCCAGAGGAACCAGGTGCCGTTCACCTGGTCCAGCGAGGGATGGCGTCGGACGGCTGCGACCAGCGCGAGCGGGATTCCGTAACCCAGCAGCAGCCAGCCCAGTACTCCGACCGTCAGCAGCACGGCAGCCGCCACCCGATGCCCGTCGGCCGCCAAGCGGTCGGCCAGGATGTCGGAGGCCGCGGCCGCGCTGAGGAACGCGAACCCGCGCGGCCCGACCGCATCCGCGAGCAGCCGTCGTCGCCAGCGCAGCAGGCGCCAGCCGTTGCCGAGCAGCAGGACCCCGTATCCGCTCAGGCCGATCACCAGCAGTGCTGCCGAGGCGCCGCTGGTGCCGTCGCGGTCGAGCGCACTGGACACGATGACGGTTGCCATCACGAACGCAAACGCCCCGGGATCCAGGTTTCGCACAGCTGTGCGCACGGCTCGCCGGAGGCGGCGCTGCGGGCGGAGGGCGGGCGTAACCAAGGCCGTTCAAACTCCGCCCGTGGACCTGACCCGGGCGCCGACCGTCCATTCGGCGAGGACGGCGAGCCGGCTGTGATCAGCACCCCGGGTCGCGCTGAGCGGTGTCGGACAGTCATGGGCGGCGAATTCGCGCTGCGAGCGCACTGCCCCAGGGCGACCGGACCGCCCCCCTTCGCACCGACAATGACGGCGGAACTCGTTGAGGCGGCGCGGCTCGCGGGCGTGCCGGCAGCACGGTCGCACAGCGGGGGCGACGTCGTGCAGCCCTTCGGCGCGGTTCGCCTCCGCCAGCGTTCGGCGAGGCCGGAATCGGGTCGCCAGGCTCCGGCTGTCGTCCCCGGACGTCCTTTCCTCATGGGTTCTGCGACAGGTCACGTTCGCCGGCATGGCACTGCTCCCGACGCGATGCCGTCCTCGCCGGAGCGCGCCGCAGGGGCGGCGGGCAATCCTGGCGATGGGCTGTCAGATAGGCATTCGGTAGCCGTAGAACTCATGGTCCTCGTTGTAGCCGCCCTGCCCCGCGCCGAGGTGGGAGAAGCTCTCGACGAACTCGATGGCCCGGATCCACTTGACCTGCTTGAAACCCAGCTCAAGCTCGTTACGCAGCCGGAGCGGAGCACCGTGTAGCTCATTGAGCGGTTCACCGTTCATCTCGTAGGCGAGGATGGTCAGGTGGTGCTGCATGTGCTCGATCTTGTGAGCGTCGTAGTAGACCCCGCCCTCGGCACCGGAGGCGAGGGAGTAGAACACCGCAAAACGCGCCTTCGGCGATGGTTGTACCAGCTTGAGGATCTCCCGCATCGGCACGCCGCCCCACTTGGCGACGCCTGACCAGCCCTGGATGCAGTAGTGCTGGGTGGTCTGCTCTTGTTTGGGCATCGCCTTCAGCTGCTCGTAGGACAGGGTGACGGGGTTGTCCACGAGTCCGTCGACGCGCAGACTGTAGTCGCGGAAGCCGTTGTCCCGCACGTCTGCGTATTCCTGACTGTCCGGCAGCGTGCCGTTGGGCCAGAAGAACGGCGAGATCGCCTTTTCGGGATAGGTTGCGCGCGGATCCGCATTCTCCAGCAGCGCCTTCGCCCAGCCGATGAGGAACCTGCCGGTCTTCTGCACCACCCGCGGATAGCGCAGCGTGAGCGGTGATGCGCCCCACCAGACGGCCACCACGATGGCCATCCAGATGACGTACAGCCACCATCCGGTCCAGGAGGCGGTGTTCATGCCGATGGTGATGTGGTTGAGGTTCTTGAGCAGCCCGGTGATCCAGACCATGACGGTGTGGATGAAGATGAACCCGACAAAAGTCACGAGCACCATGAAATGGACGATGCGGGCCGTCTGACGGTTGATCCGGCCCCAGCCCAGCCCGAACCTGGCGGCGATGGCCGGCGCCTGCAGCAGGCCGGTGATGAGCGCCAGTGGCCCGGCGATGAAGACCACGACGAAGTAGGCGATGATCTGCATGCCGTTGTACTGCGTCCAGCCCTTGTTCGCGGGGAAGTCCAGCGACCCGTACTGGATGGCAGTCGAGATGGCATTGGGGAAGACGCTCCAGCTCACCGGTACCAGCCGCGCCCACTGCCCCGTGGTGAACAGCAGCACGTAGAACGTCACGCCGGTAAGGATCCACAGGAAATCGCAGCTGAAGTGCCACCAGCGGGCGAGGCCGATCGAGTGCCGGATCCCCGGTAGGCCGAGCCAGCGAGGGAGGGTGACCGCGTCGTCCTTGGCCGTCCACGCACGCTCTGGCGGTTCCTGCGCCATCCGGTCGGGCGGCACCGGGCCGCGCAGCCGCAGTCGCTCCCGGCCGGGCATGCACCCGGCGTCTGTTTGCAGTCGTGGATGGTCGGCCAGGATCTGGATCCCGGCCCGGATGATGAACAGCATGAACAGCAGGTTCAGGAAGTGCAGGATGCGCAGCCACAACGGGAACCCGCTGGTGACCGGCGGCTGGAAGTCACCCGTCCCGGGATGACTGGCGAGCCAGCTCTGCACCGCCGAATAGGTACGCAACTGCTGACACACCGCGATCCAGACGATCAGCCCCGCGACACTGATCGGGATCAGCCAGGCGGTGCTGTACCAGCGCTTGCCGATGCGCACTTCCGGGATCCGCGCTCTGATCGGGGGGATACGCCGCGACCACTCCGCGACGACGACGCGGTCCTCGGCAGGGCTGAGCTCGTTCTCGAGGGGATCGGGGGCGCCGAGAGGGTCGGAACCCGATGCCGCACCACTTTCCGCGCGCGCCTCCTCCGCCCTGCCCCTTCTGTCTGGTTGACCCTCAGGTCGGCTCATGAGGACCTCGTCACTCCGAATAGCTGCGTGCAGATGTGTGCTCAGGCAGTGCCACCGCGAGCGGCATCAGGGTGATGTGGGCGGCGAGGGTGGGAGCCATCAGCCAGTTCCCGCCCGGGCAGGTACCGGGCCGGGGTCTGCGCCGGCAGGTTCTCCACATGCGCCGTGGTCAGCCGCCGGTGGCGAAGCCGGGGAAGAGTGTCATGCCGCCGTCCACGTACAGGGTGCTGCCCACCACGTAGTCCATGAAGTCCGAGGCCAGGACCGCGACGGCGTTGGCGATGTCCTCCGGGTCGCCCACCCGCCGGTAGGGGATCAGCCGCAGCAGGGCTTCCTCGGCTTCGGGGGTTTCCCAGGCGCTGCGGTTGATGGGGGTGCGGATCGCGCCGGGCGCCACCGCGTTGACCCTGATCCGGTGGGGTGCGAGCTCCTGGGCCAGGGTCTGCATCATCATCAGCACGCCGCCCTTGGAAGCCGCGTAGTTCACATGCCCGGCCCAGGGGATGATCTGGTGGACCGAGCTCATGCAGATGATCTTCCCTGCCGCGCAGGACACCTCGGGGACGACGCCACGGCGCATGAACTCCTTGGCCGCTTCGCGGGCGCACAGGAACTGCCCCGTCAGATTGACGTCCAGCACCTTGTGCCACTGCGCCAGGGTCATGCCGGTGACCGGCGCGTCCCGCTGCAACCCGGCGTTGGCCACCATGATGTCGACGGTGCCGAACTCTTCGACCACGCGCGCGATCATCGCGACGACCTGGTCCTCCTGGGAGACGTCTGCTTCGTGGGCGTAAGCGCGCACCCCGAAGCTCTGGATCTCCCGAACGACCTCCTCGGCGGCCTCCTTGCCGGCGACGTAGTTGACCACGACATCGGCGCCGAACCGGCCCAGAGCAATGGCGGTGGCCTTGCCGATGCCGGAGTTCGCGCCGGTCACCAGCGCTTTCTGCCCCTTCAGCAGCGGCACGGCAGCGAGTGGCCGGGTTTCGCCGGCGGTGGTTGCCACGAGTGGGTCTCCGTCTCTGTCCGCCGCCCGGGACCGCCCCGGGAGGCAAGCGGCTCCCGGGAGCACCCAGTAACCCGACCTGGCGCACGCCGGTGGCCGCAGAGGACTGGAACAGCACCGCGTGCGCGGTGGTCCAGGCTCATGAACCCCACCCTGGGGTGCGGCGGCAGACCTCGCACGCGGAGCGCGCCCGTACGGTGGTTGCGCCGGGGCTCGCGGCGAGCCGCGCCCCCGCCAGAAATACGGACCACGCCCAAGAGGTGACTCCGAGTACTCGTCTCGGCACCGTTCTCGGTGTGCGATTAGCCCAAAAGGGTCACATATTGGAGATATGGAACGCTACCCTCCCATTGCCGACCATGGACTGGTCGGGGACCTGCAGACGGCCGCTCTGGTCTCGGACCACGGCGTCGTCGACTGGTTCGCGGCCCCGCGGTTCGACTCGCCGAGCGTCTTCGCCGCGTTGCTCGACCATGATCGCGGTGGCCGGTTCCGGCTTGCGCCCGAAGACAGCGGTGAGGGTACGTGGCGCCAGCTCTACTACCCGGGCAGCGCGCTGCTGGTGACCCGATTCATGTCACCCGACGGGGTCGGGGAGATCATCGACGGGATGGTCCCCGACCCCTCAAGCCGGGCCACCGACCGGCACACCCTCGTCCGGGTCGCCCGGGCAGTACGCGGCACCGTGCGCTTCACCCTCGAATGCCGGCCGCGCTTCGACTACGCCCGCGCCGAGCACACCCTCGACCTGGGAGCCGACGGGGCAGCCTTCCACAGCCCCCAGCTCACCGCCCACCTGCGCAGCACCTTCCCGTTGCAGCGCGACGGCCGGGACGTCCGCGGCGAGGTGACGCTGCGCGAGGGGCAGGTCGCCGGAACACTGTTCACCGTCTGCCACGCAGGCGGCCCCGCTCCGCCGCAGCCGACCGCGGACGAGCTCGCCCGCGAGCTCTGGGGGATGGTCGGCTTCTGGCACCGCTGGCTGGTCAGCTCCCGGTACCGCGGCCGGTGGCCGGGCATGGTGCACCGCTCCGCCATCACCCTGAAACTGCTCACCTACGCCCCCACCGGCGCCCCCGTCGCGGCGGCGACCATGGGCCTGCCCGAGCAGGTCGGCGGCGAGCGCAACTGGGACTACCGCTACACCTGGATCCGGGACGGCGCGCTGTCCGTGCGAGCCCTCGTCGACCTCGGCTTCGTCGAGGAGGCGGTCGCGTTCGTTCGCTGGCTCAGCCACCGGCTGCACGAGCAGGACGGCCCCGGCAGTGAGCCCCTGCAGACCATGTACCGGGTCGACGGCGACCCCCGGCTGACCGAGGAGATCCTCGACCACTTCGAGGGCTACCGCGGTTCCTCCCCCGTGCGAGCCGGCAACGCCGCCGCCGACCAGCTGCAGCTGGACATCTACGGGGAGGCCCTCTACGCCCTGGCAGAGAGCCGTCAGTTGGGCATGCACGTGGGCTACGAAGGATGGACGGCACTCGCCCGGACCCTCGACTGGCTCGCCGACTCCTGGGACCGCCCGGACGAAGGCATCTGGGAGACCCGTGGCGGACGCCAGGACTTCACCTACAGCCGGGTGATGTGCTGGGCCGCCTTTGACAGCGGGCTGCGCCTGGCCGACGAATGGCGTCGCCCGGCCGACGTCCAACGCTGGACCGCGGCCCGCGACGCCATCCTCGCCCAGGTCATGGAGCGCGGCTGGAGCAAGGCCGAGCAGGCCCTGGTGCAGCACTACGACGGCGACGTGCTCGACGCCTCCCTGCTGCTCATCCCCCGGGTGGGCTTCCTGCCGGCGCTCGGCCCGGGCTGGCTGTCCACCCTGGACGCCATCGACCGCAAGCTGGTCTCCGACAGCCTCGTCTACCGCTACGACCCGGCCGCCTCACCAGACGGCCTGCGCGGCTCGGAAGGCACCTTCAGTCTGTGCACCTTCCTGTACGTCGACGCGCTCGCCCGGACCGGTCGGCTCGACCAGGCCCGGTACACCTTCGAGAAGATGCACACCTACGCCAACCACGTCGGCCTGTTCGCGGAGGAGATCGGCCCGGACGGTTCCCAACTGGGCAACTTCCCCCAGGCCTTCACCCACCTCTCACTCATCATGGCCGCCTCCACCCTCGACGACGCCCTCGACCGCCGCCGGCAGCACGGCGGCGGGCCGGAGCACGAGGTACCGGTCTCATGGCTCACCGGACAGGATCCGGCGACCCGCCCACTCTGAGCGCCGCGGACTTCCGCCTCCTGTACGGCCACCTGGAGGCCGCACGTGCCGGTGGACCGGAGCGCGGCGCCCTGGACACGATCACCCCGCAGCAGGTGCTCACCGCCGCTGCGGAAGTCCGCTCCGGACACGCCGTCTCCTTGGCCGCTCCGGTGCAGACGGCTCCGGCGCCCGGTGATCCGGACCCGGCTCGGCACCGGCTCACCGCCCCGGTCGACAGCGAGCCGCCCGGTGACGGGCTCCGCTTGCTACTCAGCCCGGACTGGCGTCCAGCAGGCCGAGGTCGAGGCCCATGGCAGCGAACATGAAGTACGCGGAGTTCGGCTGCGGAGGCTCCGGACTGCCGCTGAGCGGCTCGTACAGGCCGCGGTGGTCGACCAGCCGCACCACCTGGCCCAGCAGGCCGTTGGCCTTGGGTTCGGTGCTGGGCTGCGGGAGCTGCTCCAGCACGATCGGGCGGATGCCGGCCAGACTCAGTTCGCAGGCCAGCATCAGCCCGTTGGGGCCGCCTCCCACGATGATCACGTCGGCTGTCACGGTCACGTCTCCTTGGCGCGAACGGGAAAGGGTGGCACCGGAAGCGGGTTGGTCGCCGCTCTGCGCTACGGGACGGGCAGGCCGGCCGCGAGCTGCTCGAAGACCTGGGCCAGCACCGCGCCGAGCTGCACGGGATCGTCGGCGCGCAGGCTGCGCTCGACGGCCACTGCGCTGCCGGCCGCGACCACGGCCGCGACCAGCTCCGGGTAGACGTCGCGTTCGATGTCGGTCCCGGTACGCTGCGCAATGGCCTTGGCCAACTCCTGCTGGGCGGCGGCGTTGGCCTTGACGATCTCACCGGACAGCGCGGGTTCGGTCAGCATCAGCCGCACCCCCTCACGCCAACGCTCGTTCTGCGAAGCGGAGTTGTCCGGCGGTACGAACTGTCCCAGGACGGCGTGGAGCAGCGAGTCCCACAGTCCTTCGCCGGCCGGGCGGGCGAGCAGGTCGTCGGCGACTCGGAGCATCCGCTCCAGGTGACTGGCGGCGATCGCCTCGGCCTTGCCGGCGAAGTAGTTGCGGAAGGTACGAACCGAGACGTTGGCCTCGGCGGCGATCTGATCGACCGTCACGTTGTCCCAGCCACGCAGGACGCAGAGCCGGATCGCCGCCTGACTCAGCGCGACCCGCGTCTCCCGCTTCTTGCGCTCGCGGAGTCCGGGCTGTCCGGTCGTACGGGCCTCGCCTTCAGGTGCCATGCAAGCAGCATAGGGCCAACGTTGCCGCCACGGCAAGATTTCCAGAATGGCAATTTCTTCGGGGCTGCCCGCCCGCCGGGCCGTGATGACGCCGTGCTCGCTCCCGGCAACTCGCCAGGGGTGAGCCGTCAGGAGCCTGCGTTGCCGGCGTGGTTCAGGTCCGCGCGGGTCCGCAGGAACTTGAGATACTTGGGGTCGTCCTCTTCGAAGATTTCGGGTCCGCCGCCCATGTAGGCCCTGATCAGCTCATCCGCGGCCTGATCGTGGTCGCCCAGCTCGAAGGTGGTCTGGCCCAATCGAAGGTGGATGTACGGATTGCCGAGCCCTTCGGGGCACTGAAGGGCGTTGTGGAAACACTTGTACGCCCTGTCGTGAACACCGCGCCGGAAGTGCACGTCCCCGATCGCGACGTAGATCCAGGTCGAGGCCGCCCATCCACGGGGGTCGCCCGGCAGCAACCGCAGGGCTTCGACATAGCGCTGCCCGGCCTCGACGAACTCTCCCATCCCGGCGAGGGCATCACCCTCCTGACACAGGTCCCTGATCTCGGCATGGACCTCATCCGGCAGTTGCATGGTCGTCCCTGTCGTTGATCGGCTTCGCGCAAATGGGCTCCTGCGAAGCCTAGGTGACGCCGGCTGGCCGGTTTCGTCGGGGGCGTTGATCAGATGGACGGCGCGCCGTCCCGGGCGAGGGACGACGCACGGTGTGGACGGTCAGCGGTCCCGGAACTCCGGCGGGCGCGCCGGGCCGAGCACCTCGTCAGCACTTCGGGGCTCCGTGCGCGGCTGCTGGTTGAGTCTGTGGCGCACGATGGAGGAGTGCCGGTAGACCTCTTTGCGGGCCCGCATGATGTTGCCCAGGGGTGCGTGCTCGGCGGTGACCCGCCAGGGCGTGAAGGACAGTGAGTCCATTTTCTCCAGGTTCTCCGGGCCTGAGATGTCCTGCTGCGGCAGGCGCAGCCTGGCGACGGTGACGGACGGCGAGAGCTTCTCGGGCCACTCCACGGTGGTGTCCTCCACCGGCATGCGCTCAAGGTCGGTGCAGAGCTGGACCTGGATGTCGAAGGCGTAGGGCCGCTCCTGCAGTTCGGCCTGTAGGGCCGGTCGGAAGACCTCCGCCGCCGAGGTCGGGTCGATGTCGCGCCGGACCACCGCGGCGGCGGAGGACGGGTCGGGGGTGATCCGTACCTTGGCGACGTAGTCCCCGTGCCGGACCGCGCCCATCGTCCAGTAGCTCGACAGCAGTACGTTCGCCCGAGGGATCCTGGACAGACGCAGGAAGGCCAGGAACTCGTCCCACGCCCAGTTGTCCTGGTCCAGTGTCCCCTTTCCGGTCACGAACTCGGTGAAGAAACGATGTGCTCCGGGTCGGCCCTGGGAGAAGTAGGCCGGTGCGTCCAGGAACAGTTCCTGGATGAACAGGTAGTGCTCGACCGTGTTGCAGAAGAAGACCGGTCCGTTGATGTTGGCGTAGTCGAAGGTGCCCGTGTCCGGTTCGTCCTCCAACAGGGTCGGGCCCGGGATGTCGAACATCTTCAGTGCCAGTCCGGTGGCGGCGCCCAGTCGTGCGTCGGCTCCGGCGTGGGGCGAGCCGTTGGAGAAACGGATGAGCGCGTCGTGGGTTCCCGGGGTCGCGTAGATGCCCTGCGCGTACTCGGGGGGCAGCCCGTCCAGGATCTCCACTTCCCCTCGGACCAGCCCGTAGCCCTTGGCATGGGCGTCGCGAAGGGCCCGTCCGGTGCCGCCGGCCTCGGCCGACCCGGCGATGTAGTGCTCGGTCCTTTCGATCACCGTCCGCAGGTTCTCGTCGAAGTGCGGATCGTCGTCTTCGATGTCCGGTGTGTAGCGGACGAACTGCGCTGCCATGACTTTCGCCCTCTCCTCTCGGAGACCGTGATTGCACCTCGGGAGCCTGGAATCGCCGAATCGCCCTCAGCCCTCCAGTTCCGCGAGCCAGCGCAAAGCGCGCAGTCCCGGCACGAAGCAGTACTCACCACCGCGGGTGACCACGAAGCTGGGAAGGTTCTGCAGACGACGCCGGACCGGCTTCTCCGGGATGGTGACGCTGCCCGTTCCGCCGTGGTGCCCGGCCACCGGGTCCTTCTCGCCGGGGTAGCCGATGAAGTTTCCGTCGTTGACCCATTCGGCCTTGATGAACTCGAACTGCCGCTCCAGATGGGCCCCGAGGAAGACTCCGACCAGGCCGCGGTCGGCGCCGTCGTCCTCCAGCACGCCCTCCGGGAGCGGCGGGCCGTAGGTGGTGCCGCGGCGGATGAGGCGGTGCATCCGGGCGTCACCGATGATGGTGGCATCGCGGGGGTTGGTACGCCGGATGTGCGCACCGGCGGGGCACCGGTACCCCCGGTCGTCGTTCTCCCGGTACAGGAAGTTGTTGACGCGGTGCGGATCGGCCGCCAGCTCCGGATCGTCGTGCTCCGGCGTCAGCGTCAGCGGCGCCCCGCTCGGCCAGCGCCCGACCATCTTCGCCGCCAGGAGGGCCTCTTCCTCGGCGCTGGAGCTGTTCGCGCGGAGGTACCGGCGCCAGGCCGCCACGTTGGTGTGGACCTTGCGCACGGCCGCGTAGGTGCCGTTGCGCCCCAGCACATCGGGGCTGGGCATGGGCGGCAGACTGCCGGTTTCGTCCGGGTAGCCGAGGATGAACTCGCCGGCCTTGATCGGGACTTCCTGCGGGTTGGAGCCGGGCAGTCCGACACCCTCGATGTTCGGATGGCTGATGCCGTCACGGAACCCGAAGGTGGTGCGGCCGGTCGGAAGCTGGCGGACCTCCTGCTGCCAGATCACCTGGACACCGGGCGTGTCCTCGTAGGCGACACGGGCCCGCTCCAGCTCCTTGTCCAGCTGCGCCGCCTCGGAGGAGAGGGCACTCAACGCGATGTGGACATCGCCCGTTCCGAACGGTGCCTCCCAGTGGGCCGGCGCGCTGTCGCCCACGTCGCCGATCAGCTCCGCCCGAGCGGCCATGCCCTCACGGAACGCCTGCGGAAAGCTGTCCAGCGACTCCTGTGGCACCCCCAGGGCCCTCAGCCCCTGGTAGGTGAAGGCCACGGCGACCCAGGCATCCCGGCGCTGTTCCGCGCTGGGCAGGCCACCCGAGGTCACCGGGAGCAGCCGTCGCAGCAGGGCGCGTCCGGCGTGCCGGTCATCGACGCGCAGGAAGACGTACTTTCCCTGATACGGCACGGGGCGTGGACGCAGGGCCCCGCTCTGGACGTCATCGATATCGATCTCGACGCTCGTACCGGCCGCGCTGCTGCTGTCCGCCGAATTCATGATCGCTTGTGCCTCCGCATCGGTCTCTGTCCGGACATCCCCGCAATGGCGACCCTCACCAGCCGACGCGCTCCACCGACGGTGGGCCGGCTCTGAGGGTTGGTTGCGCCCGGGCTCTAGGCCGAGGCTTCCTCCAACAGCTTCTGGAAGGCAGGCGTGGCCATCAACTCCGCGTTGGCCGGGTTCTCCAGCGCCGCCCGGAACTCGGGGGTGTCCAGTACTTCCTGGAACGCGTCGTCCACGCGCTGGTCCTTGTAGATCTGCTGAACGGTCAGGTCGGGATAGGCGCTGACGAACACCCCGGCGGGCTCCTGGTGGGCGACGAACCAGTCCTTCACCCCGGGATCCTTGACACCGGGGAACCCTTCGCTGTGCGAGAAGACCTTGTCGAAGCGGTCCCCGACCACCGTCTTGGCGAAATCGTCGATGTAGGTGTCCCAGGAGCCGTCGAAGACGCTGGCGAACATGAACCGGGTGTCGTTGTCGAAGATCACATGTCGTGCGTCATGCAGGGTGCCGATCTGGCGCACCGCCGCGTGAGTCCTCTCGGCAGCCGCCGTGTCGGCCATCGCGGCGAGATCCTCGCGCAACGCATCCGCATGGCCCGGCTTGATCTCGGTGAAGACGGTGAACTCGCTGCAGACCCCGTCCGACCTGCCTGGCCGCTCGGGGCGCGCGGACTGGGCTGCATCTCTCGTCGCAGTCATCGTGAAACTCTCCTGCCACGGATCGGAGCGAGGGTCGCCGAGCACCCGGACATGGGGCGCCATCGCCCTCACGTGTCAATCCTCATCGCGGATGCGCTGCCTCGCACCTTCAAACCCTGATCGACGCTTTCACCGGATTCCCGGGAGACCCCGGCCCTGGCGAGTGTCCGTCCGATCACCTCCACCAGGGGCCCTCACGTCCCGAGAAGCCATGAGGACAGATCCGGCGAGGCGCAGGAAGATGGAAGCGGTGGGACGTGCCGAGCATGCCGCCGTCGCCATTTCGGGCAGCCACCTCCGCACAGCCGTGAAGACAATGGCGCAGCCGATCACAGAACAACCCGTTGCATCGCACGGACGATCGGATCACCCGCTTCCCGTGAGCCCGTTCCACCGGATCGCCATCCGGAGGCAACCATGGGCGCAGTTCTCGGTGACGTGCTGGGTTTCGCGGCGGCCGTCGCGGTCAGTCCGCTCCCGATCATCGCCGTCATCCTCATACTCGCCACGCCCCGAGGACGTCTGAACGGCGTCCTCTTCACCGTCGGCTGGATCCTGGGGCTCACGGCACTGGGCGCGGTGATGCTGGCGATCGCTTCCCCGGCAGGCGCCTCCGCCCACGAGCACCCGGCTGCCTGGGTGGGAGCGCTCAAGCTCGCTCTGGGCGTGTTCCTCGTCCTCTTCGGTACTCGGCAGTGGCGCCGACGCCCGAGGGATCCCTCGCAGGCCCGGCTGCCGAAGTGGATGGGCGCGATCGACCGCCTCGCGCCGGTCAAGGTTTTCGCACTCGGACTGGCCTTCTCCGCGCTCAACGCCAAGAACGCACCGCTGACCATCGCCGCGGGCGCCACGATCGGCTCGGCAGGACTGCCGGTCGGGCAGCAGATCGCGTCGCTGGCGATCTTCGTCGTGATCGCCACCCTCGGCCTGCTGGCCCCGCTGGCAGTCTTCCTCCTCGGCGGAGAGCGAGCCAAGACCGTGCTCGGTGAATGGAAGGAGTGGGCAGCCCGGCACAACGTCGCCGTGATGGCCGTCCTGTTCTTCGTTCTCGGGCTGAAGCTGCTCGGAGACGGCATCTCCGTCCTCGTCTCCTGACAGGCTCACGCGTGTGCCGGTGCGGTCCGATCACAGCACGCGCCTTCGGGGGCCGACCGGGAGCCGAGGGGCCCGATCCGCCGGCCCGTCGGCAAAAGTCCCATCGCTGGCACGGAGTGGGCCCATCGGACCATGACGGACGGTCCCCCTGAGCGCACGATGGAAGCAGCGACCGGCACCTCGAAGGCGGCGAGGATCGCGCAGTCCCCGTCGCCGCACCCGGGACGAGGCGGCTGCGGCCCGGCCGCGCGGGCGGAGCACGGGACCGGCCGGCAGTGATCCGGAGGAGGTGTCGGGATGCGCGGGTCCGCATCGCTGGGGAGGATCCTCGGCATACCGCTGCGGATCCACTGGAGCGCACCCGTCCTGGTCCTCTTCTTCGGCATCAGTCTCGCCGGGCAGACGCTCCCCTCGTTGGTTCCCGGCCGCTCCGGCACCAGCTACGGCCTCGCCGGCCTGGTCGGGGCGCTGCTGCTCACCGTGAGCCTGCTCCTGCACGAGACGGCCCACGCCGTCACCGCACGGCGGGCCGGGATCCGGGTGGACGACATGACGGTCTTCGCGTTGGGCGGCGTCACCCGGATGGGCCGGGCTCCGAGCCCCGGCCGCCAGTTCGCCGTCGCCGGGATCGGGCCGCTCACCAGCCTGGTCCTCGGCGGCTTCTTCCTGGGCGCCGGACTCGGCGTCGAGCACACCCTCCACTGGGATCTGCCGGCCGCGGTGCTGCTGTGGACCGCCTGGGCCAACCTGCTGCTCGGGGTGTTCAACCTGCTGCCCGCCGCTCCCCTGGACGGCGGACGGCTCCTGCAATCGGTGGTCTGGTGGCGCCGGGGCGACCAGGAACAGGCCGAACGCGTCGCCGGACGGGCCGGCCAGGCGGGCGGCCTGCTGCTCTGTGCCGTCGGCTGGTTCGAGTTCCTCCGGGGCGGCGGGGCCGGGCTCTGGCTCCTGCTCGTCGGGTTCTTCATCTGGTCGTCCGCCCAGGCAGAGGTCCGCCGCGCCGTGCTGGTGGCCGCCCTGCGCGGTACCCGGATCGGCCAGGTCATGACGTCGCCGGTCATCACCGGGCCCGACTGGTTCACCCTGGACCGCTTCCTCGCCGAACCCGCCGCCCACACCGGACTCCCGGTGGTCCCTCTGGTCGACGTCGCCGGTCGTCCGAGCGGCCTGCTCGACCTGCGCCGGCTCGCGGCCGTCCCGCCCGCGCGCCGGGCCGAGCTGCGGGCCCGCGACCTGGCCACCCCGCTGCCGGCGTGCCTGGTCGCCGCGCCCGGGGACGACCTCATCGAGGTTCTGGACCGCGCGAGCGCCCCGCCGCCGATCCTCGTCCTGGACGACGGCCGGGTCGTCGGCCTGGTCACCACGGAGGATCTCGACCGGATCACCCGCGCCCGGCAGCCGAGGGCCACGCGCGGAGGCTGAGCCCGACCACACCGCGCGGCCGGGCCGACCGAACGGGCCTGACCGCCACCGCCGCCCTCAGCTCCAGTCGACCGTCAGCCGCCCGTCCCGTTCGCCCACCTCGGTGCCGAACTCGGCGCAAGCGGTGGCGAACCGTTCGCGGATCCACTCCCACTCCTCGCCGCGGGCGACGCGGGTGCGGCAGAACTCCAGGGCCAGCGGCAGTGCCTCCAGTCGGACCGGCGCCAGGTCCGCACCGTCCGGCCCGTCCAGCCTGTCCAGCGTCACCAGGAAGAGCAGCCCGAGGTCGTTGCGCAGCACCGGGTCGACCGCGTAGTCGTCGATGAAGTCGCCCAGGTCGTACAGGACGCGGCCGGCGACGCCGTGGAAGACGTGGGCGGAGTGTCCGGCGACCAGCGTCGCCCCGGCGGCCAGCAGCCGCGGGGCCGCCGCGCGCACGTGCGACGGCGGCCCGGGCGTCATGTTGGGGCCCCAGTGCGGGGTGACCAGCACCGCGTCGGCCTCCCGCGCGGCCCGGGCCACCAGGACGGTCAACCAGTCGGGCACGCCCGTCCACAGGTCGGCCCAGGCCACCCCGGGACGCCCCGCCCCGGCCGCGTATTCCCTCGGATGGTCGGTGACCCCGACCACCGCCAGCCGCACCCCGCAGGCCTCCAGCACGGCGAAGTCCCGCGCCGCCGACACGTCCCGCCCCGCGCCGACCGCGCGGACGCCGGCTTGCTCCAGCAGGTCACAGGAATCGACGAGTGCCTCGAAGCCGTAGTCCAGGGCGTGGTTGTTGGCCAGTGTCACGCAGTCCACCCCCAGTTCCGCGAGGACGGCGGCGGCCGACGGCGGGGCGCGGAAGAAGAACGGCTTGTCCGGATCCGGCCACCGCTCCCCGCGGCCGGAGACGCAGCACTCCAGGTTGAGCACGACGAGGTCGGCCGACGCCAGTGCCTGCCGCACCTCCGGGGAGAACAGCGTCCCCGGTGTCGGCGAGCGCCGCAGTTCCTCGGCGACTCCACGCCCGAGCATCGTGTCGCCGGCCAGCGCCACCGTGAGCGTCATCGTCCGCGGCCTCCTCGATTCGTGCGTCCCCGGAGCGCGGAACGCGCCTCGTCCCTCCAGACTCGGCCCGTACTCCGTCGCGGGCAACCTCCTTCCCGGGACGCAACCGTGTGCGGCAGTTCACGGGGCGGGGACGGACATGCCGCCGCGCCGTTGCCGGAGGATCATGAAAGCGGCGGACACACCGGTACCCGCGCCTCCCCGGAGCCGCGGAATCCGCCGGATCCGCTGAGCCGGGCAGCCCGCTGCCAGGCCTCACCTCCTGGAGGTCCCCGTGAACCACTCTCCCGCGTCAGGTCCCACCGGTCCGATCGTCGTCGGTACGGACGGCTCGGAGCCCGCCCGCAGGGCCGTGCTCTTCGCTCTTCGCGAGGCACAGCTACGAGGGGTCGGCGTGCGGGCCGTCTGTGCCTTCGGCGGCCGGCACCCCGATCCGCCGGACAGGGCCATGACGGGCTGGAACCGCCCGAGCGGTGGGCCGGCGCCGCATCTGCACGACGCCGTCGCCCGCGAGGTGACGGACCTGGTCGAGGAACTGCGACAGCAGGTCGGCGAACCGTACGTGGAGGTCGAGGTGCGCTGTGAGCACGGCCGGCCCGCTCAGGTCCTACTGGAGGAGAGCGAGGACGCCTGCCTGCTCGTGGTGGGCACCCGCGGCGCCAGCCGCTGGGGCCGGCTCGCACTCGGCTCGACCAGCACCGAGATCGTCCACCACGCCCACCTCCCCGTCGTCGTCGTACCGCCCGAGCCGAGGGCCGCAACCGGGTGAACCCCTGCACTCGCCGTGCCTGCCATCGACCCGGTGACCCGCCCCGGAGCCGCCCGGCATCCCGTTGAGGACTCGCGGGCGAGTGCGCTGACCTGCGGAGGCACACACCCGGGAGGTACCCGGTGCGTGCTTTCGGCCAGGGCGCGGGGCACTCCGGCCCGGTCATGGCCGCCCCGGCCCTCGCACGCCGTGGGGTGCGAGGACCAGGGCGTCGGTGGACGCCGTGCCGGTCAGTACCGGGTCGTGACGGTGACGCCGCTGAAGGCGGTCTTGCCGTAGAGGCTGATGTAGCGGTAGCCGGCCGTGGTGTTGGTGACGGTGAGGGTCTGGGCCGTGCCGTTGGTGGTGGAGGAGGCGGTGTACGAGGTGTTGGAGGCCCAGCCGTCGGAGTTGTAGTAGAGATAGGCGGTGCCGGTGCCGCCGGTGGTGGAGACCGTCAGGGTGGTGGTCCCGGCCGGCAGGAGGATGTACATCATGTCCACACCGCCGGCGGCAGCCGCGCGGTCGGTGCGGTAGCAGTTGTAGTCCAGGGCCCGGGTGTCACTGCCGGCGCACGGGGCGGGTGCGGCCGGGGCGGTGACGGTGACGGGCTTGGTCGCGGTGGAGGTCTTGCCGTTGCTGTCGGTGACGGTCAGCGTGACGGTGTAGGTGCCGGGAGCGCTGTACGACTTCGACGGGGAGGCCGCGGTTCCGGTGGTGCCGTCGCCGAAGTTCCAGGCCCAGGCGGTGATGCTGCCCTTGCCGTCGGTCTCGGTGGAGCGGTCGGTCAGCTGGACGTTCAGGTCCCGGACGGAGGCGTCGAAGGCCGCCTTGGGAGTGCCCGCGCTCAGGCAGGTGTCGGCGGCGCAGGTGTCCAGCCAGGAGGTGAAGCCGGCGTCGTAGCGCGTGCCGATGGAGTTGTAGTAGGCGTAGCCGCGGGCGTAGTCGCCCGTGCGGAAGTAGTAGAGCATCGTCTGGATGACGCTGGGGTAGCGCTCGAACATGTGCCGGACGGCGAGGTAGCCCCACGGGTAGGTGCGGTTGAGGTCGCTGTTGAGGTAGGTGCTCTGGAACAGGGTGCTCAGCGCGTAGGTGTGCTTGGGCGCCTGGGCCACGGCCATGGTGTCGGTGACGCCGCGGTAGGTGTAGGAGACGTACTCGGCGACGCCCTCGATCCACCACAGGTCGGGGACGCTGGTCTGCTGGTTGAAGTCGCCCTTCATGTCGTAGCGGGCGTCCAGGGCGTGGGCGTACTCGTGGTTGAGGTTCCAGATCCGGGCGGTGAAGCCGTTCTCTTTCGGGTGCCGGTACATGATCGAGACGGGCTGGTTGGCCGGGTCGGTCGGGATCCCGGTCAGGGTGATCCCGCCGTTGTTGGTGTTGGCGCCGTAGATCGCCCCGGCGTAGGTCTGGTAGTCGGCCTGACTGGCGAACACCACGATCTGCACGGAGGACTCGTACTGGCCGGGGATGGGGCCGTTGTCACGGACCAGGTTGTGGAAGAACGCGTCCTCGCCCTTGAGGTTGGCGCAGACCGCGTCGAGGTCGGCCGCGGTCAGGTCCTGCGCCAGGATGGTGCGGGAGGCGTCGCAGGTCCGGCTGATCGGCAGCGCGGCCTTGGTCAGCCGCTGGGTCAGGTCGCAGACGCCGTAGTAGGAGCACTGGCCCTGGTCGAAGTAGCCGGCCACGTTGGCGGCGCCGACCCACAGCCGGGCGGTCGGGCCGGTCATCGACGAGGCGTCGAGCAGCCCCTTGATCAGCGGGCGGACCTTGCCCTGGAGGGCCGGGTACTTGACGTAGCGGGACAGCTCGACGCCGGCGTTGCCCTCCAGGTACCCGCGGTCGGTGCCCATCAGGTCGAGGTGGTTGCGGGTGAACGCGTCGAGGGTGTCGAGGATGCTCGGGTCCGCGACGACGGCCGCGCCGTATTCGGGGTTCTGGTGGCCCCGGTCCAGCGGGGTGAAGACGCTGTTGACCAGGTTGAGCAGGTTCTTGGAGGCGTCGTACGAGCTGTTGTAGCCGTTCAGCACCTGCTGGTACGTCTTCAGGTACCGGCCCTGCACGTTGGCGCTGTCGGTGAGGATGATGACGTCGGCCGCGACCGGGGCATTGGCGTCCGTGGCGTCCGCGAAGTGCGGGCCGGCCACGAACGCGTCGATGCCGCGCGTGACGGCGGCGGTCAGCGTGGCGTCGAAGGGAGGCACGTGCGTGGGGTCGTTGGACTGCACGTAGTAGCCGGCACGCAGGAACAGGACCAACTGCCAAACACCCGTGGAGTTGTCGCCGGGGTACGTGACGGCGGCGTTCCGGAAGGCGTCGGCCACGGTGGCCATCTGGCTCTGCCGGAACACCGCGGTGGCGTCCGTGCTGCCGCCGGCATAGAAGAGCTTGGCGACGCACTCGGGCGTCGAGGCCGTGATGAAGGAGACCAGCGCCGTCCCGGTCCGACCGCTGAAGTCGCCCGGAGTGCAGGACGCGGCGGCGGCCGGTGCCGCGGTCAGGGTACGAGGCGTGGCCACGGGCGATGCCCCGCCGGTGGAATCCGGCCGGCTCGGCGGACTGGACGGCGGCAGCTGGGCGGCCGTGAGCCGACGGGCCTGGGGCGCGGCGGGGCTCGCGGGGTCCGTGGTGGTAATGCCGCTCACCGCCGGCGGACCGCCGGACGTCTGGTGCGGGCTCGAAGCGGCCGGCGCGGGGACGGCCTGAGCGAGGGCGGGGGCAGGGGCTGCCTGGCTCGGTCCCGCGGATATGCCAAGCAGGACGGTGCCTGCCGCGGCGACTGCGGCCAGCAGCCTGGGCATGCGTGAGAGCGGACGCATCGTCATTCCTTTGTGGGGGAAGCGCACATGAACGCACCACGGACGTGGGGAAGACGTGGAGGCGTCCGGAGTGCGTGACGCACCGTCTCATACGACCGCCGGAGCCATCAATAGGGTGTGACATGTCACGCGTCTCAAATTCGTTCCCCGAGATCCGGCAGCCCGCCCCGCACCACCGTCACCGCTACAGCGGCTCGCCCGGCCCCGCGAACAGCAGGCGGCCCGGGAACGAAGCCGTTCCCGGGCCACCCACTGTTCACTTCCCTTCACTTACCGAACCCGTCAGAGCGGGCTCACTCGCTCATCCGGTGGATCCTGCGCCGGCGCACCCTGACGAACAGGGTCAGCAGAGCACCGAGCGCCACCAGGGCACCACCGACCAGGGAGTACGGCAGCACGGTCGATCCGGTCTCCGGCAGCCCGCCACCACTGTGACCGGGGTGCTGGCCGGGCTGCTGATGCCCGTCATCGCCGTTGTTGCCGGTGCCAGGCCCGTGGCTGTCACCGCTGTCGGCGCTATGCCCGTGGCCATTTCCGTTGCCGTTGCCGTTACCAGGCCCGTTGCCATTACCAGGCCCGTGGCCACTACCGCTATCGGCGCTGTGCCCGTGCCCGTGACCGTTGCCATTGCCGTTGCCGTTGCCAGACCCGTGGCCATTGCCATTGGCGTTGCCAGGCCCGTTACCGCTGCCATGCCCGTGGCCGTTACCGCCACCGTTACCGGCGCCGTGCCCGTGGCCGTTGCCGTTCTCGTGGCCACCGTCGTGGCCGGGCTTGTGCTCGTGGCACTTGTCCTTCTCGCACGGCGGCGTGCACCGGGCGACCGCGGACGACGGCGGTGTGGTGATCGGCTTTCCGTCCGGGCCGGGGAAGGACGCGGTCACCGTGTTGGTGGTGTCCTTACTGATCAGGCTGGAGCAGGAGAACGTCTTGGTCTGCCCCGCCGCCAGCTTGAAGGTCCCGGCTGCCGCCACGCAGGCGGCCTCCTGCGGATCGTCCAGCGTGATCCCGCTGATGTCCGTCGTGCCGGTGTTGGTCACCGTGATCCGCCAGAACGCCTGGCACTTGTCCGGGGCGCAGGGCTCCTCGGAGGCGCCGCCCTTGTGCAGCGTCACCTCCTTGCCCCATGGGCCGGAGCCGCCCTCACGGCAGTTGCCGGATTTGTCGGACTGGCAGACCTCCTTGTTGATGTCCACCGAGGGACCACCGGGTCGCTTGACCTGGACGGTGGCCTCGGACGGGGGCGTGGTGATCGGCTGCCCACCCGGCCCCGGGAAGGACGCCGTCACCGAGTTCACCGTGCGCTGGGTGACGTTCGCCAGGTTGCAGAACACCTGACGCGACGCCCCAACGGCGAGGTCGAACGTCCCCGCAGCGGTCACACACGACGGCGACACACTGTCCGCCAACGTGATCCCCGTGACCGGAACCGTGCCGGTGTTCGTCACCGTGATCCGCCAGTACGCCGTGCTACCCGACGTCACTGTGGTGTTCTTCGCCCACGGACCCGGACCACCGTCAGCGCAGTCGGCAGCGTTGGCAGAGGTGCAGACCTCCTTGTTGATGCTCAGCGACGGAACGACCGGCGGAGTCACATCCACCGTCGCCTCCGACGGAGGCGTCGTGACCGGCTGCCCGTCCGGACCGGGGAAGGACGCCGTCACCGAGTTCACCGTGCGCTGCGTGACGTTCGCCAGGTTGCAGAACACCTGACGCGAAGCACCCCCCGCGAGGTCGAGCGTCCCCGCAGCAGTCACACACGACGGCGACACACCGTCCGCCAACGTGATCCCCGTCGCCGGAACCGCGCTGGTGTTCGTCACCGTGATCCGCCAGTACGCCGTAGCACCGGGCGCAAGCGTCGCATTCTTCGCCCACGGACCCGGACCACCGTCAGCGCAGTCGGCAGCGTTGCCAGAGGTGCAGACCTCCTTGTTGACCGTCAGCACCGGCGTGCAGTCCGGCCCCGGGGTCACCTGGAAGGTGACGGTGTTGGAGGTGACGGGAGCGCCGCCGTTGGTGACGGCAGAGGCCTGGTTGGAGACGGAGGTCACGGAGCATTCCGTGCCCACCGTGGTGTCGAAGCAGATCTGCGGGGCGTCACCGACGAAGGTCACCTGCATCTGTGGCTGGTTCTCCGGGGTGAACGACGAGCCGTTGACGAGGTCGATGTTGCCGATCACCTGGACGGGTGCGTCACCGACCGGGACCGAGGAGATGTCCGCCGTCCCGGTGACCGGGTCGAACGGGAAGGTGCCGATGGTGGTGCCGTCGGATGCCAGCACGGTCACCGTGGACTGGCCGAAGTTGACGGTCGTCGGGTCGATGCCGAAGAGGCTGACCGTTCCGTAGGACCTCACGTGTCCGGTCGCCCCGTCGCAGTAGTACGCCGCCGGGTTGACGGTGCTCTGGGCCCTGGTCTTGAGGCAGGGCGAGGCGCCGGTGATCGGGTCGAGGGAGAACAGGAAGCCGACGTCGCCGAGGCTGTACTTGCACTGGCCGTCGTAGGCGAAGCCGTACGGGCTGGTGTTGCCGCCGTTGACGTTGGGCGGGCCGTTGACGACGCCGTTGGTGCCGTACTGGGCGCACGGGCCCTGGGTCGTCCAGTCGTAGCAGAACGAGGAGCTGTTCAGGGTCGGCGTGTTGCCCTGGTAGAGCCAGAACGGGAACTCGGTCTCCAGGTGCCCGTTGGGGGCGGTGATGGTCAGCGGGACCTGGTAATTGGCCTCGCCGGGGCCGACGT
This sequence comes from Kitasatospora sp. NPDC093102, assembly GCF_040683915.1. NCBI lineage: Bacteria > Bacillati > Actinomycetota > Actinomycetes > Kitasatosporales > Streptomycetaceae > Kitasatospora > Kitasatospora sp. NPDC093102. The sequence continues at coordinate 95,157 of NZ_JBFBFA010000005.1, read as the reverse complement.
TGGTGCTGACCAGGGCCTGGAGGCCGGGGGGCGCCGCGATCGGGTTGCCGCCGAAGTCGAAGCAGACGGGGGTGCCGATCGCGGGGTTGACCTGCTGGTAGTCACCGCCGGCCACGGTGCAGACTCCGGTGGCCGCACCCGAGGAGTCGTGCATCGCGAAGACGTTGTCGACCCGGGCGGGCCCGCTGCTGGTGGGGGTGACCACGACCTTGGGGGTGGACCAGCCGGCACAGACGGCGTTGGTCGACGGGTCGAAGCAGGACATCACGGACGGCAGCGGGTTCCGCTGGTTGTCGGTGACGTAGACCTTGCCGTTGACGACCGTCATCGTGCCGGCGTAGTCACCGGGGAAGCCGCCGGCCTCGTTGGGGGGCAGCCCGATGTTGAAGGTGCCGCAGGACGTGTTGGCCGCGCTGTCGTAGCAGAGGATCTCTCCGGTGCTGGAGACCGCGTAGATCAGCCCGTTGGGCGCCTGGACAACGCCGCCGATGACCGTACCGCTGCCCTCCTGGAGCGGGGTGAAACCGCAGCTGGCCTGGGCCTGGAGGTCGATGCAGCCGACGCCGATGCGCTGGAAGGTGACCCTGCTGACCGCGGCGTAGTACAGCTTGGAGCCGGACTGCACGTAGGTCGGGGTGCGGGTGCTGCCGAGGTCGCCGGTGGTCGCGCCGGCCACCGAGGAGTTCAGTGGCTGCGGCCAGGTGGCGGGCGCACCGCTCGGGGTCGGGCAGGGACCGTTGGTCAGCAGGTCCGTGCAGACCACGGTGGCCGTGTTCGAGGACCCGTGGTGGTAGATGTTCCAGGCCTCGGGCGTGGAGACACCGTTGATCGTGGCGGTGTAGAGGATGGGGGTGAAGCCGTCACCGCCGGTGGCCGTGTTGACCGGCTTGAACGGCGGCGGGATCGTGACCAACTGGCCGGTCGCGGGCGAGGCGAGCTTCGGGTTGCTCGCCTGGAGGGCGTTGGTGGCCGTGCCCGAGTCGGTGGTGGAGAAGGTGGCGCCCCCGTCGGTGGACCACTGCTTGGTGAAGCCCGGCGGCGCCTGGAGCGAGCCGGGCACGTAGGTCTGGGTCTGCGGGGAGCTGCCCGGGCCGCCCTTGATCACGTCGGTGATCGTGGTGGAGACCGGCGCGCCCTCGGGGTTGGTGGCGGAGACCACCCAGCGGATGGGGTCGCCCGGCGCGGCGGTGGTCGTGCTGCCGGTGGCGAGGTCGATGCCGGTCTTCTGCAGGGTCACCGGCTGCTGCCGGGCCTGCCGTCCACCCTTCCCCGCGCTCTGCCCAGCGCCCTTCCCTGCGCCCTTCCCTGCTCCCTGACGGTCCGCCGGCCGTGCCGCGGCGGGCAGGTCGGCGAGCGTGGTGGTGCGACCGGCGGCGTGGGCGGCGGCCTGGGCCGGAAAGGTGAGCGACGCGACGGCCGCGGCGAAGGCCACCACCAGGCTGACGGCCCGGCCCGGTGGTCGTCGGGCGGAGCATCCGTCATGACTCGGACCCCGCGAGGGAGGTGTGGGCGGACAGAGCTTCATCAAACGTCCTTTCGGTCCTGCGCCCACGTGTCGAGGGGATGGCGGGGAAGGGGAATGCCGAGCGAGCGCAGTGCAGTCTGATGATGTTCTGACTATCCGTCCGATTTGTCCTGTGTAGCTCAGATTCACTCCCCGGCGTCTCAGGAGCACTCCGGCGGACCCGGCGATCGACGCGCCCGCCCGAGATCTGCTGCGGACATCGCCAACGGCCTTCCCTCGAGGGTGCCGCTGGGCAGCGCCGGCGATCCCGAGGACGTCGCCGAGATGAGCGCGTTCCGGTGGGGAACTGCCGGGATACGAACAGGACCGGGCGGGCCCGGCGCCCGGCGGGCGAGCAGCGGCCCGGAACGCCGGGGCTGTCAGTGGGCCGCGCGCCGGTGGTGGGCGAGGTCGGCGTGCGGGTCGTCGGCTCCCGGGGCGGCGCTGTGGTCGGTGTGCACGGTGGCGGCGGTGAGCCTGGGGACGGCGTGGATCAGGCTGTGCTCGGCTGCGACGGCGATGGCGTGGGCCTGGACGACGGTGAGCCGCGGGTCGACGACGATGTCGGCCTCGGCCCGCAGGCTGTGGCCGATCCAGCGCATCCGGACGTCGCCGACTCCGCGCACGCCCTCGACGTGGCGCAGCGCGTGTTCGGCGGCGTCGATCTGGGCGGGGTCGACGGCGTCCATGAGCCGCCGGTAGACCTCGCGGGCGGCGTCCTTGAGCACGAGCAGGATCGCGGCGGTGATGAACAGGCCGACGACCGGGTCGGCGGCCTGCCAGCCGAGGGCGACGCCGCCGGCGCCGAGCAGGACGGCGAGCGAGGTGAAGCCGTCGGTGCGGGCGTGCAGGCCGTCCGCGACGAGTGCCGCCGAGCCGATCCGGCGGCCGGTGACGATCCGCAGGCGGGCCACCCACTCGTTGCCGGCGAAGCCCGCGAGGGCTGCCAGGGCGACGGCCCACAGGTGGCCGATTCCGCGGGGGTTCACCAGGCGGTCGACGGCCTCGTAGGCGGTGAGCGCGCAGGAGGCGGCGATGGTGAGGACGATGGCGATGCCGGCGAGGTCCTCGGCCCGCCCGTAGCCGTAGGTGTAGCGGCGGTTGGCAGGGCGTCGGCCGAGCAGGAGGGCGAGGCCGAGCGGGACGGCGGTGAGCGCGTCGGCGGCGTTGTGGATGGTGTCGCCGAGCAGGGCGACCGATCCGGACAGGACCACGATCACGGCCTGGACGGCGGTGGTGACGCCGAGGACGGCGAGGGACTGCCCCAGGGTGCGCATGCCCGCGCGGGAGGCCTCCATCGCGCTGTCGACCTTGTCCATGGCCCCGTGGCCGTGCGGGGTGACGAGGTGGGCGAGGCCGTGCCGCAACCGGGGCCGGCGGGAGCCGTGTCCCTCGTGCGCGTGGTGGTGCCCGTCCACGGTGCGTTCGCCCTTCTCGGGGTCGGCGGTGTTCCGTCTTCCAGTGTGTGCGCGGGCCCGCACCCGCGCACCGGTGCCCGCCCGGTCAGCCGGGAACGGCGGCGCCCCGCCCCCCGCTCGCCACCGGCGCCACGGCCGCCTTCCCGGGCGCCCCGCCCCGGACGCGGGCGGCCAGCACGCCGGAGGCCAGCGCGACGACGCCGAGCGCGGCGCAGGCCTCGGTGAGGCCCAGGGTTGCGCCGAGCCAGCCGGCCAGGGGGTAGGTGAGCAGCCAGCAGCCGTGGGAGAGGGAGAACTGGGCGGCGAAGACGGCGGGGAGGTCCTCCTCGGCCACCGAGTCGCGCAGCACGCGGCCGGTGGGGGTGAGGATCAGCGAGCCGACCGCGCCGAAGGCGGCCCAGACGGTGAGCAGTACGGGCCAGCGCCATGCGCCCGCCCCGGCGGCCGTGACCGCGGCGAGCAGGGCGAAGAGTCCGACGACGCCAAAGGCCGCCGGGAGCATGACGCTCCGGTCCGGCGTCCGGTCCAGCACCCGGGGCAGCAGCAGCGCCACGGCCATCGACCCGGCTCCGTAGGCGCCGAGTGCGATCGGCACGTCGGCGGCGGGGCGGCCGAGCTGGTCGCGGACGTAGACGACGGTGTTGACGATCACCATGGCACCGGCGGCGGCCGCCGCGAGGTCCAGGGCGAGCATCGCGCGCAGCCGGGGCACGGCGAGGAACAGCCGGGTGCCGCGGACGGACCTGGCGAGGACGCCGCCGTCAGCCTCCGCCCGCTCCGGCCGGATCGGTTTGGGCAGGACGGCGGAGACCACCAGGGCGGCGGAGGCGAGGAACCCGGCGGCGGTGCCCCAGAACAGCCAGTGGTAGCCGACCAGAGCCAGCAGCGCCGCCGCGAGCACCGGGCTGAGCAGGCTCTCGGTGTCGTAGGCGAGCCGGGACAGCGACAGGGCGCGGATGTAGGCGCGCTCCTCGGGCAGCACCTCGGGGATCACCGACTGGAAGGCCGGGGTGAAGGCCGCCGAGGCGGACTGCAGGACGAAGATCAGGGCGTGGACCTGCCACACCTCGGTGACGAAGGGCAGGGTGAGGGCAACGGCTGCCCGGGTGAGGTCGGAGGCGGCCATCAGGCGCCGCCGCGGGATGCGGTGGGCCAGCGCGGTGACCACCGGGGCGATGCCGACGTACGCGAGCATCTTGATCGCCAGAGCGGTGCCGAGCACCGATCCGGCGTCCGCTCCGGCGAGGTCGTACGCGAGGAGGCCGAGCGCCACCGTGGCGAGGCCGGTGCCCACCAGGGCGACGATCTGGGCGGCGAACAGGTGCAGACAGGTGCGGTTGCGCAGCACGGACAGCATGGAGGACCCCGCTCGACTGGGCGCGGCAGGACGGCACGACCAGGATAGGTCAACATGTGCACATGCGTGCACATGTTGACGAGAAAGCGGCCCGCACCCCGGAGGGCACGGGCCGCAGGAGTCCGGTCAGTCGTGCGGCGGGAGCCCGCCGATCTGGTGGTCGGCGACGCTCAGCGCCTCGTCGACCAGCCGGCGCAGGTGCCCGTGGCGCAGCGCGTACACGACGCGCCGGCCGTCCTTGCGGGTCGTGACCAGGCCGGCCAGCCGGAGCTTGCCGAGGTGCTGACTGACCGACGTCCGGGGCGCTCCGGCCGCCTCGGTGAGCGTGGTCACGTCGGCCTCACCGGCGCTCAGGCGCTGGAGCAGGGCGAGCCGGGTACGGTCCGCGAGCAGCGCCAGGATGCCGGCCGCGGCCTCCAGCCGCTCGTCGTCCCGGTGCTCCTGCGCATGGTGCGCACCTGATACCTGAAGGCTCCCGCTCATGGCGACATCGTAGGGCCCCGGCGGTCCGGAGCGCTGTCCGGGCGGGGCCGTGGCCGATGGCGCACGGGCCGCGGCCGCGGCGCCGGGCACGACGGGCGCGGGCCGGCTGGGTCTCCCGGCCCCGGATTGGGGCCCTCCGGCCCTGATGCACCGTCAGCGGCGGTCCCATCCTGGACTCGTCGAGGCCCGTTCCGCCGCCTCACCCGAACGACACCACGAGTCCCCGGAGGACCCGCATGTTCTGCTTCCAGTGCGAACAGACCGACCGCACCGGCGCCACCCCCGGCTGCGCCGGTCCGATCGGCAACTGCGGCAAGGATTCCCCCACTTCGGACCTCCAGGACCTGCTGATCCACGCGGTCAAGGGCATCTCCCAGTACGCCGCGAAGGCGCGCGCGCTCGGCGACCCGGACGACGAGGCGGCGGCCTTCGTCCTGTACGCGGTCTTCACCACGCTCACCAACGTCAACTTCAACCCCACCCGCTTCGCCGCGCTGATCCAGCTGGCCGTGGGCGTCCGCAACCGGGCCCGGGACCGGTACGAGCGGGCCGCGCGCGCCGCCGGGCAGGAGCCGGAGACGCTCTCCGGGCCGGCCGTCTGGGCCCCCGCGGCGGACCCCGCCACGCTGGTGGGCCAGGCGTCCGGCGTCCGGGTGGACGCCGGGCTCCCCCTGGTGGGGCCGGACGTGGTCGGGCTCCGCTCGCTCCACCTCTACGCGCTCAAGGGCATCTGCGCCTACGCCCACCACGCCGACGTGCTCGGCCGCCGCAGCGCCGAGGTCCTCGGCGGCGTCGAGGAGGCCCTCGCCTACCTGGCCGGCGAGCCGACCGACGCGGCCGAGCTGCTGGAGCGCGCCGTCGGCCTCGGCCGGCTGAACCTCGCGGCGATCGAACTGCTCGACGCCGCCAACACCGGTACCTACGGACCCCAGCAGCCCACCTCCGTACGCACCACCCCGGTCGCCGGAAAGGCGATCCTGGTCAGCGGCCACGACCTGCGGGACCTGGAAGCCGTACTGGTGCAGACCAGGGGCCTGGGCATCAACGTCTACACCCACGGCGAGATGCTCCCCGCCCACGCCTACCCGCTGCTCAAGGCCCACCCGCACCTGGCCGGCAACTACGGCGGTGCCTGGCAGGACCAGCAGCAGGAGTTCGCGGCCTTCCCCGGCCCGATCCTGATGACCTCCAACTGCATCATCGAGCCGCACGTCAGCTACCGCCGCCGGATCTTCACGGCCGGACCGGTCGGCTGGCCCGGCGTCCGGCACCTCGCCGACCACGACTTCCGCCCGCTGATCCAGGCCGCCCAGGCCCTGCCGGGGTTCCCGGAGACCGCGGCCGAGGAGGAGGCCGTCACCGTCGGCTTCGGCCGGGACGCCGTGCTCGCGGTCGCCGACGAGGTGGTCCACGCGGTGCGACAGGGCGCCATCCGGCACTTCTTCCTGATCGGCGGCTGCGACGGCCCCACCCCCGGACGCGACTACTACACCGACTTCGCCCTCGGCGCGCCCCGGGACAGCGTGGTGCTCACCCTCGGCTGCGCCAAGTACCGCTTCAACCGGCACGACTTCGGCGAGATCGCCGGCCTCCCCCGGCTGCTGGACCTCGGCCAGTGCAACGACACCTACTCCGCCATCCGGATCGCCACCGCGCTGGCCGACGCCTTCGAGTGCGAGGTCAACGACCTGCCGCTCACCCTGGCGCTGTCCTGGACCGAGCAGAAGGCCGTCGCAGTGCTGCTCACCCTGCTCGCACTGGGCATCCGCAACATCCACCTCGGCCCCTCGCTGCCCGGCTTCCTGACCCCCGCCCTGGTCGACGAGCTCGTGAAGCGGTTCGACCTGCGGGTGACCGGCGACCCGGCTGCCGACCTGGCCGCCGCGCTCGAACGGACGGCGTCGTGAGCACGGACGGCGTCGTGAGCACGGACGACGTGGTGGGCGCGGCCGGATCGCACCCGGTCGCCCTCACCACCAGCGACGGCGGCCGGCTGGAGTTCGCCTGCGCTCCCGGCCGCAGCGTCCTGGAGGCAGCGGCGGAGGCCGGCGCCGCCCTGCCCGCCTCCTGCCGCCAGGGCACCTGCGGCTCCTGCCACGCCTCGGTCACCGACGGACCGTACGAACTCGGCCCGCACAGCGAGCAGGCGCTCCCGCCGGGCGAGCGCGAGCGCGGCGAGGTGCTGCTCTGCCGCACCTTCCCTTGCGGGCCGCTGACGGCCGAGCTGCCGTACGAGCAGTCCCGCATCCTGTACGGCGGCATCCCGGTGCGCGAGGGCACCGTCACCGCGGTGGACCCGGTGACACCGGACACCGTGCGGCTGGAGCTGCGCCTCGACGACCCGGACTGCCAGTTCGACCCGGGCCAGTTCATGGAACTCCAGGCTCCCGGCGGCGAGCCGAAGCGCGCGTACTCCCTCGCCAACACCGGCAACTGGGAGGGCCGGCTGGAGTTCTACGTCCGGCTGCGGGAGGGCGGGCACTTCTCCTCCTACCTCGCCGACCGGGCCCGCCCGGGCGACCGGCTCACCGTGCACGGCCCGCAGGGCGCCTTCGGCCTGCACGAGACCGGCCTGCGCCCGCGCTGGTTCGTGGCCGGCGGCACCGGCCTGGCCCCGCTGCTGGCGATGGTCCGCCGGATGGCCGAGTGGCAGGATCCGCAGCCCGCCCGGCTGTTCCTCGGCGTCAACGAGCCGAAGGACGTCTTCGGGCTGGACGAACTCGCCGCCGTGGCCGCCGAGTTGCCGGGCTTCCGGTACGAGGTCTGCGCCTGGAAGCCCGGCCCCGGCTGGTCCGGACCGACCGGTACCCCGGCGGACCTGCTGGCCGCCGCGCTGCCCGAACTCGGCGGCGCCGCACCGGACCTGTACGTCTGCGGACCGCCGCCCATGGTCGACGCCGTCCTGCACACCGCCGCGCTGGGCGGGGTGCCTCCCGAGCAGGTGCACCGGGAACGCTTCCTGGCGACCTGACCGGCCCGGGCCGCCGCCACGCACGTCGTCGGCGGCGGCCCGCGGCTACCCCGGGCTCCCGGCCGAGGCGGCGGGGGCGTTGTACTCGGCGAGGGTCTCGCGGGTGAAGCCGAAGAAGTAGGTGGCCAGGAAGCCCGCGAGGTAGCCGGTCAGCAGCCCGCCACCGTAGACGGCGGCGCTCGCGAGGAGTCCCTGCGGGCCGGCCAGGAGCGGGAAGAGGGCCCAGCCGGAGGGGCCGATGGCGGTGGAGCCCACGGCGCTGCCGAGCTGGCCGGCCACCCCGACGAAGGCACCCCCGGCGGCGCCGCCGACGCAGGCGGTGACGAAGGGGCGCCCCAGCGGCAGGGTGACGCCGTAGACCAGCGGCTCGCCGACACCGAGCAGACCGGCCGGGAGCGCGGACCTGATGGTGGCCCGGATGGAGGCGTTGTGGCGCAGCCTCAGGTAGACGGCCACGGCGCAGCCGACCTGCCCGGCGCCGGCCATGGCGAGGATCGGCAGCAGCACGGTGGAACCCTGCTGCTGGATCAGGGTGGTGTGGATCGGGATGAGCGCCTGGTGCAGGCCGAGCATCACCAGCGGCAGGAAGAGCCCGCCGAGCACCAGTCCGGCGAGCAGGCCGCCGTGGGCGAGCAGCCAGGTGGCGGCGTGGCCGATGGCGGTGGAGATCTCCCCGGCGACGAACATCAGGCCGAACAGCGCGGCCAGCCCGCCGAGCAGGACCGTGATCGTGGGGGTGACCAGGACGTCCAGGGCGGCCGGCACCAGCCGACGGGTCCAGCGCTCCAGGTGGACCGCCAGCAGTGCGGCGAGGAGCGCTCCGACCACGCCGCCCTGCCCCGGGGTGAGGTGGTGGCCGAACACCTCCACCTTGGCGACCCCCGCGTAGACGATCACACTGGCCACGGCCCCGCCGAGCACGGGTGTGCCGCCGAACTCCTTCGCCGTGTTGTAGCCGACGAAGACGGCGATCAGGGACATGAACCCGGAGGAGACCGGGCCCAGGGCGGTGACCAGGGCCGGTGCCCAGCCGAGGTTGGCGAGGGCCCCGGAGAGGCCGGCGACGATGCCGCACCCGATCAGCGCGGGGATCAGCGGGACGAAGATGTCGGCGATCCGGCGCAGCGCCAGTTTCACCGGGGTCGCGTTGCGCGCCCGGGCCTGCGCCCGGATGCGATCGCCGCGCCCGGCGAGGTCCCCGGCGGCGGGCGCGGCCTGCGGTTCGGCCCGACCGCCCGCCCCTTCCCGTCCGTCTGCGCCGTCCTCCCCCGGCGCTCCGGCCGGTGCGCCGGGGGATTCCAGGAGGCGGCGCAGCTGCGCGGTGACCCCGGCGACGGCGGCGGGCCCGAGCACGATCTGGTAGGTGTCGTCCTCCACCGTGCCCAGGACCGCCGGCAGCGCCCGCAGCGCCTCGGTGTCGACCAGGGAGCGGTCCGCCAGACCCAGCCGCAGCCGGGTCATGCAGTGGGCGACCGAGCGGATGTTGGCGGCGCCACCGACCAGCGGGAGGATCGCCTCGGCCACGGCGTGGTTCTTCTCGTCCGACATGCCGGGGGACGTACCCGGGTGCTCCCCGGGCTCAACCGCCGTCGTGTGCGGCAGTGCTGAGCCGGGCCTTCGCCCTCGCGGCACCGGCAGCACCGTCCGCCCGGTTCGGGAGCGGTTCGTCCTCGGACAGCATGGTGGTGCGCACCCGGTGCACGTACCGGTCGATCAGGTGGCGCAGGACGCCGACGGTGGCGGTGACGTCCGGCTCGGGGACGCCGTCCAGCGCACTCGCGAGTCCGGCGATGTTGGCCTGTTTCAGGCGGTCGAGCAGTTCCCGTCCGTCGGCGGTGATGGCCACCTGGCGGGCCCGCCGGTCCAGCGCGTCCTGGCTGCGTTCCACCAGCTGCTGGCCCTGGAGGCGGTCGATCTGCCGGGTGACGTGGGAGGGCTTGACCATCAGCCGGTCGGCCAGGTCGCTCACCCGGCTGGCCCCCGAGCCCTCGGCGAGCGCGCGCAGGAGGTAGACGTCCGAGCGGGCGGCGGTGATGCCGGCCCGGGCGGTGCGGCGTTCGTGCTCCTGCGAGCGCGTCAGCAGGTAGGCCAGCGTGGCCAGTACGGCCTCCAGGCCGTCCAGCTCGCAGGCGGTGGTCCGACCGTCTTCTGCGTCTTCGTCGTCCGACATGGGGGAACTGTAGCGATCCGGTACGGACGGCGGCCGGGGTGGGGAGCCGTGACCGGATTTCGGACAGATTCGACTGTCACCCGATCCGCCCCTTCTGTCGCCACGGAACGCGAGCTAGCGTGACAGTCAGTTAGTTGCTTTGGGCACGTAAATAGGCCTGGTCCAACTCCCGGAAGGGGATTCACTGATGGCCATCGCCGAGAAGACCCCGCGCTTCACCCACCCCGCCGCCCGCGGCACCTGCCCGTTCGCCCCGCCGCCCGCCTACGAGCAGGCCCGACAGGAGGAGCCGGTCAGCCGCGTCTCCCTGTGGGACGGCTCCACCAGCTGGCTGGTCACCCGGCACGAGGACATCAAGGCGGTCCTCTCCGACGGCCGCTTCAGCTCCGACTCCACCCGGCCCGGCTTCCCGTTCATCAGCGCGGGCGCGCGGCAGCTGAACGCCGGTCAGCCCACCTTCATCCGGATGGACGACCCCCAGCACGCCCACTTCCGCCGGATGCTCACCGGCGAGTTCATGATCAGGAAGGTCGAGGCGCTGCGCCCCGAGGTCCAGCGGATCGCCGACGACCTGCTGGACCGGATGACCGACGGACGCTCCAGCGCCGACCTGGTCCGCGAGTTCGCCCTGCCGCTGCCGTCCCTGGTCATCTGCCTGCTGCTCGGCGTCCCCTACCAGGACCACGACTTCTTCCAGGAGTGCAGCCGCGTCCTGCTGCGCCGCGCCTCCACCGCCGAGGAGGTCACCGCCGCCCAGGCCAAGCTGGTCGACTACCTGGTCGAGCTCACCGAGGCCAAGCGCACCCGCCCCGACGACGGCATCCTCAGCCGCCTGGTGGAGCGCGGCGAGCTGAGCACCGAGGAGATCGGGGCGATGGGCCGGCTGCTGCTGGTGGCCGGACACGAGACCACGGCGAACATGACCGCGCTCTCCGTGCTCGCGCTGCTGCGCAACCCCGACCAGCTCGACCACCTGCGCAAGCACCCCGAGTCCGTGCCCGGCGCGGTCGAGGAGCTGCTGCGCTACCTGACCATCGTGCACTCCGGCCTCACCCGGGTGGCCACCGAGGACGTCGACCTGGGTGGCGTCCGCATCCGGGCGGGCGAGGGCGTCATCTGCATGGTCAACACCGCCAACCGGGACGAGCAGGAGTTCCCGGACGGCGACGAGCTCGACCTGACCCGCGACGCGCGCCGGCACCTGGCCTTCGGCTTCGGCAGCCACCAGTGCCTGGGACAGCCGCTGGCCCGGCTGGAGCTGCAGATCGCGCTGGCCGGCATCCTGCGGCGGCTGCCCGAACTGCGCCTGGCCGTACCGTTCGAGGAGATCCGCTTCCGCGGCGAGATGCTCATCTACGGCGTCCACGAGCTGCCGATCGCCTGGTGACCGGGCTCCCCCGCGAGCCGCCACGACCGTACCCGCCCGTCTGCCCTGCGCCGGAGTTCACAGCCGCCGGGGCACGTGTTCCGAAAGGAAGACCATGCTCGTCCGGATCGACCAGGAGAAGTGCTGCGGCGCCGGGCACTGCGTGCTCGCCGCCCCCGACGTCTTCGACCAGCGCGACGAGGACGGCATCGTCGTCCTGCTCGACGCCGAACCGTCCACCGAGCTCCACCAGGCCGTCCGGGACGCCGCCGCGGTCTGCCCGGCCGCGGCGATCCACCTGGACCAGGTGTGACCGCACTGCGGGACGTGGCCGTGGTCGGCGCCGGCGCGGCCGGGCTGCACGCCGCCGAGGCGCTGCGCCGGTCCGGCTACGACGGCCGCCTCACCCTGATCGGGGCCGAGTCGGAGCCGCCGTACGACCGGCCGCCGCTGTCCAAGCACCTGCTCGGCGGCGAGTGGCAGCCCGACCGCCTGGCCCTGCGCGGCCCCGAGGCACTGGACGAGCTCCGGCTCGACCTGCGCCTGGGAGTCCGGGCCGGGCGGCTGGACCGCCGGGAGCGGACCGTCCGCCTCTCCGACGGCCGGCGGGTACGCTGCGAGGCCGTCATCGTGGCCACCGGAGTCCGCCCGCGCCGGCTCCCCGGCGCCGACGCGCCGCGGCCCGGGGCGCACGTGCTGCGCACCCTCGCCGACGCCCTGTCCCTGCGCGATGAACTACGGTCTGGTGCAAGGCTGTTGGTGGTCGGCGGCGGATTGCTCGGCGCCGAGGCGGCGGCCACCGCCGTCGGGCTCGGCGCCGAGGTGACCTGGCTGACCTCCACCGCCACACCGCTGGCCGCCGTCCTGGGCACCGAGACGGCCGCGTTGCTGGCCGGTCTGCACCGCGAGCACGGGGTGCGGCTCCACCGGGGCCTGGCCACGGGGCTGCTCGAACGGCGCGGCCGGGCCGCCGGCGTCCGGCTGGCCGACGGCTCCGAACTGGCGGCCGACGCCGTGCTGATGGCCGTCGGGTCCGAGCCCGCCACCGAGTGGCTGGCCGGCAGCGGCGTCCCGCTGGACGACGGCGTGGTCTGCGACGCCTACTGCGCCGCCGGCCCCGGTGTCTGGGCGGCCGGGGACGCCGCCGCCTGGCCCGACCCGCACACCGGCCGCCACCGGCGCCTCGAACAGCGCACCAACGCCACCGAGCAGGCCGTGCACGCCGCCCGGAACCTGCTGGCCGGGCCGGACGGCGCCCGGCAGGCCTACCGGCCGGTCCCGTACCTGTGGACCGACCAGTACGGGCTGCGGGTGCAGGTGTTCGGCCGGCCCGGCGGCGCGGAGCGGTTCGACGTGGTCGACGGCAGCCTGGAGGAGCACCGCTTCGCCGCCGTCTGCGTCCGGGACGGCCTGGTCGCCGGTGCGGTGGGGATCGCCTCCGCCCGGGCGCTGCGCGGGCTGCGCGCCCAGGTGGCGGCGCACGGCCCGTGGCCGCCCGAGCCGGCCTGAGATCCCCTCGTACGGTTCGCCCGCCGCCTCGCCCGCCCGCCGACCGGGCGAGGCGGCGGGCGGACCGGCACGGTGCGCGGACCTGCCGGCCGCGCCCGTCGTCCGGCTGCCGGACCGGACACGCCCGCTGACGGGGTGACGCGGTCCCCGGGCGCTCGGGCTACCGCTGCCCGGGCCAGGGCACCGAGGTCTCGACCCCCGTGGTGTAGTCGACGCCGGGGACGTCCCAGCCGTACAGCTGCCGGAACTGGTTGTAGAACCAGGCGGAGCCGGCCGGGTCGGCGGCCAGCGCGGCCGCCGGGTCGGCCCACAGCTCCCGCACCCGGTCCTGCACGCCGGGGTCGAGCTCCCAGCCGTCCAGGCGGATGCGGCCCTGCCCGTCCAGGGTGAGCTCCTTCGCGCCGGTCAGCTGCTCCCACAGGTCCACGGCCTGGTCGTCGGTCGTGCGCCAGCCGTCCTCGCCGAGGACGTTGCGCAGCAGCGAGGTGTAGAGGGCGATGGAGGGGATGGCGGTGGACGCCTGGGTGACGGCCGCGCCGGCGACGACGGTGAACGCCCGGCCGCGGCCGGCGAGCAGCCCGGTCTGCAGCTGCCGGGCGGTGGCCTCCAGGTGCTCCTTGGCGGCGCCGATCGTGCCCTGCCGGTAGACCGGCGCGGTGATCTCGGAGCCGACGTAGGACAGGGCCACGGTGGTGAAGCCGGGGCCGAGCAGGTCCTCGTCGGCCAGCGCCCGCACCCACAGCCGCCAGTCCTCGCCGCCCATCACCTTGACGGTCGCCGCCCGCTCGGCCTCGTCGGCCGGAGTGAGGTCGACGGAGCCGATCTGCGCGGCGCCGTCGTCGAAGAGCAGGGACGGCGAGGTGTACGGGGAGCCGAGCGGCTTGATCACCGAATGGTGGACCTCGCCGGTGACCGGGTCGGTGCGCCGCGGTGAGGCGAGCGAGTAGACGAGGTGGTCGACCGGGCCGTAGCGCTCGGCGAGGAGCTTGAGCACCTCGGCACGGGTGGCGTCCGCGTAGGCGTCGGCGTTGACGAAGGTGAAGTCGCCTCCGCCCTGCTCGACCAGGGCGGAGGTCGCGGCGGTGCGGTACCAGCCGGCGGTGGCGGTGCGCCGCTCCGTGGCGGCGCTCTCATAGGCGACGCCGATGCCGCGGATGCCCTGACGGCGCAGCCCGGCGAGCAGGAGCGCCTGACCGTATCCGGCGCTGGCGCCGAGGACCAGCACGACCGGGGCCCGACCGGCCGGCGCAACGGGCTCGATGCGCCGCCACTGGAGGTCGACGGTGGCCTCGCTGCCGGCCGGGTGGGAGTTGACGATCAGGTAGCCCCGCTGCTTGGGGGTGATCTGCTGGATGCTCACGCGGTGGCGCCCTCTCCGATCCGGGGATCGTGATCAAGGTGTCGGTCGTCCGGAGCCTATCCGCGCCGTCGGGCGCCGCCTCTGCCATGCCGTCACGGAAGATGCGGCCCGTACTTGTCGGAGGTCGTCATTGCGGCGGGTGTCCTGCTTCGGCTAACCGGAAGGCCGGTCAGTGGCCGCCGCGGGGCTCCTCGCAGCCGCCGTCCGCGTAGCCGGCGAAGGCCTCCGCCTGGGTGGAGTCGGGGATCATCGTCCCGGCCAGGCACATCCCGGTGGCGTCGACGGTGAAGCCGACCGTGGTCCGTCCGATCGCCTGCACCCGCACCCTGTCCGCCGGGTAGCCAAGGCCGGTGAGCCGGGCACGGGTGCTGTCCGGGGTGTAGTCGTTGCCCATCCGCAGCGGTTCGAGCGCCGCCTTGACGCGCTGCACCGCCGCCAGTCCGTCGCAGCGGCTCTGGCCGTGCAGCGGGAGTTGGAGCTTGAAGCCGTGGTTCTCGGCGTAGTGGTCGGGCGGCAGCGCGGGCGGGGCGGCGGGGCTCGCCGTACGGGTGACGGTGGGCGTCGGGGTCGGGGTCTCGCCTGGGCAGGGGAAGTCGACCGGCTTGCCCTGGGCCGTGGTCGCGGCCGGCGGCGTGCCGGTGCCCGCGCCCTGGGCGGTGTCCGCGTGCTTCGTCCCGCACCCCGCCGCCAGCACGGCGAGCGCCGCCAGTGCCGGAATGCCGAGGCGCCCCCGCCGGGTCCTGATCGTCGTCATCCCGCGATCATGCCCCGGCCGACCGGGCCGCGTCACCTCCCCACCGCGGCCCGGCAGGCCCACCGGTACCCGATGGGCGCAGGCCGTCCTCAGCGCGCCGGAGGAGGAGGTCGCCGCGTTCCTCTCGGACTCCTTCCGGCTGGTGCCCGCCGGCGCGGAGTCCGAGCACCTCGACGTGGACGCCGCGCTCGCCCGGCCGCTCGCGGAGGACTGAGCGCCCGGGCGAGCGGCGAGCGGCGCACGGATGACCGTGCCCGTTCCGCCGTTGGAGTGCTCTGGCACCGCCCGCGGCGGCAACCGCAGCCCTCGGCCGCCCCGCGCGCCAGGAGGCCCACTAGGTTCCTGCCGTGGACGAAACCAGGGCTTCGAACGGGCGCGAGCCGTCCGCCGGCGAGCGCGTCGCGACCCACCTGGACGGGCGGCTGCCGGTCATGGAGGCAGGCCGGGAACTGCTCCGCAAGGTCTTCCCGGACCACTGGTCCTTCCTGCTCGGCGAACTCGCGCTGTACAGCTTCGTGGTGCTGCTGCTGACCGGCGTCTACCTGACGCTCTTCTTCGAGCCGAGCATGAACGAGGTCGTCTACCAGGGCGCCTACCTGCCGCTCAGCGGCGTGCGGGTGTCCGAGGCGTACGCGTCGACGCTGCGGATCAGCTTCGAGGTGCGGGGCGGACTGATGATCCGCCAGATCCACCACTGGTCGGCGCTGCTGTTCGCCTCCGCGATCGGCGTGCACCTGCTGCGGGTGTTCTTCACCGGGGCGTTCCGCCGCCCGCGCGAGCTCAACTGGATGATCGGGGTGACGCTGTTCAACCTCGCGCTGCTGGAGGGGTTCTCCGGCTACTCGCTGCCCGACGACACCCTTTCCGGCACCGGCCTGCGGATCGCCGAGGGCGTGCTGCTCTCGGTGCCGCTGGTCGGCTCCTACCTCACCCTGTTCGCCTTCGGCGGCGAGTTCCCCGGGCACGACATCATCCCCCGGCTGTTCACCCTGCACGTCCTCCTGGTCCCCGGCCTGCTGCTGGCCCTGGTCGGGGCGCACCTGACGCTGGTGGTGGTGCTGAAGCACACCCACTGGGCCACCCCCGGCCGCACCAATCGCAACGTCGTGGGGCTGCCCTTCTTCCCCCAGTTCCTGACCCGTACGGTGGGCCTGCTGTTCACGGTGGGCGGCGTGATGGCGCTGTCGGCCTTTCTCGCCGAGATCAACCCGATCTGGCGGTACGGCTCCTACCGCCCCGACGTCGTCGGGACGGGCGCGCAGCCGGACTGGTACATCGGCTTCATCGAGGGGGCGCTGCGGCTGATGCCGGCCGCGGAGACCAGGGTGCTCGGGCACACCGTGTCGTGGAACGTGCTCCTGCCCGCCCTGGTGGTGCCCGGCCTGCTGTTCGCGGCGCTGTACGCCTACCCCTTCGTCGAACGGTGGCTCGACCCCGGCACCGGCGAACACCACCTGTGCGACCGCCCGCGCAACAAGCCCACCCGCACCGCACTGGGCACCGCCGGGATCACCGTCTACGCCGTGCTGCTGATCGCCGGCGGCAACGACGTGATCGCGTACACCTTCGAGCTCTCCGTCAACGCGCTCACCGTGGCGCTGCGGACGGCGCTGGTCGTGCTGCCGCCGGTGGTCTTCATGCTCACCCGGCGCCTCTGCCTGGCCCTGCAGGCCCGGGACCGCGCCCGGCTGCTGGACGGCGACGAGACCGGCCGGATCGACCAGTCCCGCGACGGCGGCTTCTCCGGCCACCACCGCCCGGTGCCCGCGGCCGAGCGGTACGTGCTGCTGGCGCGCGCCGCGGCGGAGCCGGTGGCCGCCCCGGAGGGGGCACCGCGGCACGAGCGGGTGCGCGCCGCGGCGAGCTCCTGGTACCACCGCGAACGGGTCGAACTCCCGGCCACCGAGGGGGAGTCGGAGCGCGTCGCGGCGGTCCTCACGGCCCCGGCCCACCCCGCTCCCCCGGCCGTCCGGGCGCCCGGGCCGTCTCGGGGCGGCCCGCTCCGGCGGCTGCTGCGCCGCCTCAGCCCGCGTCGTGGTCGCGGTACTGGAAGATGAAGCCGGCAACGGCGAGCGCGAGCACCAGCGCGCCGAGGACGATCAGCCACCGTGCGAAGACCAGGCCCAGGGCGAAGACCGTCACGCCGACCGCGGCGAGGACCGGGTAGCCGCTGCGGGCCGGGAAGAACCCCACCGGCCCGGCGGCCTCCGCGATCTCGGCCTCCTTGCGGTCCTGCGCCCGGCCGCCGCCCAGCCGCTGGTGCTGGACGAACCAGAACAGCGCGACCAGGCCGGACATCAGGAACGCCACCGTCAGGATCGCCTTGCCGGCCGGCTCCCGGGCCCAGAAGCCGTAGATCAGCCCGGTCACCGCGAAGAACAGCGTCATGACGGCGAACAGCCACCCCTCCGCCTTCACCGCCCGCTCCCCCGCTCGCCGGTACGGCCGGACGGCTGCCCCGGGGTGCCGTTCGCCGCCTCCTCCCTGGGCACCTCGGGATGGTGCAGGTCGAAGGCCGGGGACTCGGAGCGGATCCTGGGCAGCGCGTGGAAGTTGTGCTGCGGCGGGGGGCTGGAGGTGGCCCACTCCAGTGACCGGCCCCAGCCCCACGGGTCGTCCTCGGTGACCCGGGCGCCGTGCCGGGTGGTGGTCCAGACGTTGTAGAAGAACGGCAGGTTGGAGACCCCGAGCAGGAACGAGCCGATCGAGGCGCACACGTTCAGCGCCGTGAAGTCGTCCACGGCCAGGTAGCTCGCGTAGCGGCGCGGCATCCCCTGGGCGCCCAGCCAGTGCATCACCAGGAAGGTGGTCTGGAACCCCACGAACAGGATCCAGAAGTGCACCTTCCCCAGCTTCTCGTCGAGCATCTTCCCGGTGAGCTTCGGCCACCAGAAGTAGAAGCCCCCGAAGGTGGCGAAGACGACCGTCCCGAACAGCACGTAGTGCAGGTGGGCCACCACGAAGTAGCTGTCGGTGACGTGGAAGTCGATCGGCGGCGCGGCCAGCAGAACCCCGCTCAGCCCGCCGAACAGGAAGGTCACGAGGAAGCCGATCGACCACAGCATCGGGGTCTCGAAGGACAGCGAGCCGTTCCACATGGTCCCGACCCAGTTGAAGAACTTCACCCCGGTGGGCACGGCGATCAGGAAGGACATCATCGAGAAGAACGGCAGCAGCACCTGGCCGGTGGCGAACATGTGGTGCGCCCACACCGACATGGACAGCGCGGTGATGGCGATGGTCGCACCGATCATCCCGTAGTAGCCGAACAGCGGCTTGCGGCTGAACACCGGGATGATCTCGCTGACGATGCCGAAGAACGGAACCGCGACGATGTAGACCTCGGGGTGGCCGAAGAACCAGAACAGGTGCTGCCACAGCAGCGCCCCGCCGTTGGCCGCGTCGAAGGCGTGCGCGCCGAACTTGCGGTCCGCCTCCAGGCAGAGCAGCGCGGCGGTCAGCACCGGGAAGGCCAGCAGCACCATGACCGAGGTGAACAGCACGTTCCAGGTGAAGACCGGCATCCGGAACAGCGTCATGCCCGGTGCCCGCAGGCAGGTGATGGTGGTGATGAAGTTGACCGAGCCCAGGATGGTGCCCAGGCCGGCCACCACCAGGCCGAGCGCCCAGAGGTCCCCGCCCGCCCCGGGCGAGAACAGCGGACCGTTCAGCGGCGCGTACGCGAACCAGCCGAACGAGGGCGCGCCCTGGGTGGTGAGGAAGCCGCTCAGCACCATCAGCCCGCCCAGCAGGAAGGCCCAGTAGGTGAAGGCGTTCAGCCGGGGGAAGGCCACGTCCGGCGAGCCGATCTGCAGGGGCATGATCGCGTTGGCGAACCCGGCGAAGGTCGGGGTGGCGAACAGCAGCAGCATGATCGTGCCGTGCATGGTGAACAGCTGGTTGTACCGCTCGTTCGACAGCAGCCCGGTGTCCGGCCCCACCAGCTGGGCCCGCATCAGCAGCGCGAGCACGCCCCCGACCAGGAAGAAGCCGAAGGCCGTCGCCAGGTAGAGGTTCCCGATGACCTTGTGGTCCGTGGTGAACAGCCAGCGCAGCAGCGTGCTGCCCTGCCGGACCCGCGCCCGGGTGCGGTCCTGCGCCCGGGGCGGCGCGGTGGACGAAGCGCTCATGGAACCTCCGCAGCGGAGCCGGTGACGCCCCCGGTCGCGGCGCCGACTCCCTCCCCGGCCCGGCGGAGGGCCCGCCCTCGCACGCCTTCGCCGACCCTAGCGGCGGCGGCCCGGGCCGCCCGGGCGCCACGCGGTACGGCCCGTCGACCGGGTGTGGCGCCGCGCTGCGGCCGGCTCAGCGCTCCCGCAGGCCGGGGACCACCTCGCGCAGGCGCTCGGCGCCGATCGCACCCGCCCGCAGCAGGACCGGCACCTCGCCGGTGATGTCCACGATCGAGGAGGGCACGGCGGCCGCGGTCGGGCCCCCGTCGAGGTAGACGGCCACCGAGTCGCCGAGCATGCCCTGGGCGGCGTCGCAGTCCTGCGGCGACTCGTGCCCGGTCAGGTTCGCACTGGAGACGGCCAACGGCCCGGTGGCGTTGAGCAGTTCGATGGCGACCGGGTGCGCGGGCATCCGCACCGCGACCGTCCCGCCGGTCTCGCCGAGGTCCAGCTCGACCGACTCCAGGTGCCGGGCCACCACGGTCAGCCCGCCCGGCCAGAACTCCTTGACCAGGTCCCGCGCGCGCTCCGTCACCTCGACCAGCCCGTCCAGCGCCTCCGGGGAGCCGACCAGCACCGGCGAGGGCATGTTCCGCCCCCGACCCTTGGCCCGCAGCAGGCGGTCGACCGCCTGCGCCGCGAAGGCGTCCGCGCCCACGCCGTACACGGTGTCCGTGGGCAGCACCACGAGCTCACCGCGGCGCACCGCGGCCACGGCCTCGCGCAGCCCGGCTGCGCGCTCCGACGGGTCCGAGCAGTCAAAACGACGAGTCATCAGGGGTCTCCACCGGCGGGCCGCCGGCCCGCACCGTTCCTCCGGCCCGGCCACCTCTCCGGCCGGACACGACCTGGCCAGCCTACCCGTCCCGCTCCGGCTGCCCGGCCGCGCCCTGGCCGGGCAGCGGGAGCGGCGGAACCGTCGACGGCCTCGGCCGCTCGGGTGGCACGGCACGGCTGCGCCGTACCGGGCCGCCCTCCCCGGGGGCGGGCGGTGCCGGGCGGACGTAGGTTGCGGACATGACCAGTGACGAGACGGTCCCGGCTGTGGGAGTGCGCCCGCTGGACGAGGTGTTCGCCGCGATCGACCGGGTCAACCGGCGCCCCCCGCCCTGGACCGGCTTCGAGCACGGCGTGCTCGGCGCCTACCGATGGGCCGCCGGCGCGCAGGTCGCGGCCCCGGTCACCGCGGCCGCCACGGCTGCCGCCACGTCCGGCGCCACCGGCCCGGGCCACGCACAGCTGTTGGCGGAGTGCCAGGCCGCCGCCGTCCACCTCCACCGGGTCCGCGCCCAGGGGGCGGACCACAGCTATGTGCTCGGCGTCCACCGGGCGCTGGCCTGGCTCTGCGGACTGCACGAGGACCGCCCCTGAGCCGGGCGGGCCGGATGTGTCAGGTGCATCGGGGTGTGTCAGGTGTGTCGGGCGTTCGGCGCACGGTGCTGAGCAGGGGTCAGGTCCTGTCAGTAGTAGTGGCGGCGGCCGCCGACGGCGTGCCCGAGCGCTCCGGCGACCCACAGGGCCAGGCCGACGAGGGCCAGCACGATGCCGATGGTCCAGAGGATCGAGATGCCGGTGACGAAGCCGATGATGAGCAGGATGACGCCGAGGAGTATCACGAGAATCTCCGGGGTTGAGGGATGGCTGTCGACCGGGGCTGCCTCGTCGGCTCGAACCGGCCGGGGCCGTCCCCGGGAAGCCGGGCCGGTGCTGTCCGACCCGTCTCCACACCCCACGCGTGTACCGCGGTACCGCCCGGGCAAACCGGTCCGCCGCTGCCCCGTCAGCGCCGGTGGCGTCCTCCCCGGCGGCGGGGCGGTGCGGCCACCCGGGGCGGGGGCAGGAAGAGCCGGGCCAGCTCGCGGCCCAGATTGACGCCGATGGCCAGCGCCATCGCCATCGCGCCGGCCCGCCCGATGCCGCTCAGCCCGACCTCGGGCTCGCCCCGGACGAAGGCCAGCATCCCGAAGTACAGCACCGAGCCGGGCAGCAGCGGCCCCAGCGCGGCGGTGATGTGCGGCAGCGCCGAACTGCCCCGGCAGCGCGCCATGAGCTGGCCGGACAGCCCCACCAGCCCGGCCGCCAGGCCGGTGGCCAGGATCGGCTCGCCACCCGCGTTCACCAGCACCCCGTACGTGGTCCAGCCGGCCGCGCTGTTCACCAGGACCGCCGGCAGCGTGGCCGGCTCGGTGTTCAGCAGCACCGCGAACGCCAGGGTGAGCAGCACCGCGGCGGCGAGCTGCAGCGGCGGGTTCACCGCCCCGGGCGGGACGTCCTGGGCGGCGAGGTCGGCGCCGTTGTTGACGCCGACGTAGAGCACCGTCATCACCCCGATCACCACGCCGGCCATCAGGTACAGCGCTTCGAGCAGCCGGGCGGCGGCGGTGAGGTAGAAGCCTGCCAGGCCGTCCTGGGCCGCCGCCACCATGGGCCACCCCGGCAGCACCGCGTACAGCCCTCCGGTGATCACCACCGATCCGCGCAGGTGCAGCCCGTTGAACGACAGCAGGATGCCGATCACGGCGGCGGGCACCGCCGCCACCACGAACTGGTAGAACGCCGGGAGGTCGTGGCGCGCCACCAGGGCCGAGAACCGCTCGCCCAGCAGCGCGGCGACGAGGGCGCTGGCGAACACCAGCCAGGCCCTGGCGTCGCCCCGGCCGCCGATCAGCAGCGTGGCGGCCCCGGCCATCCCCCCGCAGGAGAGCACGAACAGCCGGCCGGAGTAGGGGCGGCTGCTCCGGCGGGCCGCCACCAGGCGGCCGTGCGCCTCGGGGACGGCCATCCCGCCCACGGTGATCTCGGTGACCAGCCGGAACACGGCGGCCAGCCGCGCGTAGTCGACGGCCGGGCGGCGGACCGAGCACTCGGCCGTCAGAGAGGGCTCCGACGGGCCCGGCTGGTACGAGATCGCCACCCGGGTGAAGGTGACCTGCGGGTCGCAGGGATGGACCCGGTAGGCGCGAGCGACGGCGAGCATGGCGGCCTCGACGTCCTCGGCCGCCTCGCCGCTGGCCAGCAGCAGCTCGCCGACCAGCAGCGCGAGGTCCAGCACCTGCGCCGGCTCGGCACCCGCCGACGGCTCTGCGCCTGCCCCCTCCGGCGCGGGCTTCCGGTCGGCTGTCGGGGTGCGCAGCAGCGACAGCATCGCGTCGGGCCAGGGGGCCGCGGTGCCGTCGCCGTCCGTTCCGGGCCGGGCGCCCGTCCGTCGCCTTCCGGGCGCGGGGGCCTGGGGCGGCACCCGTTCGGGCCTGGTGGGGCGTTCTTCCGGGCCGGCCTGCGCGCCGAGCTGCTCGTGTTCCGTCATCGCGACTCCCTGACCCCACCCCCTTGGTCACCATCGTGCAGCCGGTCAATTACCCGGAGTGATGCTGCGGCGAACGCGTCACACCGGGCACACCCGTCCGAACCGGAGCACGACCGGCAGTACACGCCCCATCGCCCCGCGCGTGCCGACCTCGGGGGCGAAGGGACGTGCCGGCTGCCGGATCCCCGGGCAGTCCGCACGAGGGCCCGGCCGCCGGATTCGCGGTGGCGCCTGCGGGTAGACGCGCCCACGCAACGACCCCGCGCGGAAGGGAGGCGTCGGTCATGCCCCGCGGATCGAGCCCCAAGCGGGAGCGCCAGTACGAGCACATCAAGGAGAGCGCGCTCGACCGTGGCGAGAGCGAGAAGCGGGCCGAGGAGATCGCAGCCCGAACGGTGAACAAGGAGCGCGCCCGGCACGGCGAGTCGAGGACCGCCAGTCGGAGCTCGACCGACGACATGTCCTCCGGTCGGCGCGGCGGGCAGCGCTCGCACCAGGGCTCCCAGGGCCCGACCTACGACCAGTTGTACAACGAGGCCAAGCAGCGCGGCATCAAGGGCCGTTCGAAGATGGACAAGCGCCGGCTGGCCGGCGCGCTCGGCCACTGAGCGGCGCGCTCCGCCCGAGGAGGTGCCTCGATGACCGTCCCGATGCCCCCGGACCCGGACACCCGACCGACCCCCTACCCCGACCCCGGGCCACCGCCGGGCGAGCCCGGCCCTGCGCCGCCGCCGACCCCGCCGTTCCCGCCGCCGGAGCCGTTCCCGGACCCCGGTCCGGCGCCGCTCCCGCAGCCGCACCCCGGGCAGGGCTGAGGCCGCCACCCGGTGCCGGTGAGGGCCCGGCCGGCACCGCGGCGCCGGTCAGAACCGCGGCGCCAGCAGGCTGTCCAGCTCGGCTTCGAAGAGCAGCTCGGGCCGGAAGCCCATGCCGGTGAAGTGTCCGGCGAGCTCCAGTGACAGCACGCCGTGCAGGCGGGTCCAGAAGACCAGGAAGCGGTGGAGCACCTCGGGCGGCGCCGGCTGCTCGCCGGCCCAGTCCCGGTGGCCCACCAGGTGGGTGGCGAACGGCGCCTCCTCGGCGTCCGGCCCGCCCGGAGCGAGCGCCGCGCAGGCGTCGACCAGCGTCCGCATGACCTCGTCGGCGATGGCCGTGGTGCCCTCGGGCGCGTGGTAGCCGGGCACGGGGGTGCCGTAGATCAGGAAGTACCGCTGGGGGTCGGCCAGGGCCCAGCCGCGCAGGGCGTGGGCGAGCCCGGGCAGGTCGGCGCCCCCGGCGGCGGCCGCGCCGAGGGTGTCGGCGAGGCTGGCTGCGGTACGCGTCCCCGACGAGCGCGGTGATCAGCTCGTCGCGGCCGGCGAAGTAACGGTAGAGCGCGGGGCCGCTCATGCCCTTCCGCTTGGCGATCGCGTTGACGGAGAGCGCCGAGGCGCCGGCCGTGGCGATCTGCTCCCAGGCGTGCGCCTTGATCTCCTCGCGCACCTGGGACCGGTAGCGCTCGCGCGGGGTGCCCGCATCCGGCCGCGACCGCCATCCTCCGCCAGGGCCTCGAAGGCTGGCTGCACAACCTGAAGACCAGCGCCGAGGCCCGCGCACAGTAGGGCCGCCGCGCCGGACCGGCCGGCCGCCCCGGTGGCCGGTCACGGGGCGGACGCCGGCCGGACACCGGTCAGCGGACGAGCAGCCCCTGCCGGCCCACATAGGCCGCGAGGCCGTCGGCCGTCGCACCGGCCCAGCCGAGGTAGCCGTCCGGACGGACCATGAACACCCCGGTGCCGTACGCCTCGTAGGCCGGGATGCGGACCACCGGGGCGGTGACGGCTGGCAGTGGGGTGTCCGTGCCGACGGTGAGCAACGTCCAGTGCGGGCCGCGGAAGGCGTCGAACAGCCGGGTGCCGCCCCGGCGGCCGTCCGGGGCGCGGTCACCGGCCCGCAGGGCGTCCGCCGGGAGGTCCGAGCGGGTCTCCACCGAGAGCATGGACTCCCGGTAGCCGAGGCCGAGTTGCTGGGTCGCCCGGCCCCGGCGCTCCTCGCCGCGGTGGACGCGGGTGGACAGCTCCAGCATCGCCGCCGCGTTGGCCCGGCGCTCCTCCTCGTAGCTGTCGAGCAGCGCCTCGTCCGCCCGCCCGGCCAGCACCGCGGCCAGCTTCCAGCCCAGGTTGTAGGCGTCCTGGACGCTGGTGTTCAGACCCTGCCCGCCGGCCGGCGAGTGGACGTGCGCGGCGTCGCCCGCGAGGAACACCCGGCCGGCGCGGAAGCGGTCCGCGAGCGCCGCGCGCGGGCGGAACTCGGAGATCCAGCGCAGTTCGGTGACCTGCTCGGCGGCCAGGTGGGAGCGGGCCGCGACCACTCTGCGCAGACCCTCGACGGTGAGGTCGACCGCCGTCCCCTGCGGGAACTGGGCGACCAGCTGGAAGTCCTCGGTGCCGCCGAGCGGGCAGATCGCCAGCAGCCCCTCCTCGGACCGGAACACGTGCCAGTGCTCGCGGTCCAGCCCGTCGACCCGGACGTCCGCGACCAGCATCGGGTCCGGGTCGACGGTCTCCCCGGTCATCCCGATGCCGAGCAGGCGCCGCACCGTCGAGCGTCCGCCGTCCGCCGCGACGACGTAGCGCGCCCGGACCGGGCCGCCGGTGGCGAACTCGGCGGTCACGCCCTCCTCGTCCTGCGCCAGGCCGACCAGTTCCCTCCCGAACGCGACCTCGCCGCCCAGCTCGCGCAGCCGCCCGTACAGCACCTGCTGGGTGCGCCACTGGGGCAGCATCAGCACCTCGGTGTACGGCTCGGCCTCGGAGGGTTCGGTCGGGTCGTACATCCGGTGCTCGTCCTGCGGTTCGCCGTCCCGCCAGATCAGGTTGGGCGGATAGTGCTCCGCCACCGCGCGGACCCGGTCGAGCACGCCGAAGTCGTGGAGCACCTCCAGCGTGCGCGGCTGGAGGCCCTTGCCGCGCGAGCCGGGGAAGAGTTCCGTACCGCGCTCGACGACCAGCGCGGCGGCGCCGTGCCGGGCGAGGTCCAGCGCCAGGGCGAGTCCGGTGGGCCCGGCGCCGATGATCAGGACGTCCGTGTGCATGCCGCGAGGAGCCACGGCAACCTCCTTAACGTTGTTAAGTAGCTGGTGCGGACAGCGTGCACTTAACGGCGTTAAACTGTCAACCGTGACCCCGCAGAAGACCCCCAAGCTCGACCGCGGCCAGGTCGTCGACGCCGCGCTGGACCTGCTGAACGAGGCCGGCCTCGACGGCCTGACGCTGCGCGCCATCGCCGCCCGGCTCGACGTCAAGGCACCCGCGCTGTACTGGCACTTCAAGGACAAGCAGGCGCTGCTGGACGAGATGGCGACCGAGATGATGCGCCGCATGACGGCCCGGGCGGCGGACGCGGCCTCCGAGGCCGACGGCGCCCCGGGCCCGGGCGACTGGCGGGAGGCCTACCTGATGACCATGCGCACCCTGCGCGCCGAGCTGCTGCGCTACCGCGACGGCGCGAAGGTCTACAGCGGCACCCGGTTCACCGACACCGGCTACGCGGCCGGTCTGGACGCCTCGCTGCGCCTGCTGGTCGAGTCCGGTTTTACCCCGGCGGCCGCCGCCCGGGCCTGGCTGACCGCGTACAGCTACACCATCGGCTACGTCATCGAGGAGCAGGCCATGGGTTCCAGCCCCTTCGACGGCACCGGGGGCTACGACGTGGAGGCCCGCGCCGAGCGCCTGGCCGCCCACCCGCTGGCCGCCGAGTCGGGCCGGGTGATGTTCCAGGACTTCGACGAGGGCTTCGAGCAGGGCCTGGCGGCGGTGCTCGCCGGGGTCGAGGCCACCCTGCTCGGCTGACGGCTCCGGCGCGGCCGTCGCGCCCGGCGCCCGCTCGCCGTTCCGGACGACGGCACCGCCGGGCCCGCACCGGGGCCCGACGGTGTCCGTGCTTCGGAGGGGGTGCGGTCAGGCGGTCATGAACTCACCCACCCGCAGCGCCCGCTTCACGATCCGGACGTCCCCGATGTACCCGTGGAAGACCTTGTCCAGCACCCCCGCGTACGAATAGCCGCCCAGCATCCACGGCCGCCCCAGCGTGGTCAGCCCGACCGCGGGCGTCGCCGGGTTGCGCACCACCTCGCAGCCCTCGACGTACATCCGGCTGAGCTTCCCGTCGTTGACCACCGCGACGTGCCACCACCGGTCCAGCGGCAGCTGGTGGCCCCAACACGTGGACGCCCCGGTCTGGTTGAGCGGGTAGACGCACCACTGGAGGGCCGGCCCGTCGGAAACGCTGAGCGTCACGATCGGCTCCTCCGCGTCCGTCCCGGGCCCGCTCCTGCCCGCCTCGGCGCTCATCCCCCACCGGCTGAGCAGGGCGGACCAGCGGCTCTGTGCGGAGTCCCAGTCGGCGGGCAGCTTGAAGAAGGCCTCGACGGTGAACCCGCGCTCGAAGGTCTCCCGGTTCACCGGCGCGGTGGGCACGGTCTGGAGGTAGCCGCCGCGGACCGGCGAGCGGGTGCCCTTGAACAGCAGGCTGCCGTGGCCCGGCTGGTCCGGGTGGTGCTCGGTGGACCAGCTGAGCGCGCCGTCGGGCGTGCCGGGGGCGCTCTGCCAGAGCAGGTCGTTGCCCTGCCCGGTCAGGTCCTTGACGACCTGCTGCGGGGAGACCGACGTACCGTCCCCGCCGCCGTTGTCGAACCGCCAGTAGGCCACCGTGTCGCGCACCAGCAGCTCGCTCGCCCGGCGCGCCGGGCGCTGCGGGACGGGGGCGAAGCCGGCGAAGCGGCGGTCGAAGTCGATCGCGAGCGAGAAGCGGTCGACGTCCGAGGTCAGTTCGGCCTCCTCGGCCGCCAGCGCGTTGCGCTCCTCGGCCGCGATCTGCTGGATCCACGGCGAGAAGGTCGACACGTCGACGGTGTTGCGGTCGAGGTCGAAGCGGTACGCCCGGATCATCGCCGCGCCGCCGTAGTAGCGGTCCTGGTAGTTGGTGATGTGGACGTGCACGTCGTGGCCGGCCGTGTTCTTCAGCGCGGTGCGCCCGGGCGGCCAGTAGTGCCCGTTGACGGTCAGGAAGATCTGGTCGTTGCCGCCGATCAGCCGCTCCCAGAGCCGCTTCCCGTAGTCGGACAGCTCGGCACGGCCGCTGTCGTCGGCGTGTGCCAGGTCGTGGGTGGTCAGGATCACCGGGAGCCCGGGGTTGGCGGCGATCACCGCGTTCGCCCAGGCGAAGCCGGCATCGGAGAGCCGCCAGTCCAGCGAGAGCACCATCCAGTCACGGCCCGCCGCCCGGAACACGTGGCAGGTGTTGTAGCCGTCCGGGCTGGAGCTGCGGTACCCGGCGGTGCGGGCGGCCCTGGCCTTGCCGAAGGTCTCCAGGTACGGGGTGCTGCCGCGCTGGTCGTCGGTCGAGGAGCGGACGTCGTGGTTGCCGGCGAGCACCCCGTAGGCCGCGCCCGCGTCGTCCAGCAGGCCGAACACCTTGCTGACGGCGGCGTACTCGACGGCCAGTCCGTTCTCGGTGACGTCGCCGAGGTGGGCCAGGAAGACGATGTTGTCGTCCGTCCCGTCCTCCCGGTTGACCCCGCCGTCCAGCACGTAGCGGACCGAGGCCTCCAGCGGCGCCGGGTGGATCCGGTCCTGGTCGAACAGGTACTGGGTGTCCGGCATGACCACGACGGTGAACTGCCGGGCGTCCGGGTCGGGCTGCCAACGCCCGTTCCCCTTGCCCTTCTTCGGCTTCTTCGCGGCCGGGCCGGCCCCGCCCGCCGGCTCGGGCCCGGCCGCCTGCGCGGGCACCGCACCGAGCAGACCGAGCCCGGCGGTGCCGACCCCGGCGCCCAGCAGACCGGCCCCGCGCAGGAACCGGCGCCGGCTGGCCGCGGCCGGCCCCTCCCCGTCGAGGTCGGCGGTCCGCGGGCAGCCGCACTCGTGCTCGGTCGCCTGGATGTCGTGCATGTTCGCTCCCGGAAGTGGTGTGGGCCCTGACGGTAGGCACCGGGATTGGTCGGAGATCATCGGCCGGGCCACGCCCCGCTGAACAGCGGCCGAATCCGACGGGCGCCGGCACCCGGGCAGGGCGGGACCCGGCCGGCCGGTGCGCCCGGGGTGCGTCCCCGCGCGGACCGGCCGTAGAACGGAAGGGGAGGACGCCGGTCAGCGGGTGCGTCGCCGAGGCGGAGGAGGTGGCCGCGATGGGTCTGCCCCTGGCGGCCGGGCACGTGCTGGTGCGGCTCGGCGCGGGCCCGCAGGAGTCGGCGGAAGCGGTGCTCGACGCGCTGGAGGCCGCCTTCCCGACCCATACCGGGCGCGGCCGGACCCGGATCGGCAACGTCTGGGAGGATCCCGCCACCGTGACCTCGGAGGGCGTCCGGGTGGTGGCCGTGCCCGAGCCCGAGAGCGCCTCCGCCGGCCCCGCACCGAGCCTGTCGGTGAGCCTCTCCCAGTCCTTCGACGCCCACGCGGCGGGCTCACCGGGGCCGCCGGCGGCCCTGGCCGGCGGACTCGCCGCGGACCTGCTCGGCGGCCCCGAGGACGTCGAGCGGGTGCTGAGCGCCCTCGCCGGGTTCTGCCGGACGCACGAGGAGGGCCGCGAGATGCAGGGGCCCCTGCTGGCGGTACGGCTGCGGCTCGAACAGCACGGCTGAGCGCCCCGCGGGCGTGTGCCGGCGCCGGACCCGGGTAGGCGTGCCGGCGGAACACCGCCGACTCACTCCGTTCGGGGGCCGTCATGGCCGTACCACGCAAACCGGGAACGCAGCACGGGGGCAGGGCCCGTCGCCAGGGCGGCGAGCGCCACGACTTCCCGGGCACCCCACAGGGCCCCGGCCGGACGACACCACAGCTCCGGCCCCAGGAGACGGTGCGCCGGGGCACCGAGCCGGTGACCGCCCGTTCGGACCTGGAGCTGAGACGGCTGCTGTCCCGGGTCTTCCTGGTCCTGTTCGTCGTCGGGACGGCGGCCTTCGCCGCACTGGCCGCGATGGTCGGCCCGGGCCCCGCGCCCAACCAGGGGACCTACGCCTTCTTCGCTGCCCTGTGCGCAGGGTTCGCCGGCGTCGCCGGGCTCGACCTGATGGCGATCCGACGCCGCATGGCCGCCGGCCAGGGCCGCGACCGGGCCGACGCCCCGGGGACCACCGCCTCGGGAACCAGGGCGCCGGGGCGGCCGGGCACCGACCGGCAGGACTGAGCGGGCGCCCGCACCGGGCGACGCCGCCGTCGGTGACGCTCCCGGTCGCCCCGGACGTCCCGCCCCGGGGCCGCCCCGGGGCCGCCTCGTGCCCGGCCGGTCACCGAGCGACAACCATCCCACCGGGTCTGGCCCGGTGGCTGTTCGGCAGACCCCGGGTTTGCATGGAGGCACCGAGCCCCCAACGATCCGGAGGTAACGCCGTGTACGAAATGTGGGCCGAGCACGACCCGGCGGTGTCCCCGCCCGCCGTGGTGTGGCACGTGGTGGCGAAGGACGACGCGACGTCCTCACTGTGCGGGCGGTTCCTGGAACCCTCCCAGCGCGTCGTCCCAGCGACGGACGGTACCGGTGCGGCCGGACCGGACCGGTACTGCGACCCCTGCCTGGTCACCGTGCGCGAGGCCTTGGCCGCCAGCGCGCGGTGACCGTCCGTCGCGACGTCCGCCCTCGTCGCCCTCTCTCCTTCACCGCCTTCGTTCCGGCATGCGCCATGCCCGCGTGGTCATGGCAGCGGCACCGCCGTCAGGCACGGGTGCCGACTGCAGGTTCCGGGAGCCGACAGGACGGTGGCCACCCCGCCGGTGATCTCCACCCGCAGGCCACCGTCCGAACTCTCCCAGACCAGGCCGCCATCGGGCCCCACGGTCTGCGTCTCGTGCACGACGACCACGGACGGTGGAGCGTGCCCGCCGATCTGGCCGGGGAGCGTCACCGCGTAACGGCGGGTGAGGCTTCTCATCTCGGCCTCCTTCTCTCCCCACCCTGCGCCATCGATTCTCCTCCCCCGGCCGACCGCTTGTACACGGAGGACCGACGTCCTCACGGGAGGAAGACCGGTGCCACTGCGCGTGTGCCCCGGCCCGGCGCCCTTACACACCGAGGCGCCGAAAATCTCGGAGCCCGGACGACCGGATCCGGCGGCGCCGCAGGGCGACCCGTCGCGGCACGGGTCGTCGAGACGTGAGGACACCCCGCCGAGCCCGAGGAGGCCGCCCGTGGGAGTGAACGGCGCCGGACCGGACCGGCGCCCCGTTCCGCTGGGCAGCCGCCGTCCCCGGGTGTCGGCACGCCGGACCCCGGCGGGGGCACCGGGCCCGGGCCGGGCTCCGTCCGGGGAACACGTCTCCTCCGGGCTGCGGACGGCGGCCGGGTACACCTGGCGGCTGGTGCTGCTCGGGCTCGCCGCCTATCTGGTCGTCGACGTCCTCTCCCACCTCGTACTGCCGGTCATCGCGCTGTTCGTGGCCCTGGTCATCACCTCCGTACTGCGCCCGCCGGTCGACCTGCTGGCCCGGACGACGCCGCGCTCGCTCGCCGTCCTGCTCGCCTTCCTCTGCACCCTCGTGCTCGCCGGCGGGGTGCTGGCGCTGGCCGGTTCGACCGTCGCCGACGAGTGGAGCCGGCTGGGCAGCGAGCTGCGCGGCGGCCTCTCCCGGATCGACCGCTGGCTCACCGGCGCCCCCTTCCACCTACGGCCCGGCACCCTGACCGATCTTCGGGCCAAGATCGGCGAGTTCGTCTCGGCCCACCGCTCCGCCCTGCTCAGCACCGCACTCAGCGGTGCCGGCCGGGTCGTCGAGCTGGTCACCGGGCTGGCGCTCGCGCTGTTCTGCTCGGTGTTCTTCCTGCACTCCGGCGACCGGATGTGGTCCTGGGCGCAGCAGCAGCTGCCGGTCCGCAGCCGCTCGGCCTGTGATCGCGCCGGTCGCGCCGCCTGGCAGACCTTCGCGGGCTACACCCGCGGCGTGCTGATCGTGGCGGCGTCCAACGCCGTGCTGGTGGGCATCGCGCTGGCGATCCTGCGAGTGCCACTGGTCATGCCCCTGATAGTGCTGGAGTTCGTGGCGACCCTCGTCCCGCTGGTCGGTTCCCCGATCGCCCTGGCGATCGCCGCCATGGTCGCGCTCGCCGCCCGCGGCCCGGTGATCGCGCTGCTGGTGCTCGCGCTGATCGTGGTCATCGGCCAGATCGAGGGCCACCTGCTGCATCCGCTGGTGCTCAGCTGGTCCGTCCGGATCCACCCGGTGGTCATCGCCCTGTCCGTGGCCGGCGGCGCGGTGCTGGCGGGGGCCCTGGGCGCAGTGGTGGCGGTGCCGGTGGTGTCGGTGGCCTGGGCGGTGCTCAGCGAGCTGCGCACCGGTGGCACACCCGGCCGCTCGGGGACGGAACCCCCTGCGGTGGGCGATCGGTCCGGTCGCCGGAAGGACGAAGGCCGGCGCCCGGCCCAGCGCGGAGGCGGCCGGCACGGCGGGTGAGCGCGCAGTGGCGCTGACCAGCAGCGGACCGAAGGTGCGCGCGGACGGACGGGGGTGCCGCAGCCCCGCACCGGCCCCCTCCCCTGCCGGGACCGCCGCTGGTCCGCCCGACCCCCGAGGTGGGGCCGTTGGGCCCTGGCCGCGCGGCCGGGGGGCCGGGATCCTGGTCGCCGGTATGCGCCGGCTGGGAGTGGAAGGGCCTGGGGATGGGCGAGTTGGTCACGGTGAGGGCGTTCGAGGGACTGACCGGCGAGGTCCTGACCGAGGCGCGGGCCCGGGTGGCCGCCGCGGCGGCGGCTCCGGGGGTGGGGACCCTGGTGGAGGGGCTGCGGATCCGGCTCGCGGCCGTGGCCGGAGGCGTGCTGGCGCAGGTGAACGCCGAGGTGGACGGCCGACGGATCCGCGTCCAGGAGGCCACGGCCGGGCTGGGCGACTCGCTCGACCGGGTGAGCGACGCGCTGCGCACCAGGATCAGGGCCGTCTCCGAGGCCTGGGCGCCGCTCCCCTGGCCGGGCCACCGCACGGCTGCCCCCACCGGGCCGGGCGGCGAACCCGTCCGCGAGCCGTGGGTGGTCCGGCGCAAGGAGCCCTCGCTGGTGTGGTGTTCGCCGGAGGCCGCCGCCCGGACCATGGACGCGATGGACTACGACATCCACCTGTTCACCGATCCGGCGACCGAGACCGACGCCGTGGTCTACCGGGTCGGGCCGACCGGCTACCGCCTCGCCCGTACCGTCCCCGCGGGCCCGGCCGGCCGACGGACCTCGCCGATCACCCTCAGCCCGTACGGCGCACCCCGGCTGACGGAGGCACAGGCCGTCGACCGGCTGGCGGGCGCGGAGCTGCCGTTCCTGTTCTTCGCGCACCCGGCCAGCGGACGCGGCCGGGTGCTCTACCGGCGCTTCGACGGCCGGCTCGGCCTGATCGCCGGGCACACCTGACGGCCCGCCGCGTCCCCGCCGAGCGGTCGCTCGACGGGGGCGCGGTGCGCTCGGGGCCGGTGCGTCACATGTTGATCATGTGCCCGGCGAGGCCGTGGATGGCCTCCTTGACCGCCTCGCCCAGGGTCGGGTGGGCGTGCACGTTGCGGGCGACCTCGTGGACGGTCAGGTCCCACTGCTGGGCCAGGGTCAGCTCCGGCAGCAGCTCGGTGACCTCGGGGCCGATCAGGTGGGCGCCGAGCAGCTCACCGTGCGTGTTGTCGCTGATGACCTTGACGAAACCGATCGGGTGGCCGAGGCCGTGTGCCTTGCCGTTGGCGGTGAACGGGAACTTGGCGACCTTGACGTCGTAGCCCAGCTCGCGGGCCTGCGCCTCGGTGTAGCCGAAGGAGGCGATCTGCGGCTGGCAGTAGGTGGCGCGCGGGATCATGACGAAGTCGACCTCCATGGTCTCCGCCCCGCCGATGGTCTCGGCGGCGATCACGGCCATCGTCTCGGCGGCGTGCGCGAGCATCAGCTTGGCGGTGACGTCGCCGATCGCGAAGATGTGGTCGACGCTGGTGCGGCCGCGGCCGTCCACCGCGATGGCGTTGCGGTCGGTGAGCTTGACCCCGGTGTTCTCCAGGCCGTAGCCGTTGACCCGCGGCGCGAAACCGATCGCCTGGAGCACCTTGTCGGCCTCCAGCACCTGCTGCTGGCCGTCCTTGGTGACGGCGACCCGGACCTTGGCGTTCGGGTCGCTGTCGTCGATCGACTCGACCCGGGTGGAGGTGAGCACCTCGATGCCCAGCTTGCGGTACTGCTTGGCGAGTTCGGTGGAGACCTCGACGTCCTCCAGCGGCACCACGCGGTCCAGGAACTCGACGATGGTGACCTTCACGCCGTAGTTGTGCAGCACGTAGGCGAACTCGACGCCGATCGCACCGGCGCCCGCGATGATGATGCTCTCCGGCAGCTGCTCGGTGAGGATCTGCTCCTCATAGGTGACCACGCGGTCGCTCAGGCTGGTACCGGGCAGCAGTCGGGTGGTGGCGCCGGCCGCGATGATGCAGTGGCCGAAGGTGACGACCTCGAAGCCGCCGCCGCTCAGCGCGACCTGGAGGGTGTGGTCGTCGACGAAGGTGCCCCAGCCGTCGTACTCGGTGATGCCGTTCTTCTTCATCAGGTAGTGGACGCCCTTGACCCGGCCGTCGGCCACCGAGCGGCTGCGGCGGAACGCCTCGCCGAAGTCGAAGGTCACCTGGCCCTCGACCTTGATGCCGAAGGTCTTGGCCTCCTTGGTGAAGATGTGGGCGAGCTCGGCGTTGCGCAGCAGGGCCTTGGAGGGGATGCAGCCGACGTTGAGGCAGACGCCGCCCCAGTACTTGGCCTCGATGACCGCGACCTTCAGACCCAGCTGGGCCGAGCGGACGGCGGCGGTGTAGCCGCCGGGGCCCGCGCCGAGGACGACGACGTCGTAGTGCGTGCTCATGTTGCTGACTCCTCCGAGGGTGTCACGGTGTCGTGATCTCGGTCCCATGGTGTCAGGACCGGGCTCGGCGCACCCACCGGGTCTCGGCGGATGCGCTCCGCGCGGCACCGTACCGGCCCGGGGCCGGATTTGTCAGTGCTCTTCCGCCACGGTGACCGCACCCGCAGCCACCAGGGGCGATGACGGAGGGGGCCCGGGTGGAGCAGTCGCGCACGGTGGTCGGGTGGGCCCGCCGACCGGGAGCGGCGGCGGGCCCACCCGGGCGTCAGGCCGTCACCCCGTGGGAGCGGCCGCCGCCCGTTCCGCCGGTACCGGCCACACCGGCCGCGGGCGCCGTCTTCGCGGCCGGGCGCTGGGCCGGGACGGGCTTGTGCAGCGAGGACAGGTCCCAGGCGTAGGTGCCGACGGCGTTCGCGATCACGTCGATGTTGACGTCGAAGGCGCCCATGTCGATGTTGCCCAGGTCGTCGCAGGCCTTGTGGTAGCACGCGTCGTACGCGACGCCGGCCGTGCCGCCGTAACGGGCCGCCTGCTCCGGTGACTTGACCTTCTCGGCGCCGGTGTCGGTGCCACCCGCCGGGATGCCCGCGTCGATGAACGGACCGTAGTCGGAGCGGCCGTTGAAGGCGGTCGGGTCGTGCGGCAGGCCCCGGCCTTCCAGGTAGCCGTTGATGTCCCGCTCCAGCTGCGCCGAGCCCTCGGGGCCCGCGCCGCCGCCGGCGCTGCCGGAGCCGTTGTAGACGAACTGTGCGTAGTTGGGGGATGCGATCATGTCGAAGTTGAGGTACAGGCTGATCTTCTTCCGCTCCGCGTCGGAGAGGGAGTTCACGTACGTCTCGGCGCCCTTGAGGCCGAATTCCTCGGCCGACCACCAGGCGAACCTGACCTTGTTCTTCACCGGGTGCACACTGAGGTTCTTCGCGACCTCCAGGATGCCGGCCGAGCCCGAGCCGTTGTCGTTGATGCCCGGCCCCTCGGGGACGGAGTCGAGGTGCGCGCCGACCATCACGGTGTGGGCCGGGTCGCCGTCGCGGGTCTCGGCGATGACGTTCCAGGTCTTGCGCGGCTCCATGAAGGTGCGGATGTCCAGGGTCACCCGGACGGGCCCGGCAGCGGCCTCGGCGGCCAGGGCCTCGCCGGCGGCCTTGGTGATCCCGCCGGTCGGGATCCTCCCGGCCGTCGGCTCGCTGAGCGTCCCGTTGAGGTTGCCCTCGGTGTTGTTGTAGACGATCGCCCCGGCGGCGCCCGCACCGGCCGCGGCGGCCTGCTTCTCGGCGAAGCTGCACCCGCCGCGCCGAATCAGGGCGATCTTGCCCGTGAAGGCGCCCGCCGGGTAGTCGGCGGGCGTGCAGCCGGTGGTGGCGCTGACCGGAGCGATCGCCAGGTCCGCGGTCAGGCCCGCCTCCGGGCCGCTCACCGAGTACGTCATGGCGATCACCGGCACCGACTCGGCCTTCGGGGAGACCACGTCGAGGCGCTCCGAGCGGGCCTCGAAGAAGGTGTACACGAATTCCTGCTGGGACACCTCGAGTCCGGCCCGCCGCGCCTGCTCGTAGACGTACTGCGCGGACTGGTCGTGCCCCGTCGAACCGGCCACCCGGGTACCGCCGTTGCGGTCCGCGATCAGCTGGAGCGCGGCCAGGGTGGCCCGGGCGTCCCGGGCTCTGCTCGCCTCGACCAGCCGGGAGGCCAGCTTGGCGCCCTTGCGCGCCGGGTCCGGGTCGGCCGAGGCGGTGCCCGCGCCGGCCAGCAGCAGCGGGGTGACCAGGGCGGCGACGGTCAGGGCGGCGCCCGCGCCACGCCGGGTGGCGGCGGTTCGCGGGCGCCCTGGAGTGGTGGCGCGGTCGTACGGGGTGGGACGGTCGAGCGGGGAGGTGGAGCGACGGGTACGCA
Source organism: Kitasatospora sp. NPDC093102 (assembly GCF_040683915.1). Taxonomy (NCBI): domain Bacteria; kingdom Bacillati; phylum Actinomycetota; class Actinomycetes; order Kitasatosporales; family Streptomycetaceae; genus Kitasatospora; species Kitasatospora sp. NPDC093102. The sequence continues at coordinate 59,062 of NZ_JBFBFA010000005.1, read as the reverse complement.
GCATCAAGGCAACTCCTTCCGACGGGCCGTGAGGTCATGATTTGACATGATCGGAATCCCGTTGCCAAGCCTTTACGCACACCGCGCGGATGCGCCCCGCAGCACGTGCGGCGATATTGGAGGGGTGGGGGCGTCTCATCCAGGAGTGTGACCAGATGTCCATGATGGATAAGCTCAAGAGCCTGCTGAAGGGCCACGAGGAGCACGCCGAGAAGGCCGTCGACAAAACGGGCGACGCCGTCGACGAACGCACCCAGGGCAAGTACAGCGGTCAGGTGGACACCGCCGAGGAGCAGCTCAAGAACCAGTTCCGCGACCAGCCGCCGCCCCCGCAGTAGCGGGTTCCGCGGGGCACCGTACCCGGCCCGTCCGACCGGTCCCACCGCCCTGGTCCGGCCGGGCGGCCGGACCAGGGTTCGGTCTTCCCGGCGTCCGGGGTCAGTCGTCCGGGGGTCCGCCGTCCGGGGGTCCCGTCCGGGGAAGGTCCGGGGGTTCCGTCCCGGGAAGGCCTTCGTCGCCTTCCCGGCCGTCGCCGCCCGCGCCGCAGTTCTCGCAGGGCGCCGGTCCGGGCCGTTCGCGCGGCCGTCCGCACTCCGGGCACACCCGGTCCAGCCAGCAGGCGGACTCGCCGCCATCGTCCATGCGGTCGATTCTGCCCGGAGCATCCTCCCGAGCGCGAGTGGACACCGCCCACGGCCGGGCGCACGGGCCGCGTGCAGCGGACCGTGCTGAACACCGACCGTGAGCAATGCCCGGACCGTCACACGCCGGTGACACCGTCGACGCACTCCCGGAGCAGGCCGGGCTGCTACACCGCCGCACCGAACCCGGCAGCGGCGCCGCACCGCGGCAGACCCTGGAGCTGACGGCGCAGGGACAGGCCGAGCTGCTGCGCCGGCTGACCGACCCGGAGCAGGCCGAGATCACCGACCAGATCCGCTTCTTCACCCTCACCGCCTTCCTGCACCACCTCGCCGACCCGACCCGGCAGGCCGCCGTCCTCCGCCGCCGGCTGGCCTTCCTGGACGCGCCGAGCAGCTTCTTCTACGACGGAGCGGGGCAACCGGTGACCGCCGAGCGGGAGCCGAACCCCTTCCGGCGCGGGATGCTGCTCGTCGCCCGGGCCTCCACGGCGGCCGAGCGGGCCTGGCTGACGGCGACCATCGCGGACTTGGAGCGACCGGGACGGGCGAGGTCCTCGGAAACCCCCGTCACACCGGCGGATTCACAGGCCTCGGAACACTACGGCCCGTCCAACAAATGATCATCTGATTGGTTCGCGCAGCCCGAGGATCAGAGCGGCAAGGACGACTCCGGCGCGGAAGCGGTCGGCGAGTCCGTCGAAGCCCGTGGCGATCGCACCGAACCGCTTGAGGCGCCTCCCGCAAGCTGCCCGAACCTTCCGGCGCGCCCCCTGGGCTCCCTCTTGCGGGCGCCCGCGGTGTGCCGGTGGGCCCGGTTGACCAGGCGTCCGGCGACCGTCGACCCGGCCCACTGCGCCGTCGCGGACCTGGACGCACTCCGGCAGCTTCGCCCAGTGCCGTCCACCTCCCAGCGGGCGAACCGCTCGCAGACGGTCTGCCACGGCCTGCGTCCCTCCAGGAGGTCGCGTCATGGAGCCCCCGTCCGCAGCCGCCACAGCACCCCGTTGGCCACGCACCGGTGATCACGCCACGGACGCCGACGCCCGTCCGCCTACGGCGACAGGGACTCCATCCGCCCCCATGCCGCGTCCGTCAACCCGTCCCGACCTGCCACACGATCAATTACCAGACACGCCTTGAGGCGTACAGGCCCATCGGAAGCGGAGACGAAGGCGCATGCCCCTGCCGAACGTCGATCGAAAAACCGGATTCAGGCGGTTCCGCATCTGGCTCCACCCGGCCCCGGCATCGCTATGATGATCCGCCTCACGTCCTCGGCGTCCCCTCCGCGGCGTGATCCGCCACCGCGCCCCGCCGTCCCCCTGGAGGCCGCCGTGCCCACTTCCGAGACCGCGGTCGAGCCCGCAGTCCACTCCGCGCCGCTGAAGCGGGACGACATTCCCGGCTGGTTCTTCAGCCTCGACCGGGCCGCCTTCAGCCACCTGCTGTCCGCCCAGAGCGCGGCCGGCGCCACCGGCGACATCCTGGAGCTCGGCAGCTACCTCGGCCGCAGCGCCGTCCTGCTCGGCGACCACCTGCAGCCGGGCGAGCGGCTGACGGTCTGCGACCTGTTCGACTCCGAGGCGGGCGACGCCGAGAACGCCGCCGAGATGAACATGTCCTACCGCAAGACCCTCACCCGCAGCGCCTTCGAGGCCAACTACCTCGCCTTCCACGGCGCGCTGCCCGAGATAGTGCAGGCCCCGACCTCGGTGCTGGCCGACGGCCGCATCCGGACGGGCAGCTGCCGCTTCGTCCACGTCGACGCCTCCCACCTCTACGAGCACGTCGCCGGGGACATCGCCGTGGCCCGCGCCGCGCTCACCGAGAACGGCCTGGTCGCCCTGGACGACTACCGCTCCGAGCACACCCCGGGCGTCTCCGCCGCGGTCTGGGAGGCCGTCTTCACCGGCGGGCTGCGGCCGGTCCTGCTCACCCCGATGAAGTTCTACGGCACCTGGGGCGACGCGGCGGCCGCCCAGGCGGTCCTGCGGGAGCGCGACTGGCGGGCCGAGGGGTACACCGTCGACGAGGACACCATCGCCGGCGCCCGGGTACTGCGCCTCAACTACCAGGTCAAGGCCCCGGTCCAGCGCTCCACCTCCCGCCGGATCGCCCTGGAGCTGCTGCCCCCGGTGGCGACCAAGGCCACCCGCCGGATGCTCCGGACGCTGCGCGAACGCCGCGCCGCTCCCCCGGTCGCGAACGCCTGACCCCTCGCCGGGGCCCGCCCCTCACCGGCCGGGCCCCGGCACCGCCTTCGCCCCGCACACCCACGCGCGCACCCCGCGCCGAGCACCCCGCCACCGCGGCGGCGATCGGCACCCCGGCCGACACTCCCGGCCGCCGGGCCAGACCGCGAACACCGCCGGCCCGGCCCCTCCAGCCCCCGCACCGACGCCGGTGACCACCAGCCCGGCCGTCAACTCCCGACTCGTGCCGACCGCCCCGGCCGTCGCAGCGCCAGCCCATGGCGGATGACCATATTGTCGGGCTTTCGGATTTTCTCCGCACCCTCACTCTAATGAGTGAACCTCATTTAAAGATTTGCCCACGGAACATTAAAGGGCACATAGTGATGACACCTCAGTTCGGTCTGGTGAACACCAAGTTCAGGCAAAGTCATCCCCAGTGAGGAGAAGACCTTGTTCCACGGAAACACGGCATCGGACAACCCCGGGCAGCGGCTGCGCACGGAGATCGCGGGCCCGGGGACGACGCCGCTGATCGGCGTCTACGACATGTACTCGGCCTCCATCGCGGCCGAGCACTACGACGGCATGTTCGTCTCCGGCTTCGGCTTCGCAGCCTCCTACTACGGGCTGCCCGACATCGGTTTCATCGCCTGGCCCGACATGGTGGGCTTCGTCGAGCGGCTGCGCGGCGCCTTCCCCCGGCACCACCTGCTGGTCGACATCGACGACGGCTACGTCGATCCGGAGGTGGCCTGCCACGTCGTGCGCAGGCTCGAACGGATCGGCGCGTCGGGCGTGATCCTGGAGGACCAGAAGCGGCCGCGCCGCTGCGGGCACGCGGACGGCAAGCTGGTGCTGCCGCTGGAGGAGTACCTGGAGAAGCTGGAGCTGGTCCTCGCCAACCGGACGGACCTGGTGGTGGTCGCGCGCACCGACGCCACCGAGGAGGACGACATCCTGCGCCGGGCCCGGGCGCTCGCCGCCACCGACGCCGACGTGGTGCTGGTGGACGGCGTGCGCAGCGAGGAGTGGATCCGCCGGATCCGCCGGGTGGTCGGCGACAAGCCGCTGCTGTTCAACCAGATCGCGGGCGGCAAGTCGCCCCGGCTGTCGCTCTCGGAGCTGTCGGGCCTGGGGGTGGACGTGGCCATCTACAGCACGCCGTGCCTGTTCGCCGCGCACCGGGCGATGGACGAGGCGCTGGCCGGGCTGAAGAAGGACGACGGCCGGCTGCCCACGCCGGCCGGGGGGCGGGAGCAGGTCGGCGTGCGGGAGTCCACCGAACTGCTGGAGCGGAACGTCTCGCGCTCCCGCGGGCTGATGGCGGTGACGGCATGAGTGCCGGGCTGCGCGGGCCCGCCCCGTCCTCGCCGGCCGCCGCCCTGCGGGCCACCGCGCTGGGTCTGGCCGGGGCCTGTGCCCTGCTCGCGGGCGCCGCGTCGCCGGCGGCGGCCGGCGGTGGGCTGATCACGGTCGTGGACAACTCGAACGCCGACTCCTGGCTGGAGGTCGACCGGACGGCCAACCTCCAGAACGGCAGCGGTTCGGCGGGCAGCGACCACGACGGTGCCGGTTCGCTGGTGGGCGGCCTGCTCGGGCCGGGGTCCTCGTCCGGGCCCTCGCTCCACCCGGTGACGGGAGGCGGCCCGTGACCGACCGCCTGGCGCGCCCGGAGCAGCCACCAGGGCTCCGGGCGCGCGGGGACCGAACGCAGTCGCGACGCGGCCCCCGGCCCCGCTCCCGCGGGCTGCTGCTCCGCCGGCCGGACCCGTACATGGCGGCGCTGGCCGGGACGGTCGGGCTGGCCGCGTTGTTCCCGGCCTCGGGCGCCTTGGCCCGGGTCGCCGGGGCCGCCTGCGACCTCGCGGTGGCGCTGCTGTTCTTCCTCTACGGCGCCCGGCTCTCCACCCGCGAGACGCTGGCAGGGCTGCGCCACCTGCGGCTGCACGGGCTGGTGCTGGTCGCCACCTTCGTCCTCTTCCCGCTGCTCGGGCTGGCCACCGCGCTGCTCACGCCCGTCCCGCTGACCGGGGCGTTGCAGACCGGGGTGCTGTTCCTCTGTCTGGTGCCCTCCACGGTGCAGTCCTCGGTAGCGCTCACCGGCGCCGCCGGGGGCAACGTTCCGGCGGCGATCTGCGCGGGCACCTACTCCAGTCTGGCGGGGCTGGTGCTGACGCCGCTGCTGGCGGCCTGGCTGCTGGGTTCGCACACCGCGCTGTCCGCGGACGGGCTGCTGCGGATCGGGCTGCAGCTGCTCGCGCCGTTCCTGCTCGGGCAGTTGTCGCGGCCGTGGCTCGGCGGGCTGCTGTCCCGGCACAAGCGGGTGCTCACCCCGGTGGATCGCGGCTCGATCCTGCTGGTCGTCTACACGGCGTTCAGCGCGGCGGTGTCCCAGGGCATCTGGGGCCTGGCCACCCCCCTCGCGCTGCTCGGACTGCTCGCGGTGCTGCTCGCCCTGCTGGCCGCCGCCCTGGCGGCCACCGGGCTCGGCGCCCGGCTGCTGGGGCTCGACCGCCCGGCCACCGTGGCGGCGGTGCTGTGCGGTTCACAGAAGAGCCTGGCCAACGGCCTGCCGATGGCCGCCGTCCTGTTCGGAGCGCAAGCCGGGCTGATGGTGCTGCCGTTGATGCTCTACCACCAGCTCCAGCTGATCGTCGGCACCGTCCTCGCCGGCCGCTGGTCGCGGGCGCCGGCGGCCACCACGGCCGGCCCGGTCCCGGCCGCGCTCAGCGGCCCGGGCGCTCCGCCAGCGCCCGGGTGATCCCCCGGCGCAGCCTGGCCGAGGCCCCGGGCTGCCGACCGAGCCGGTGCAGCCGTTCGGCCGGCAGCTCAGGTCGGCGGGCCAGCGCCAGCACCGCCGCGAACGGGCGGTCGCCCTCCGCCAGCCGGTCGCCCACGAGATCGGCCAGACCACCCAACGCCGCACCCGTGAGGGCCGGGTGGGCGGCGATCAACCGAAGGAGGCAGTTGTCGTTCCACGTGCTGTTGCGCCGGGTTGACAGCGAGGCCAGCAGGTCGGTGGGTGCGGCGGCATTCGAGGCGATCGCGCGCCAGACGAACGAGTACTCCCCCTGCGCAAGCCGGCGCAGGACGTCCGGATTCGAGGTCCGCTCGGCCAGCCGCAGGTAGTCCCCGCCGTCGTGGAGGTGCTTGAGCGCCTCGGCGTCGTCCATCGTGTCCGTCGAATCCATCGCGTCCCGCCGCGTCCGTGTCGTTCACGTCGAGGCGCGACCCTAGCAGGCGGCCGACCCACCCTCAGTCCCCTTCGGCAGGGGTGCTGAGGGCAGTGGCCGGGAGGGTGGGCAGCGGTCCCTCGGGCCGCAGCGTCCAGCCGGCCGGGGCCAGGGTCTCCGTGCCCGGGCGGGCGGTGAGGGTCAGGGTGACCCCGTCGTCCGCGAGGACGGTGTACGGCATGGCCGACCGGACCCGGCCGCAGGCGACGTCCCGCCCCACGGCGGTGCTGCCCGGGGCGAACACCGGGCCCGTCATCGGACGTAGTAGGCCCGGTTGTGGGCGGCGACCGGCGGGGACTGGTAGGTCCAGACCCCGGCGGCCGGGGCGTCGGCGATCAGGTGGCCGAGGTCGCGGGCGGACGCCTCGGCGGGGTTGCCGAGGTCGAGCCGGACGCGTTCTGCGGTGCGGTCGTCCAGGGCGTAGTAGCGGTAGGGCTGGTAGACGTTGAGCGGCCCGGCCAGCAGCTTGCCCTCGTCGTCGGTGCCGTAGCCGGTGATCGGGGTGTTGTTGACCGACTCGGGGGTGAGGCCGACCAGGTTCACGTCCAGGGCCAGGAGTTCCTCCTCGTGGCGCCTCAGTCCGTCGGCTCCCAGGGTGGCCCGACGGCAGGAGACCGACCAGCGTTCGCGCACGGCCGGCGCGTTGAGGGAGGGCAGGGTGGTCTCGAACCAGCCCGGGTGCTTGGGCTCGGCGTACAGCCGGCGCCCGGCGTCGATGGCCGAGGGGTTGTCGCAGAGCACGTGCAGCCGGGCGATGCCGAGCAGCTTGGTCTGGTCGTAACCCCTGGCGTACTGGCCGTAGTTGACCACCGGCATCCGTTCCTCGGCGAAGAGCGGGTGGGCGATCAGGTTGATCTCCAGCTCCTGGGTGATGCCGCCGCCGTTCGGATACTGGGCGAAGTAGAGCTGGTAGTTGAGCGAGACGCAGGCCCCGCCGTCGAAGGCGGCGACGTTCAGCCCCGGGTGACGCTTGGCGAGCAGTTCGCGCGCCCGCGCGCGGTCGACCAGGTAGTCGACGCCGATGTTGTGCAGCGCGCCGTAGTGGAAGGGCAGGTGGTACGGCTCCGGTACGGGCGGCAGCGGCAGGCCGGTCATGAGGGCTCCGAGGACGAGGACGAGGACGAGAGCGAGGGCAGGGGCGAGGGGGACGGCGAGGGCGGTACAGGGGTACGGGAGGCGGCCGGGCTCGGCACGACTGCCGGGCGGTGCAGCTCCAGCAGGTCGCGGTGCATCCGCTCGGCGCTGCGCAGCGCGAGGGCGGCCATGGTGAGCGAGGGGTTGGAGGTGCCGAGGGAGGGCATCGAGCCGCAGCCGACGGCGTACAGGTTGGGGTGGTCCCAGCAGCGCTGCCAGTGGTCCACGACCGAGTTCGCGGGCGAGTCGCCCATGATGTGGGTGCCGCCCCCGTGGCCGGAGCCCCGGTAGCCGTGGACGGCTCCCCGGTGTTCGAGCCGCCCCGGCCATCCGGGCGCCGGGTAGGCGGTGTGGTCCTCGGCGCCGAGCAGCGCGAACAGCTGGTCGGAGACGGCCCGGGCGGAGGCCATCCCGTCGCGGACGTACTCCGAGAGGTCGTAGCGGACGACCGGAGCGGGCAGACCGAGCGGGTCGCGCCGGTCCCGGTCGAGGGTGACCCGGTTGGCCGGGTCGGCGGGCTGCTCCAGCTCGAACTGGAGCGAGAACTGGCGGCCCAGCCGGTCACCGAGCCGCTCGCGCAGCTCCTTGCCGCGCAGACCCTCCGCGAGCAGCGCCGCCGCCTCGGCCTCCGGCGCGCCGCCCGCCCAGGACCAGCCCCAGTTGCCGATCACGATCCGGAACGGCGCCCGGCGGTCGCGCCCGGGACCGAAGCGGAACGCCTCCAGGCCGCTGGTGGACCCGGGGCCGCGATAGGGGCCGACCGGGCGGGGCATCAGCCCCCAGGTGAGCAGGGCCGGGTGGTCCATCAGGTTCCGGCCGACCTGGTCGCTGCGGTTGGCCAGACCGGAGAGGAGCAGCAGCCGGGCGTTCTCGATCGCGTGCGCGGCGAGGACGACCAGGTCCGCCTCCACCCGGTGGGCCTTGCCGCCCGCGAGGTACTCGACCGCCCCGGCCCGCCCGGTCTCCGGGTCGGCCAGCACCCGGCTGACGACGGCCTCCGTGCGCAGTTCGATCCCGGCCGCCCAGCGGCCCTGGGTGCGCAGCGGGGTGTACTTGGCGCCGCTCGGGCAGGCCGGGACGCAGCCGGCGCTGCCCGCGCAGAGCGGTCCGTCGGCGGAACCTGGCCGGGTGGGCACGCCGTTGCGGGCGTGCGGGGTGGCGGTGACGGCGAGCCGGGCGGGGCCGGGCACGGCAGGGTCGCGGACGGTACGGCCGTCGAGGGCGCGGGCCAGCTGCCGGTCGAGATAGCTGGCCGGGATGGCTTGCATCGGGTAGTGGTAGCCGTCCGGAACGGGCAGTCCGACGGCGCGGCGCTGCTCGTCGGCATCGGCGGCGACCCCGAGTTCCCGTTCGGCCTCGCGGTAGTGGGGTTCCAGGTCGTGGTAGCCGATCGGCCAGTTGCGGCCGTGGCCGAGGTCGCCGGTGCGGAAGTCCTCGGGGTGCATGCGCGGGGTGAGCCCGGTCCAGAGCAGTCCGGTGCCGCCGTTGACGCGCAGGTAGCCGCTGGCGTAGGGCAGCGGCCCGGACTGGCGGAGGTGGCCGGTGGCGGTGAAGCCCCCGTCCGGGCGGCCGGTGAGGTCGGTGACGTCGGGTGACGGCGCCTCGGAGCTGTGCGGGTAGGGCGAGGTGGGTGGTCCGCCGCCGGCCGCGCGGTGGGCGGTGGCGGCCTCGGCGCCGGTGGGAGCGGCCCGCCCGGCCTCCAGGACGAGGACCCGCCAGCCCTGTGCGCCGAGGCGGTGGGCGACCAGTGTCCCGGCGAAGCCCGCTCCGACCACGACGGCGTCCCAGCGCGCGTTCATCGGCCCTCACCACCGTTGTTCGGTGCCGTCGCACGTCGGGGGGCCTCGGGTGCCCGCAACGGCTCGGCTCCGCCCGATGGCTCAGCCCCTTCGCGGGCCTCGGTGTCTCCCCGGGCCTCGGTGTCTCCGCTGGCCCCGGTGCCTGCCGGGACTTCAGTGTCGTCGGGGACCTCGGCGCCTCGGGGTGCCTCGGCCCAGCTGCCGTGTCCGGGGGCGGCGGCGCCGGGCGGGGTGGCGTGGAAGGTGCGCCAGACCAGTCCCTGGTCGTGGGCACGGGCGGAGGAGGGCGCCTCGCCGGGCCAGGCACCGACGTACCAGAGGTGGACCAGGGCATGCTCGTCGCGGACCCGGTGGGCCAGCGTGGTGCGGTGGTGCTCGTCCGCCATGCCGGTGGCGCGCAGCTCGGGTACGTCGAAGCCGGTGAGCTCGGCGCAGACGCGCAGGAACTCGTCCAGGTCGGCCAGGGCGTCGACGTACGCGTTCGCGACGGGGTCCCAGCACTCCGCCAGGTCGTAGTCGGCCGGGCGGTCGTCGGACACGGACACGCGGGCACCCCCACGATCGACAACGGGTGGCCGAGGCATGACAGGCCGTACGGCGCAACGGGCCGTACGGCGCGACAGGCCCCACAATGTGGCAGGCCCGGGCGCCGAGCCTCGCCGAACCGCCCGGCCTGCCACCGCGATCCTGCCGCCCGCCCTCACCCCCGGAAACGCGTTGCACGAATCTGCCCGGACTTCGTCACTCCCTGCCCGATCAGCCGCCCACCACGATCACCCGGCGTCCGCTTCCGGTCGGCCCAGCGCCCGGACCGCCGACAGGACGTCCAGGCCCAGCTCCGGATCGGCGTCCTCGGGCAGACTGACGGACAGCCGGGTGACCAGACCCGCGTACCGGCGGTGGATCTCCCGGGCGACCTCCTCGACCGAACCGCAGACCGCGAAGGTGTCGAACACCTCGTCGTCGATCAGCGCGGACATCTCCGCCCAACGCCCGCGCACCGAGTGGGTGTGCAGCTCCTCCTGGAGCCCCTCCCAGCCGTGCTGCGCCAGCACCGGGCGGTAGGCGGGCGTGGAGGCGTAGAACGCGAGCCGCTCGCGGGTGGCCGCCCGGCTGGCCGCCAGTTCCTCCTCGGTGCGGCCGGTGGCGGTGAGAACGCTGCCGACGACCTCGAACGGCCGCTCCGTCCATGCGGCCCCGTCCGCCTCGGCCCGGGCCCGCTCCTCCGTCAGGCCGGGCAGCACCTGCTCGGCCAGGTAGGCGGTGGAGGAGAACGGGTGGCTGAGGAAGCCGTCTGCCACCGCCCCGGCGGTCCGGGTCATCAGCGGCCCGACGCCCGCCAGCAGGATGCGCGGCACCCCGGACGGGACCGGGTCCGGGGAGAACACCGGCGTCATCACCGTGTGGGTGTAGAACTCGCCCCGGAAACGCAGCCGTTCACCGGTCTGCCAGCTGTGCCAGATCGCCCGCACGGCGTGCACGTACTCGCGCATCCGGGCGGCCGGACGGTCCCAGGGCATCCCGAAGCGCTTCTCGATGTGCGGCTTGACCTGCGAGCCGAGCCCGATGACGGCCCGTCCGCCGGAGGCCGCGTGCAGCCCCCAGGCCTGGTAGGCGAGCGTCATCGGGGTGCGGGCGAAGGCCACCGCGATGCCGGTGGCCAGCTCGATCGACTCGGTCCGGTCGGCCGCGCGGGCGAGCTGGAGGAACGGGTCGTACGCGGTCTCGGCGACCACCAGCCGGTCCATGCCCCGGCGTTCGGCCTGCTCGGCGGCGTCCAGGATGCCCGCCGGGTGTCCGGAGGCGGCGGCGTCGAGGCGGAGGGCGGCGGGTCGGTCCATGGCGGTGTGCTCCTGGTCGCGGGCGGCGGTGCTACCCGGGTAGCCTGCCACGCCTCGGTCCGCACCCCCGGACGGACCGCCGTCACCTCCACCCGCCGCCTCACCCACGACCGCCGGCCCCACCCGCACCCCCCGGCAGCGCGAACAGCCGCTCCAGGTACCGGTCGACGGCCGTGAGCGCGGCGGCGGGCTCGACCACGTCCAGCTCCAGCAGCGTGGTGAACCCGGTGAGCGCGAGCAGCAGGTCGTCGACCGATAACGTGGAAGGCCTTCCGAGGGAGGAGCGTCCACATGCCGGAGCAACCCGTCGTCCGCACCACCGAGGGACTCGTCCGCGGCCGCTGGGAGCCGCAGCACGGGCAGGACCACCGACAGGAACAGCAAGCGGGCCGGGAGCTCGCGGTCTTCCGCGGCATCCGCTACGCCCAGCCGCCCGTCGGAGTCCTGCGCTTCGCCGCCCCCGTCGAGCCCGAGCCCTGGAACGGCGTCCGCGAGGCCACCGCCTTCGGCCCCGTCGTCCCCCAGTCCGGGCCGATGCCCACCGATTCCCCCGGGACGTCCGAAGACACCGACTGGCTGACGCTCAACGTCTGCACACCCGATCCGGGCGCGGCCGGGCTGCCGGTCCTGGTCTGGATCCACGGCGGCGGGTTCATCTCCGGGGCCTCCGCCGACCCGCTGTACGACCCGACCGCCCTGGCCTCTGCCGGGCTGGTCGTGGTGAGCATCAACTACCGCGTGGGCGCCGAGGGTTTCGCGCTGCTGGAGGGAGCCCCGGCCAACCGGGCCTTCCTCGACCAGATCGCCGCCCTGCACTGGGTCCGGCGCAACATCGCCGGGTTCGGCGGAGACCCGGCGCAGGTGACCGTCGCCGGGCAGTCCGCCGGAGCCGGGTCGGTCGCCGCCCTGCTGACGACGGCCCAGGCCCGCGGCCTGTTCCGGCGAGCCGTCGCCCACACCGTGCCGGGCACCCACTGCACGCCCGCCCTGGCCGCGGAGGTCACCGCCGAGCTCGCGAAGGTGCTCGGTACGGCCCCCACCGCCGCCGCGCTGGCCGAGGTGCACCCGTGGCGCCTGGCCTCGGCGGTCACCGAACTCGGCACCGCGCTGCCGAAGCACCTCCCGCGCTGGGGCCGGCTGGCGCAGAGCGGCATCGCCACCGTCCCGGTGGTCGACGGCGAGGTCCTGCCCGGCTCTCCGTGGTCGGCGCTCGCCGACGGCGTCGAGCTGCTGGTCGGCCACACCCGGGACGAGTTCCGGCTGTTCAGCGTCCTCAGCGGCCGGCACGGCACCTTCACCGAAGAGGAGGCCCGGCTCGCGCTGGAGCTGTTCGCTCCGCCACCGGACGGCCCGGACGCCTACCGGGCCGCCCTCCCGGGCGCGACGCCCTCCGAACTCCTCGAAGCCGTCAGCTCCGACGCCCTGTTCCGGGTGCCGTCCCTCCGGCTGGCCGAGGCCAACGCGGCCGCCGGCGGCACCTCGTACCTCTTCGAGCTCGCCCTGCCCGCCCCCGCCCTCGGCGGCGTCTTCGGCGCCTGCCACGGTCTGGACGTGCCGCTCGCCTTCGGCAGCCTGGACAGCCCGACGGCGCGGCACGCCCTCGGCGACCCGCCTCCGCCGGAGGCGGTCCGGGTCTCGGCGGAACTGCGGCAGGCCTGGGTCCGGTTCGCCACCACCGGCGACCCGGGGTGGCCCTCCTTCGATCCGGACGGGCAGCTCACCCGGGTGCTGGACGCCCGCTCGGAGACCGTCCGCTACCCGGAGCAGGCCGCCCGCCGGATCTGGTCGGGGAACCCCCTCACCGCCTTCGACCTCCGCTGACGCAGGCCCGGCACGAGGGGACGCCCGTGGGCGGGTCCGGCGGATCCGCGACAGGTCCCGGGCACCCCACCCGGGCGGGTGAGCGACGGGTGCGACGCATGCGCACGCTCCGCAGCTCACCCGCCCGCACGGGGCCCGCTGTGCGGCCGCTACTTCGCCGCTTCCTCCAGCAGCTTCAGCAGCCCGGCGGCCACCGGGGCCGAGGAGGCCGGGTTCTGACCGGTCACCAGGTTGCGGTCGACCACCGCGTGCGGCGCCCAGGGCTCGCCCTCCTCGAAGTCCACGCCGAGCTCGACCAGCCGGTCCTGGAGCAGCCACGGCGCCCGGTCGGCCAGGCCGGCCTGGGTCTCCTCGGCGTTGGTGAAGCCGGTCACCCGGTATCCGGCGAAGGGCGAGCCGCCGCCCTCGGTCCGCGCGGCGAGCAGTGCGGCCGGGCCGTGGCAGACCACCCCGAGCGGGCGCCCGGAGGCGAGCGCCCGGGTCAGCAGCCGGCCGGAGTCGGCGTCGACCGCCAGGTCCTCCATCGGGCCGTGGCCGCCCGGGTAGAACACGACCTCGTAGTCGGCCGGGTCGACCTCGGCCAGCACCAGCGGCTGCCGGAACTCGGCGATCTTCGCCAGCTCCCCGGCCATCGCCGGATCGGTCAGGCTGGCCCGGTCCGCGACCGGGACGACACCGCCCGGGGTGGCGACGGTGACCCGGTGGCCGGCCTCGGTGAAGGCGCGGTACGGGACGACCGCCTCCTCCGCCCAGAAGCCGGTCGGGTGCGCGGTGCCGTCGTTCAGGGTCCAGACCTTCGAACCGGTCAGGACGAACAGGATGTCGGCCATGGGGCGTGCCTCCAGGGGTGCGGCGGTCTCCGCCGCGACGGCCTGCCGCGGCGCTCACGCCGTCGACGCTAGACGCGCCCGGCCTGCGGGAACCAATGGGCCACGCGATGCGAGGTATCGGGATTCCGATGCCTGACCCGGATCGTCGAGCCGACCGTCGAGCCATCGGGATCCCGTAGGCTGGCCGGTATGAGCGATCGGCCGACCACCGGCTCCGGCCCGCTGGACCTCAACCAGCTGCGGACCTTCCTCGCCGTGCACCGGGTGGGCTCCTTCACCGCGGCCGCGCACCTGCTGGGCCTGTCGCAGTCCACGGTGACCGCCCAGATCCGGGCGCTGGAGCAGCGGCTCGGCCGGGAGCTGTTCGAGCGCGGGGCCCGCGGGGTCAGCCCGCTGCCGTACTCCGACGACCTCGCCGCCCGCCTCGCCGTGCCGCTGGACCAGCTCGCGGGCCTCGGCGACGGTCGAGGCGGCGGCGTGCCGGAGCCGGTCCACCTCGCCGGGCCGGCCGAGTTCCTCGGCACCACCCTGCTGGCCGAGCTGGCCCCGCTGGTCGCGGAGGGCGTCCAGCTGCGGGTGACCACCGGGCTGACCGACCCGCTGCTGGCGGAACTGCGGGCCGGGCAGCACGACCTGGTGATCGCCACCCGGCGTCCGCGCGGCCGGACGCTGCTCGCCGAACCGCTGGCCGACGAGGAGTTCGTCCTGGTCGCGGCCCCGGTCTGGGCCGAACGGCTGGCCGGCCGGGAGCTGCCCGGCGCGCTGACCGAGGTCCCACTGCTCAGCTACGCCGAGGACCTGCCGATCGCCCGCCGCTACTGGCGGCACGTCTTCGACCGGCGGCTGCACGCCCGGGCCGCGGTCACCGTGCCCGACCTGCGGGCGGTGCTCTCGGCGGTCACCGCGGGCGCGGGCTGGAGCGTGCTGCCCGGCTACCTCTGCCGGGCCGAACTCGCCTCCGGGGCCCTGCGGTTGCTGCACGAGCCGGCCGATCCGCCGATCAACACCGCCTACCTGGTCCGCCGCCCGGCCGGCCCGGCCAACCCCCACGTGGCCCTGGTCCGCGAACGCCTGCTGGCCGCGGCCCGCAGCTGGGGCTGACGTTCGGCTCAGACCGCCAGGTCCCGCCGTTCCAGCAGCCGGAAGGCCGCCGCCAGCCCGAGCAGCCCCACCCCGATCAGCACCCCGAAGGCCGCCCACGGCACCCCGCCGTGGGCGAGCACGTCGCCCGGCGCGTAGTAGTGGAACGGGCTGAGGTAGCGCAACGGCCTGGCCGGGGACCAGGCCAGCGCGACGAAGTTGAGCGCGAAGCCGACCGCGCCGAACGCGACGGCCGCGCCGATCACATGGGCCCGCCGCCGACTGAGCGCCGAGACCGCCAGCACCGGTCCGGTCAGGCAGAACGCGAGGGCGCAGCCGAGCAGTCCGGCGGCGAACACCGCGCCCTCCGGGACGGCCGCGCGCAGCGGGGCGGAGATCGCCACTCCGAGCGCGAGGGTCAGCGTGGCGGCGGCGTTGAGCAGCACCGTGGCGGCGATCAGGGCGCCGGCCCGCTCGGCGAGCAGCCGGCGGCGGGAGACCGGGCGGGTCATCAGCAGCTCGATGGTGCCGGACTCGACGTCGGCCGCGACGGCCGCGGCACCGAGCGAGCCGATCGCGGTCAGCTGGAGGGCGATCCAGAACGGGTGGGTGAGTCCGGCGCCGAGCAGGCCGGGGTAGCTGGCGATGGAGACGTCGCCGTTGGAGCCGCTGAAGGCCTTGAACGCGCCGGGCGGGGTGCGGCGGGCACCGAACAGCTCGTCGGTCGGAACGGTACTGGCGATCACCACGATCAGGGTCTCGAAGACGACCATGCCGAACAGCAGGGAGAACAGCATCCGGCGGCGCCGGTGCAGGGCGAGCCAGACCAGCGGGAGGCGGCGGTTGACGGTACCCGGCTTCACGGCCGCTCCTCCGGCTCCGGCAGGCGACCGGCGATCGGGGGCCCCTCGGCCCCGACGGAGCCCTCGGCTCCGGCGGGCTCCCCGGCTCCGGCGGACTCCTCGGCCCCGACGGACCGGTAGAGGTCGAGGAAGGCCTCGTCCAGGCCCGCCTCCTCCACCGTCAGGTCGGCCACCGCCTGTTCGGCGAGCACGGTGCGCACGGCCGCGACCACCTCGTCGGGCGGCACCAGCAGCTCGACCCGTGAACCGTCCCAGCGCGGGGACCACCGCTCGGCGGCACCGAGCGGCCTGGCACCCCGCCCGTCTCCGAGGACGAGCCGGACCCGGCGGGCCCGGGCCTGGCGCAGTTCGGCCACCGAGCGGACGGTGACCAGCCGTCCGTGGCGGACGATGGCGACCCGGCCGCAGGTCCGCTGCACCTCGGGCAGCACATGGCTGGAGAGCAGGACGGTCCGCCCGGCCGCGGTCTCCTCGGCGAGCAGTTCGTAGAAGGTCTCCTGGACCAGCGGGTCGAGCCCCTCGCTCGGTTCGTCCAGCACCACGACCGGCGGCCGGTGCTGGAGCGACTGGACGAGCCCGAGCTTCTGCTTCATGCCGCGCGAGTACTCCCCCACCGGTCGGGCCAGGTCGGCCCGGGAGAGCTTCAGCCGCTCGCACAGCTCGCCCTGCCGCGGCACCGGGGCGCCCTGGAGGGCGGCGAGCAGGTCGAGGGTCTGCTGCCCGGTGAGTTCGGGGTAGAGCCGCAGTTCGCCGGGCAGGTAGCCGATCGAGGGGGCGAGCCGGCCGTGGTCGGCCACCGGGTCCAGGCCGAGCACCCGCACCTGCCCGTCGCTGGGGCTGAGCAGGCCGACCAGGCAGCGCAGCGTGGTGGTCTTGCCGGCGCCGTTGGGGCCGAGCAGGCCGAACACCTCGCCGGCCTCGACCGACACGTCCAGCCGTTCGATGCCGACCGTGGCGCCGTAGCGCTTGGTGAGCGAGCGCAGTTCGATCACCGGACCGTCTCCGGTGCCGCGGCGGTCCACGGCCGGCTCCGGGTTCCCCGGCATGACCACCTCCTGTGACGGATGCGCTGCTGCGACGGATGCGTCCGACATCCAAGCGCGCCCGGCCGGGCGAGTCGAGGGACACGCCCGGACCGGTACGGCGGCTCACCCCTTGCACACGCCCAACGGCACCAGCCGGGCGACCTGGCGGGCGAGCCCGACGGCCTCGGTGACGGCGGCCACCGCGTCGACGTCCTTGTACGCCTCGGGCGTCTCCTCGGCCAGCGCCCGCCAGGACGTCGGCCGCACCGCGACCCCTTGTGCCTCCAGCTCGCTCTTCAGCCGCTCGCCGCGCACGGTGCGCAGCGCCTGGTGGCGGCTCAGCACCCGCCCGGCGCCGTGACAGGCGGAGCGGAAGGCCTCGTTGCCGGGCAGGCCGACCATCACGTACGAGGCGGTGCCCATGGTGCCCGGCACCAGCACGGGCTGCCCGGCCTCCGCCAGGTCGGCGGGCAGGTCGGGGTCGCCGGGCGGCAGCGCCCGGGTGGCGCCCTTGCGGTGCACGCACAGCGTCCGCGGTTCGCCGTCCACCTCGTGGGTCTCCAGCTTGGCGAGGTTGTGCGAGACGTCGTACACCAGTTCCAGCCCGACGCCGAGCGCGGTGGCGAAGGCGCGGCGGGCCGCCTCGGAGAGCAGCTGCCGGTTGGCCCGGCCGTAGTTGGCGGCGGCGGTCATGGCGCCCAGGTAGGCGTGACCGCGCGGGGAGTCGACCGGGGTGCAGGCGAGCTGGCGGTCCGGGAGCTCGATCCGGTAGCGCTGCAGTTCGCGGTCCATGGCGCGGACGTGGTCGGTGCAGATCTGGTGGCCGAGGCCGCGCGAACCGCAGTGGATCATGACGCAGACCTGGCCGGGCCGCAGTCCGAAGGCCTCGGCGGTCCGGGCGTCGTGCACCCGGTCGACGGCCTGCACCTCCAGGAAGTGGTTGGCGGAGCCGAGGCTGCCGACCTGCTGCAGCCCGCGCTCGACGGCCCGGGTGCTCACCTCGCCGGGGGCCGCGCCGGCCAGCACGCCGCGGTCCTCGCAGCGTTCCAGGTCGCGGGGTACGCCGTGGCCGTGCTCGACGGCGTAGCGGGCGCCGCCGAGCAGGAGTTCGTCCAGTTCCTCCGGTCCGGACAGCCGCCACAGGCCGCCCCGGCCCAGGCCGCGCGGAACGGTGCGGTCCAGCAGGTCCATCAGGCGGCCGATCCGCTCCCGGTCGAGTTCGTCCCGGCTGACGCCGGCTGCCAGCAGCCGGACCCCGCAGGAGATGTCGAAGCCCACCCCGCCGGGCGAGACCACTCCGCCCCGCTCGACGTCGGTGGCGGCGACCCCGCCGATCGGGAACCCGTAACCCCAGTGCACGTCGGGCATCGCGTAGGAGGCCCGGACGATCCCGGGCAGCGTCGCCACGTTCGCCACCTGCTCCAGTGCCTTGTCCCCGGCGGCCTGCGGCAGCAGCGCGCTGGTCGCGAACACCACGCCGGGCACCCGCATCGGCGGGCGCGGCTCGATCCGCCAGCGGTGCCGGCCCGCCTCGGCCAGTGCGATCTCCACCTCGCTCACCCCGCTCCGCTCACCCGCTCCCGACGAGCCGTCCCGGCGGATTGTCCGGACGGCCCGCCCGGGCGGCTCAGACGTCGACGGTGGCCCGGCAGGTCCAGCCGTCCGGCCCGGCGCTCAGGTCCAGCTCGTGCAGGGAGACGGCCTTCGGCACCGCGCCGACCAGGGCGGCCGTGGCGGCGTCCGCCATCCGGAAGCGGACCGTCACCCGGCGGGCCCCGTCCAGGCCCTCGATCGGGCCGACCGCCACCGCGACCGGCAGTTCGCCGTCGGCGTCCATCCGGTAGATGACCTCCTCCAGGACGCCCGCGAGCAGGTCCGGGTCGCTCACCGCGAGGACGGTGCAGCCGCGCTCGCCGACGATCCGCGCGCCGGCGAGGTCGGCGAAGCTGCCGACGACGGCGTGCACCAGCTCGCCGATGCAGCCCTCGGCCGTCGGCGCCCAGGCCTCTACCCGCAGGTCGGCCGTGTGCGGCACGCTCCGGTGGCCGCTGGCGGACCGGCCGGCGGGCTCGCGTCCGTCCACGAGCGACGCCTCCCGCACCCGTTGCCCTCTTCCCTCCAGCGTCGTCCCGCGGGCCGCCCGGAGGCAAGTGCGGGCGGGTTCGTCAGGCTCCGACCGAGGCCAGGTAGGCGGCGGCCAGCTCGGGGGTGGCCAGCCAGGCGGCGTGGTCGCTCGGCTCGGCGTAGGTGTTGGCGAGCCGGCGGCCGACCTCCGGGTGTTCGGCGGCGGCCGCGAACACGCCCTGGAGGTGGTCCGGCACGGTCAGCATCGCAGCCGTGAACTCCACGCTGTGGCGGGCTTGCTGCTGCCAGAACCGCTCGGCGGTGCGGCACATCCAGTCGGCCGTGTACGGGGCGTCGCCGTGCTCGACGACGGCCCGGCGGTAGGCCTCGGCCGCCCGGGCGGCGTTGTTGGCGCCCTGCCCCGTGATCGGGTCGGTCACCACGACCGCGTCGCCGAGGCCCAGCACGTGGACGGCGTCCACGCCCGAGCCGAGCTCCGCCACCGGGTGTCGGACCACCGGGGTGACGGCGCCGAACAGGCCCGCCCCGGCGTCGGTCGGCTCGGCCTCCGTCCAGAGCTCCGCTTCCCAGGGCAGGTACTCGCCCAACAGTTCACGGATCCGGTCCAGTTGGACGTCCGGCGGCGGCGCGTCGCCGAACGCGTCCAGCGGGCTGCCGGGCAGCGCCTCCCAGAGCAGGACGTCGCAGGGGCCGGAGAGGGTGAGCGCCGGCTGCAGGTACAGCTCGCCGAGACCGGGCAGGGCGTTCATCCGGGCCCTCGGCCCGGCGGCCGGGTCCGGTGAGCCGACGCCGTGCGCGTACAGGCAGGACAGCGCCCGCTGCGGCCGGTCGAAGGGCGAGCGGACGGCGTCGCGCTCGAAGATCCCGGACAGGGCGCCGCGCCCGGCCGCGACCACGGTCAGCTCGTGCCGGCGGGCCAGCTCGTGCAGCCCGCCACGGTCCAGCGTCCGGTACTCGACCTCGCCGCCGCGCTCGGCCAGCAGCTCCAGCCAGCCGGCCAGCTTGAGCCGCTGGTCCACCGACTGGGCGGGCTCGTCCAGCGTCATGGTGTACTCCAGGGCCCGCACGCCCGGGGGCGCCGCCAGCACCGCCTCCACCGAGGAGACGGCCGGCGCCCGCTCCGCCCAGAGGTCCAGCCCGGCCGCCGCCTCGATCCGCAGCGCGGGGCCGAACATCGCCTGGGTGGACAGCACCCGGCCCCCGCGCAGCTGCTCAGGGGTGCGCTCGGCGACCAGCGTCACCCGGTACCCGTCCGCCACCAGCCCGAGCGCGAGCTGGAGGCCGGCCTGGCCCGCTCCGACAACGGCGATCCGGCGCACGGCTTCCTCCCGGTGATCTGCTGATGGCCCGTCAAGCAGGCACAGTAGTCGAGCGGGAGCGCTCCGGTCACCGATCCGGGCACATCGGTTCGACGGCCGGCGCGGTGTCCGGTTGGCGCTCCCGGTGGGCTGCCGCCCCGGGCGCCCACCCCGACCGGCTCAGCCGCGCAGGTGCGCGGTGAGCAGCTCCACCACGGCCCCGGTCCGGTCGGCCAGGTAGAAGTGCCCGCCCGGGAAGACCCGCAGGTCGAAGGCGCCGGTGGTGTGCCGCTCCCACTGGCCGACCTGGTCGACGGTGGCGTGCGTGTCGGCCTCCCCCGCCATGGCGGTGATCGGCAGCGACACGGTCGCGTCCGGGGAGCTGCAGTAGGTCTCGACGGCCGTGTAGTCGGCCCGCAGGCTCGGCAGGATCAGCTCGCGCAGGCCGGGCATGTCGAGGATCCGGTCGTCCGTGCCGCCGAGCGCGGAGATCTCGGCGAGCAGTTCGTCGTCCGGCAGCTGGTGGACCGTGGTCGTCCGGGGCAGCGAGGGCGCGCGGCCGGCCGAGACGAACAGCCGATCGGGCCCCTTCACGCCGTCGCGCTCGAAGCGCCGGACCGTTTCGAAGGCGACGGCCGCGCCCATGCTGTGCCCGAAGAAGGTGAGTGGCCGGTCCGCCCACCCCCGCAGTTCACGGGCGAGCTGCTCGGCGAGCCCGGTCACCGAGTCGATCGTCGGCTCACCGATGCGGTTCTGCCGGCCGGGGTACTGGACGGCGAGCACGTCGGCGTACGGTGCCAGCGCATTGGCGAACTCCAGGTAGTAGCTGGCCGAGCCGCCGGCGTGCGGGAAGATCACGATCCGGGCGGGCGCGGAGTCGGACGGGTTGAACCTGCGGAACCACGGGTTCTCGACGACGGCGCTGCTGGGCATGCGGGGTGTGACCTCTCTCCGTGACGGACTCTGCCGGCCCCAGTCTGGCAGTGCCGGGAGCGTTCTGGCGATCATGGCCCCCGGTCGGCCGGTTCTCGCCCGTGCTCCCCGGGCCGGTGCCCACTCGCCGCCCGGGGGGACCGGCGGCCCGGCGGCCTTCCGGGCCGGTCAGGCCCGCCGCCGCCGGCGCCGTGCGCTGGGACCTGCTCTGCGGGATCGGCCCGGACGGCCGTTGGCACGGCTGGTTCGACGTCCGGGTCCGCGCCGATGCCCTGCGGCCGCTCGGGCTGCATCCCGAGCAGCCGTCCGCGACCGTCACCGGCACCTCGCCGCCCGGCTGGTGGCATGCGGCGGCCGAACGCCGAGCCTGGGACCGAGGTTCAGCCCGCGGCGCCGAAGCGCACCGTCCGGGCGCGGGAGCGGGAGACCGAGTCCAGCAGCAGCACGGACGAGGCCTCCGGCGTCGGCATCGGCCCGCCGGAGCGCACGTGCCGGGTGAAGGCGGCCAGCAGCCGCTCCAGGCCTCGGCGGTGGCGGGCGAAGGCCCGGGTGGAGGCGCGCCGGCCACGGGCCCGCTGACCGTCCAGCGCGGTGACGGCGCCGACGTCGAGCAGCACCAGGTGCAGTTCGCGGCCCTGGCGGACCGCCTCCCGGGCGAGCCAGCGCCGCATCCAGGCGCGGCTGCCGCAGTCGTGCACCAGCAGCGGACCGCCGGCGCGCACCGAGGAGCGCAGCAGCCGGAAGTGCTCCAGCCGGGCCCAGGGCCGGTACACCGCGTACGGCAGGGCGGCGGGCATCACCGCCTCGCAGGCCTCGTGCACCGTCCGCGGGTCCACGGACCGGACTGCGGCCCCGGACCAGCGCCGCAGCAGCGTGCTCTTCCCGGCCCCCGGAAGCCCGGACACCACCACGACGGCGTCGGCCGGGTAGGCGGTGACGAACCCCGCCCCGGCCTCGCCCCGCAGATCGACCACGCCGCACGGCGCCACGACCGCGTCCACCCCGCTGCCCACCAGCCCGAGCCCCCGTTCACGTCCGACCGGGAACCCTAACAACAACGCCGGACGGCTGCTCGCCCCGGCCGGGCGCCCGCCGGTGCCGGTGGGGCCCCGGTCGGCCGCAGTGCATCCGTGGGACCGGCCGTCCACTAGGCTGACGCACCGTCAGACAGGAGGGCTGGCCATGGCTGAGGCGGCTCCGACGTACACCGGGTCGGTGCTGGACGGGCTGGCACGCGACCCCGCCCGGGTGGCGATCCGGTACGGGGACGAGGCGTGGAGCGGGCAGCGGTGCCTGGACCTGGTGCACCGCACCGCCCGTGCGCTGGAGCGGGCCGGGCTCGGGCGCGGGGACGGGGTGACGGTGCTGGCCGGGAACCGGCCGGAGGCACTGCTGGTGCGCCTGGCCGCGAACCTGCTGGGCTGCCGGGTGGCGATGCCGTTCCCGGACGGGCCGGTCGCGGAACAGGTGGCGCTGGCGGAGTTCGCCAGGACCTCCGCGCTGGTCTTCGACCCCGCCCGGTGCGCGGCGGCGGCCGAGCGGTTCGGGCGGGCCGTGCCCTCGGCCGTCCTCCTCTCCCTGGGCCCGCCGCCGCGCGGGTTCGGCACGGACCTGCTGGACCTCGCCGCGTCCTGCTCGCCCGCCCCGCTCGAACCCCGCTACCGGCCCGAGGACGTGATGGCGGTGCGGTTCACCGGCGGCACCACCGGACGCCCGAAGGGGGTGCTGCGCCGCTTCGCCCGGCCGCCGCGCCCACCACTGCTGTCCGGCTCGGTCTTCCTCCTGTGCACTCCGCTCTGCCACGGCGGCGGCACCTCGGCGGACCTCGCGCTGGCCTCGGGCGGCACGGTGGTGATGCAGGACGGATTCGACGCCGGCGCCGTACTGGCGGCGGTCGAGCGGCACCGGGTGTCCCGGACGTACCTGCCGCCGCACCTGCTCTACCGGCTGCTGGACCACCCGCTGCTGCCCACGACCGACACCGGCAGCCTGCGCCGGGTCGGCTACACCGGCTGCGCGCCCTCGCCGCGGCGCCTCGCCGAGGCGACCCGGCGGCTGGGCCGGGTGCTGCACCAGACCTACAGCCTGACGGAGTGCGGGCCGGTCGCCCGGCTGGGCCCGGACGAGCACCTGGCGCCGCGGCTGCTGACCACCGCCGGCCGCCCGTACCCGGACACCGAGCTGCGCATCCTGGACGAGGACGGCGCCGAGCTGCCGCCGGACCGGACCGGGGAGATCTGCGTCCGCACGCCGACCGCGATGGCCGGCTACTGGCGCGACCCGGAACTGACCGAGCGGGTGCTCCGGGACGGCTGGCTGCACACCGGCGACCTGGGCAGCCTGGACACGGCCGGCTACCTGACGGTGGCCGGGCGGCGGGACCCAATGGCGATCATCGAGGGGCACAATGTGTTCCCTCGCGAGATCGAGGAGCCGCTGCGCACGCATCCTGAGGTGCGCGAAGCGGTGATGTTCACGACCACCGGCCCGGACCGCCTGGAGCGGGTGCACGCCGCCGTCGCACTCACCCCCGGCTCGCGGCTGACGGCCGAACAACTGCACCACTGGGCCCGGACGCACGGCCTCGGTCGGCGCGCCCCGGACGCACTCCTCCTGCTGCCCGCGATCCCGCTGAACGGCCTCGGGAAGCCGGACCTCACCGCCCTGCGGGCCCAGGTGGTCGGCGGGACCGGACGGCCGGCCGCCACCGCAGGGGCGCGCGACGGGGCATGACGCGCCCCACGAGTGCTTCGAGCGCCCACGCGGGCGACCTCTCGTGCGCCGCCCGGCGGGAAGAACGGTCCGTGGGCACTCGACCGTGCGGCCCGACCTGCCGATACATCCCCGGCAGCGTCGTACATCCCGGTGTGGGCCGCACCGTCCCCCAGGAGGCACTCCCTTGACCTGGCTACGCGTCCTGACCGCGCTGGGCATCCTCGCCGTGGCGGCCAGTGCCCTGATCGTCTTCGCCCTCTGCACCGCCACCTCCCGCGGCGAGCGCGCCGCGCAGGAGGCGCCGCCCGGCCTCCGTGCGGACGCCGAGGGCAGCGGCCTCTTCCAGCGGACGGGCGGCGACGGCTGACCGCTCCGGGAGGCGACGGCCGCCGCCTCCCGGAGCGGGCGTTCCGGCTCAGTGCCCCGCGAGGTCGTCCGGCCGGACCTCGATGTGGTCGGCCGCGAGGTCGACCGCCACCCGGTGCTCCATCCCGAGCGACTCCAGGAACTTGACCGGCAGCTGCACCCGGCCGCTGCGGTCCAGCATCACGTACTCGCGCTCGTTCACCGACTCCTCGCCGTGCTCGTCCGTCACGGTGCGGCGCAGCACCTCGCTGGCGGTCCGCCCGTCCCGGATCGCGACCGTGCGGCGGACCTCGCCCGCGACCATCGGGTCGTGGGTGACGATCACGACGGTGGCACCCAGTTCGCGGTTGACGGTGCGGAAGGACTCGAAGATGACCCCGGCGGTCTCCGAGTCCAGCTCCCCGGTGGGCTCGTCGGCGAGCAGCACCGGCGGGTTGTTGGCCATCGCCACGGCGATCGCCACCCGCTGCTGCTGGCCGCCGGAGAGCTCGTCGGGCTTGCGGTGGGCGAGCCCGCCGATCTCCAGCGCCTCCGTCAGCTCGGCCACCCGGGCCGCCTGCTGCTTGGCCCCGCCGCCGCCCGAACGACGACCGCGCAACTGCATCGGCAGGGCGATGTTCTCGGCGACGGTGAGGAAGGGCAGCAGGTTGCGGGCGGTCTGCTGCCAGATGAAACCGACCACCTCGCGCCGGTAGCGCAGCCGCTCCTTGACGGACATCTCCAGCAGGTCGCAGCCGGCCACGGTGGCGGTGCCGGCGGTCGGCACGTCCAGCCCCGCGAGGATGGTGAGCAGGGTGGACTTTCCGCTGCCGGAGGCGCCGACCAGGGCGACCAGGTCGCCCTGCCGGATGGTCAGTTCCAGTCCTTGGAGGGCCTGGACCTCGACCCCCTCCGCGCTGAAGATCCGGACCAGCCGGTCGCAGACGATGGCCGCCCCCGCGTCGTGCGCCTTGGGCGAGGCGGCGGCGAGGGCCCGCTGCTGGAGCTCCTGGAGGCTGGGGGCCTCGGCGACCGTCCGCTCCTGGGGAGTACTCATCACCGCTCGTCTCCTGTCTCGACTGCCTGCTTCATCGCACCGCTCTCCACTGTCCCGGCGGACCGGGCCGCTGTCACGGCCCGGCCACCGCTCCCGGACGCCGCTCCCGGCGTGTCCGCCGCTGTCGTTCCCTGCCTCATTGCCGCTCCCCCGCGCGCAGTTCGGTGGCGATCTGGCGCCGGCCGGCGACCAGCGTCTCCACCACCACACCGAGGCAGACCACCAGGGTCAGACCTGCGGTGGGCAGCAGCACCGGCATCACCGCGGGGGCCAGGGTGTCACCGACCGGGGCGCCGACCATCGCCGAGAGGTCGAAGGCTCCCCCGAGCAGGGCGACCGCGGCCAGGGCGACCAGACCGCCGCCGACGGCCGCCGCCAGGGTCTGCGGCAGCGCCTCGGCGACGATCAGCGCCAGGCCCTGCCGGGGCCGCAGGCCCATGGTGCGCAGCCGGGCGAGCACCGCCGTACGGTCCGGCGCGGCCCGCAGCAGCGTCAGCAGCACGGCCAGCAGGGCGAACCCGGCGGCGGCGAAGCCCGCGTACCGGAACAAACGTCCGGCGGCGTGCTGCACCGGATCGCCGGCCAGCTCGGCGATCATCTCGCGGCTGCTGTGGACCACGTAGCCGGGGGGCAGGCCGCCGGCGGTCTGCCCCGCCTCCTCGGCGTCCTTGCTGATCAGCTTGGCCAGACCCGTCAGCTGCTTGCCGCTGTTGATGCCGCGTTCCAGCATCAGGGCCCGGACCCGGCCCGGGTCGACGTCGCCGACCGCGAACCACTTGTTCGTCCTGGTCCCCCGCTTGAGCTCCGGCAGGTGCTCCGCCGCGGCGCCGGCCGGCACCACGATGAAGGGCCTTCCGGAGTCCGGCAGGGCGGGCGTGGCGTCGACGATCCCGGCCACCACGGTGGACATCTGGCTGCCACTGGGCGTGCTCACCTGCGGCGCGCCTGCGGCCAGGCGCTGGGCCAGGCTCCGGCTGAACAGCGCGGGCACCGGGCTGTCCTTGCCACCCGGGGCGGCCAGCTCGGCCGGGTCGAACCCGCCGACCCCGACAGTGCGGGAGATCTCCGCATAGGCGTCGGGCTCCACCACCACCAGGACGGCGCCCGTGTTGGCCCGGTCGGCACCGGTGAAGACGACCCGCTCCTCGACCCAGGCCCCGGTCGCCGCCCGGACGCCGGGCAGTTCGCCGGCCGCCTTGGTGAAGTCGTCCGGCAGGGTGGCGTAGGCCGGGACCGTGATGGACACGTCGCCGCCGGTGGCGATGCGCGCGGCACGCGTCCGGGAGTGGTCCACCGTGTCGAGCACGGTGGCGCCGAAGCCGGTGGCCGTGACGGCGATCAGCAGGGCGAGCACCGGCAGCGCGGAGGGCCGGCGGCGGCCCGAGTTGTCGCGGGCGGCCCGGACCAGGCCGAGGAAGCCGACCAGTCCGCGGCCGCGGCCGGCGAGTGCGGCCAGCCACCCGACCACGACCGGCTCGATCCGGGCCAGCAGCAGGCCGCCGGAGACGGCGAGCAGCAGCGGGGCGGCCACCATCAGCGGGTCCACTCCATCGCCCGGGTGGCCGACGCCACGGCGGCGGACCTCGGCCACCGCCGCGGCCGTGACGGCCAGCACGGCGAGCTCGCCGATCACCCGGCGCCAGCCGCCGGCGGTCCGCGGGCGCGCCCAGAGCAGGGCGGCCCGGGCCGGGAAGGCCAGGATCGCGAACAGGGTCACGGCGAGCGCCAGCAGCACCGGGCCGCCCCACCGGGGGGTGGGCAGCAGCACCAGCGCGAGGGCCGTCCCGAGCACGGCGGCGGGCAGCACGGTCACCGCCCCCTCACCGAGCAGCCGCAACAGCACTCCGCTGCGCGAGCCGCCACGGGCCTGGAGCAGCCTGATCTCGGCCGTGCGCCGGTCCGTGCTGAGCGCTGCGGCCAGGCACAGCACCACGACCGCGACGCCGGCGACGCCGGCCGGCCCGATGGCGCCCAGCGGGGCCGCGGCCTGGTAGCGGGCCGTGGCCCGGGCGAGGACGTCCGGCATCGGCGAGCTGACGCGCAGGTCGGCCCGGTGGGTCGAGCCGACCAGGGCGGTCATGCCGGGGCCGGAGGAGTACGAGCCGAGGAGCGCGCGGGTCCGGTCGAGCCGGTCGGCGCGCAGGGAACCGGCGTCGACGGGCAGCCGCCAGAAGTTCTGGCCGCCCGAACCCCAGTCGGCCAGCGCGGTCAGGCTGCCGCCGTCGACGAAGCCGCTGGTCCGGTACCACGCCTGGTCGCCCTCGACACGCAGGCAGGCCCTGGTCGGACAGCCGATTCCCTGCCAGAACGGGTCCTGGGGGTCGTTGGCCCGGTAGAGGCCGACCACGGTGCTGCGCAGCGGGACGGGTCCGTCGCTGCCACTCTCGATGACGTCACCGAGCTTGATGTTGACGGCCTCGGCGGCCTTCTGGCTCAGCACGATCGGCAGCGGGCCGTCGGCCGGGGCGGGGCCCGGCCAGGTGCCCGCGGTCAGCGTCGCCCGGTCGGCGAGGCCGTGCAGGTAGAACAGGCCGATCGCCGGGTCGGCCCCTTCGGAGAGCCTCGTGTACCCCGGGTTGGTCATGCCGCGCTCGGTCATGACCCGGGTGCCGTAGGCCTGACCCGACGAGTTCAGCGGGAGGTCCCGTCCGATCCGCTCGCTCAGCTTCTGCTGGGTGGCCTCCAGGCTTGCCGCGGCGTCGTCGCGAGTCGTCCCGGAGGTGTACTCCAGATTGGTCACGTTGGCGCCCAGGCTGCGCGTGAACTCCTGGAGCGCGGTGTCCGCGCCCCGGTCCTCGATGCGGGGGAAGGCCGCCGCCAGGAAGACGGTGACGAGGGCGAGGGCCGCCGTGAGCAACGCGGCCAGCGGCATCGCGCGCAGCCGGGTGCGGACCCACGGCGCGGGGCGGTGGGCACGGGTGGGCCCGGGCGTGGGGGTGGGCACGGTGGTGCCGGCCTTGGTGGTCACATCTCCTCCACGTGGCGCAGCCGGGCGGCCACGTCTCGACGCCGGCGCCCGATCAGGAAGGCCGACAGCAGCGGAACGACGGCGATCGCGGCCGCGAACAGCAGCGCCTGACCGAGTGGCAGCTCGACCAGCGCCTCCGGCACCGGGCGGCGGGCTGCCGGGGTCAGCACCACGAAGGGCACGATCAGCCGGACGAGCAGGGCGCCCAGGGCGAGGCCGACGATCCCGCCGAGGCCGACCAGCAGCGCGTTCTCGGCGGCGGCGGTGCGGGCGACCTGCTTGCGCGGGGCGCCCAGGGCGAGCAGCAGCGCGGAGTCCCGGGAGCGTTCGCGGGCGGAACCGGCCACGGCGGCGGCGAAGCCGATCGCGGCGAGCACCGCGGTGACGATCGCGATGGCCATCAGCGCGCTCTGCGGGGCGGCGCCGATCGGGTCACCGAGGAGGCCTTCGGAGACCTCGTCGTAGAGCACGAGGTCCTGGCTGCCGGGGGCGCCGCGCAGGGCGGCGGCGGCCTCGGCCGGGGCGCGGTCGCCCGGCCCGGCGGTGGGCAGCCACCACTCCGTGCGGGTGGGCAGGTCTCGGTCCTGGACCGCCAGCACCCGGGCGACGGTGCCGAGGTCCATCACCAGGGCCTGTCGGCCGACCACCGGTACGGCCTCGACCACGCCGGTCACCTTGACCGGGACGACGACCCCGCCGAACGGCACCCGGACGGTGTCCCCGACCGACGCTCCGACGGCCTTCAGGTAGTCGCGGGTGGCGACGCCGTCGACGGTGGCCGGAACGGGCGTCCCGGTCGGGCTCAGCACGGCGCGCACCGGGTCGCCGATGCCGCCGGCGGGGCGGTAGCGGACCGTGAACAGCGCGTCGGCGCCGGCCGTTTCGGAGGCGAGCGCGGCCACCGGTGAGCTGTCCGTGCCGCCGCGGACCGTCGGGGGCTTGAGGCTCCAGCCGGCACCGGTCGGCACCGGAACGGTGGTGGCCGGTCCCCCCGCGGTGTCGGAGACGGCCAGGTTCCGTACGGTGACCTCGCCCTCGCTGCGATCGCCGAAGTCGACGGTCGCGCCGACCACGGTCAGCGGAGCGGCGACCGAGCCCACCGGGGCGTCGACCAGCGCGCCGAGCGGGATCGAGGAGCGGACCTGGCCGTTCAGCGGGAGGTCGCCGAACAGGACCTTGTGGACCAGGCCGAACCGGTCGCGCAGCAGCAGCCGGACTTGGGGGTGGACCTGGCTGCTCCTGGACCACCAGAGCGCCTGGTCCTGCTGACGCACCGCGATGTCGGCGTCGATCCGCAGCGGGCTGCCGGGCAGCGGGATGCCGGCCGGGGCGGGCGCGGCGAGCGTGCCGAAGACCTCCGCACCGGTTCTGCCGTCGAGCAGGTCGGAGCGGACGGGGACGCGGTCGGCGAAGGCGGCGGCGTCCACGGCCAGCAGCTGGCTCCTGCCGCTCGGCAACGACTGTTCGTCGCGTACCACCGGGACCAGCCGGTCGCCGCCGGGCAGAGCGCCGTAGCGGCCGCCCTGACCCATCAGGGCGTTGTGCGAGCCGGAGATGCGCAGACCGCCGGCCGTGGCGAAGGCGGCCTGGTCGCGCTGGGAGGCGGTCCAGGTGGCCTGCTGGCCGAGCGCCAGGACGCCGGTGGCCACGGCCATGACGAGCAGCAGCACGGGTCCGGTGGCGCGGCCGGGGCGGCGGGCCAGCTGCCAGCCGACCATGGCGGGGCCGAGGCCGCGGCCCCGGGCCGCCGCGCGGGCACCGAGCCGGGCGACGAGCGGGAGCAGCCGCAGCACCACCAGGGTGCCGGCGCACAGGGCGAGCGTCGGGGTGGCGACCAGCAGCAGGTCCACGTCGAGGCGGCCGGTGGAGTCGGCGGACAGCCCGCCGCCGTACTGGTCGAGCTGCTGGTAGGCGAGCGCGGCCAGGGCGAGCACGGCGAGGTCGCCGCCGTTGCGGGCGACGCCGGAGACCAGGGCCTGCCGGCGACCGGCCCGGCGACGCAGGGCGGCACCGACGCCGCGCACCACGCTCGGCACGGTGGCCAGCACGATGCAGGCGAACGCGCAGACCACGGCCACCGGCCAGAGCGTCCAGCTGATGCCGGTCTCCAGGGCGACCCGGTGGGAACTGCCGAGGCCGGCCAGCGCGCGGACCAGGAAGGGGGTCAGCAGCGGGGCGAACACCGCGGCGGGCAGGGCCAGCAGCAGCGTCTCCAGGGCGGTGAAGGATCCGAGTCTGACAGCCGAGGCACCGCGCGCGGCGAGCATCTCGTTCTCGGACTCCTGCCGTGCGGCGATCAGGTGGACGACCAGCAGCAGGGCCGCTGCGGCGAGCACCGCCAGCTGGAGGGCGCCGATCAGCAGGGTGGACCGGGCGACCACCATGCTGTCGGACAACTCGCGCATGATGTCCGGCAGTTCGGTCTTCGCGCTGAGCGAGGCGGTGGTCTTCAGCTCACTGGAGAGCCGCTCGGCACGGTCGCCGGCGGCCTGCACGGCTGCCCGGTCGGCGCCGGAGAAGTCGGCGTCCAGCGACCAGCCGCGACCGCCCAGGACCAGGCCGGCCGCGGTGAAGGCGCTCTGGTCGACCATCATCGGGCCGAAGGTGGTGAAGCCGCCGACCTCGATCTCGCGGCCGCCGACCGGGTCGATCCGCCAGTACGGGGCGGTCGGGTCGGTGGCCCGGTAGACGCCCGTGATCCGGACGGTCAACGGCGTGCTGTCGACCCGGTCGACGAGCCGGACCTCGGCGGGCAGGGCCTGCTCGGTCAGGCCGAGCCGGCGCAGCAGGCTCTGCGGAACGGCGACCTCCGGGGCGGCGGACCGGACCGGCCCGGCGGCGCCCGGCCAGGCGCCGGCCAGCAGTTGGACCCGGCCGCGGTCGAGGTCGGCGAGGACCGTCAGGTCCGACTGGGCGCCGGGGCCCTGGCCCGCGGGAGCGGGGGCGCTGCCCGCAGGGGCGGAGCCGCTTGCGCTCACTGCGTCGCCGTTCGCTGCGGCGCCGGAGCCCGGCAGGCCGTAGGAGCGGCTGCGCATCACGCTGTCGGTGTGCACGGGCAGGTCACCGAAGAGCTTCTGCCGGTACGCGGCGAGTGCCCCCTCGTCCTTCGTCCGCTGGTCGAGCCCGTGCTCGCCGGTCACCACCACGGCGGTCCGGGCGTGACCGGGCCCTTGGAGCGCCTGCCGCAGGCCGGCCTCGCCGACACTGCTGTTGAAGGCCACCAAGGCGGTCAGCACGGACGTGGTGATCAGCACCGCGAACAGGACGGCGGCAGCCAGCGGCACTCGCCCGCGCAGTCGGCGCACGACGAAGCCGAGCATCAAGTTCCTCCCCCGGATTCATGTCCCCGGCTGCATCCCCGAGCCCCGCTCATCGATCCGATCCGAGTACAAATCGGCCATAGGTGGACACATCGCAAGCACGCCGGCGCATTGATCACCGGCAATCGGTCGCCGGATAGCGGACGATGCTGTCAGATTCGATCCAGAAACGGAAGGGACTTGCGCGAATCAAGTAAGCAGTGAGCAAATTCCTTTCATTGGTAGCATCCCGGCCAGGGATGCCCCCGCTTGAATGCCATGCACATTTCACAACTCCGGCCTCAGCGCGTCCAGTTGGCCCGGGACACCGTCACCTCGGATTCCCGCCCGGGAGCGCGAACCACCGGAGCAGCCATATCCGCAGAACCCGACAGAACCCGGACGGAACCGGGTTGCCACGCCCACAGGGGGGACGTCGCATGACGCAGCACCAGGCCGCCATCGCCGCCGACACCACCACCCGGCCGATGGTGGCCGTGACCGACCTCCGCCGGAGCTTCGGCACCGGCGAGCGGGCCGTGCACGCCCTACGAGGCGTCTCGTTCACCGTCGGCCGCGGCGAACTCACCGCGCTCAAGGGCCGGTCCGGCTCCGGCAAGACCACCCTGCTCAACCTGGTCGGCGGCCTGGACACGCCGACCGGCGGCAGCATCGCGCTGGACGGCATCGACCTCGCCGGGCTGGACGAGGACGGCCGGCTCGCCCTGCGGCGGGAGCGGATCGGCTTCGTCTTCCAGTCCTTCGGGCTGATCCCGATGCTCACCGCCGCCGAGAACGTCGGCGTGCCCATGCGGCTGCGCAAGGCCCCGGCAGCCGAACGCGAGGAGCGCGCGCACACCCTGCTCGCCCTGGTCGGCCTGGCCGACCACGCCAACCAGCGCCCCGGCGAGCTCTCCGGCGGGCAGCAGCAGCGCGTCGCCATCGCCCGCGCGCTGGCCAACGAGCCCAGCCTGATCATCGCCGACGAGCCGACCGGTCAGCTGGACTCGGAGACCGGACGCTCGATCATGGAGCTGCTGCGCGCGGTGGTGCGCAGCGAGGGCGTCACGGTGCTGGTCGCCACGCACGACCCGACGCTGATGGAGCTCGCCGACCGCGTGATCGAGGTCCGGGACGGGCGGATCATCGAGGAGGAGGCGGAGCGGGCGGCGTAGCGAGGCAGGTACCGGGCGGGGTTCCGGGCGGGTCGCGGCCACGGGGCTGGGCCACAGGCGTGGGGATGCGGGGTGCGTCCCCACGCCTTCGCCATGCCCGCGCTCAGCCCTTCGCCGGGATGATCGGTCGGGCGTGGAGGCGTGGACAGGCCGGGTCGGACCGGTCGGCGGCGCCCGGGTCGGCGTCCGGGTGGTCGGCGCAGGCGCCGTCCGTCGTCTCCTCGGGGCGGCGGGTGTTGATCCGGCAGCCGCAGGAGTCGATCCGGAGCACCGTGTCCGAGCGGTCCGCCCCCTCGGCATCCCAGGCCTGGGAATCGATGAATGAATGCGCGGCAGTACGTCATTTTCGGTGATTCATCACCGCCGTGACCTTCATCGCCTCACCGGAACTCCATTGTCAGTGGCATGAGCTACGGTCGCCGACAACTCGCAGGAATCCGCTCCGCCGGAGGTTCGATGACGATCCGCTGCCGCATTCTCCGGGACTTCCCGGTCTTGCGGGAACTCGCCCGGAAAGCACGGTCGTGGTGGCCGGCAGCACCGCCGACCACCACGACCGTCACCTTCTCCCCCGGGTCACCGGGGGCCGTTCCGTCAGACCGCCGGGAAGATCTCCGCGTCCGGCTTCAGCAGCTGGCCGGGCTGCGGCGCGGTGCCGTCCACCAGGTAGCGGGTGACCATCTGGTTCAGCGCCTTGCTGCGGCCCACGGCGCAGTGCTCGATCGAGTCGACGCTGACCAGCACGGCGTTGCCCAGCTCCTGCTGCATCCGCTGGGCGAACTTGTACTGGGTGGCCGGGTCGTAGAGGTTGCCGATCACCATCACGGTGTTGGAGGTCTTCTTGTTCCACGGGCCGGAGAAGCGCTCGGCGTCCCGGGCCGGGGCCGGCCAGCTCGCGCACGCCGGCGCGTCGAAGGCCTGGTAGCGGCCGAAGGTCGGCGCCTCCTTCTCCCAGACCTTGGCCGCGGTCGCGAACACCCGGTCGTTGGAGGGGTACGGCTTGTCCTGGCAGTTGACGGCCAGGTAGGAGTCGTCCGCGGTGTACTCGGAGTCGACCGGGGCCTCCCGCAGCGCCGCCCGCGGGACGTTCACCGAGAGCAGGGTGGCGTCCTCGTCCGCGACGTTCGCCTGCGGGGCCAGCAGGGCGGTCGCGTTCGGCTTCTGGAACACCTGGTAGGTCGCCTGGAGCGACTTGGCCAGCGGGGCCAGCTTGGCCTGCGAGTACAGGGCGCTGGCCACCTCGCCGGTGAAGCTGCTCAGGGTCACCTGGGAGCCGTTCGGCAGCGTGATCGGGCTGGTCCGCAGGTGGTCGCGGAGCTGGTCGAACTTGGCCCGGGTGTCGCCCTCGCCGAAGGCGCAGCGCGGGGCGCCGGCGGCCTGGCAGCGCTTCAGGAACTCGTCCAGGGCCAGCTCGAAGCCGTTCGCCCGCTGGCGGTCGTACTCCATGCCGTTGTGCAGGCGCAGGTTCGGGTCGACGTTGCCGTCGACGATGATCGCGCGGACCTTGTTCGGGTACATGTTGGCGTACGTCGAACCGATCAGGGTGCCGTAGGAGAAGCCGGCGAAGGTGAGCTGGGAGTCACCGACGGCACGGCGCATCCGGTCGAGGTCGCGCACCACGTTGATGGTCGACATGTGCTCGATCAGCGGGCCGGCGTTCTTGCTGCACGCGTCGCTGTAGTCCTGGTCCGCGTCCAGCGTCTCGTTGATCTCGGCCTTGGTGACCGGCACGCCGACCATGCGGTTGTTGACCGCGTCGGCGTCCTCCTGGGTCTTGAAGCACTTGAGCGGGTTGCTCCGGGCCACGCCGCGCGGGTCGAAGCCGACCAGGTCGAACCTGGACTGCACCTCGGTACCGAAGCGGGAGGTGGTCGCCCACATGTAGCCGCTGCCGCCCGGGCCGCCGGGGTTGAGGAACAGTGAGCCGATCCGCTTCGACGGGTCGCTCGCCCGCCGCCGCATCATGGCGATGCCGATCTTCTCGCCCGACGGGTTGTCGTAGTCCAGCGGCACGGGGTAGACGGCACAGTCATAGATACCGGGGTCCGGCTTGCTCGGGTCGGGGTTGCACGGCGTCCAGGCGACGGGGTCGACCTTCGCCTCGGTCAGGCCCGGGGCCTGGTCGAAGGGCGCCGCCGACGCGGCGACGGCGGTGCCGGTGACAAGCGCGAGGGCGCAGGTGACTGCTCCGGCCAACGTGGATATGCGGGACAAGGAACCTCCTCCGTACTGAAAGGGCGGCCCCAGCCTGTCAGCCGGAGATCTCTCTGTGAAGACCTGGGAGCAGCGGAAATCATCCGCTCGACGTACCGCGGATCGCAGAACATTCTGTGAATGAACCAACTTGACGGTTGATTGACCTGATGCCTCATCAATCGAAAGCACCAACCCGCCGTAGGCCGTCCGGGTCGGCGGAGCCCGGCGCGGACGGGGTCCGGCTCGCGCAGGCCGGGTCGGACACGCCTCAGTCGGCGGCCGCCCCGCGCAGGGCGGCCGCCACCAGCCCCTGGATCGCGTCGGCCGCGGGCTCCCCGCCGCCCACCAGGTGCTCGAAGACCAGACCGTCGATGCAGGCCAGCAGCGTGGCCGTCCGTCCGTCGGGGTCGGGTACCCCCTGGGCCGCGAGGAACGCGCGGACGGCGGCGCGCCCGGCGTTCTCCCGCGGGACGAGGATCTCGCGCAGCTCGGGATCGCGCACGCTCTCCACCGCGCAGGCATACCGGGCGAGCGAGCGCCGCCGCCCGTCGCCGGTCAGCCGCCGCCGCATCAACGCGCCGATTCCGTCGGCCAGTTCCACGGCCGAACGGACCGGCACCTGCTCCCCCATGGCGTGCAGCTCGCCCTGGTCCAGCTCCACCAGCCGCCGCACCAGCGCGGTGAGCAGAGCCTGCCTGGTCCTCAGGTAGGCCGAGGTGGTCCCGACCGGCAGCCCCGCCGCCGCGTCGACCGCACGGTGGGTCAGTCCTCGCACGCCGAGGTCCGCGAGCACCCCGATCGCGGCGTCCGCCAGCACCGTCCGCCGGTCCGGCCGCCCCGCATCGTCCCGCTTCCGATCCTCGTTTCGCCGCATCCCCCCTTTCTACCGGGCCCGCGCCACCCCACCACGCACCCGCTCCGTCCGGGCCGGCCACCGGTCGCCGCCATCCCACCGTCCAGGCGGACCCGCGCCACCCCCGTCCGTCGGTCGAAAGCCTCGTAGTACGCTCCTTCTACAGCTGTAGAAAACAGCGTGGCGACACGGGAAGGACCGGGCATGAGCGGCAACAGCGCGGTGGTGGTCGGAGGTGGGATCGGCGGGCTGGCGGCCGCGATCGGGCTCCGGCTGGCGGGGTGGGACGTGACCGTGGTCGAGCGGGCGGCCGTCCTGGACGATGCGGGCGCCGGCATCTCACTGGCCGCCAACGGGATGCGCGCGCTCGCCGCCCTCGGCGTCGGCGAGGCGGTCGAGGCGGCCGCGCGCCGCCAGTACACCGGCGGGACCCGGACGCCGGACGGGCGCCGGCTCGCCACGATGGACGGGGCCGCACTGGAACGCGAACTGGGCGCCCCGATCGTCGGCATACCCCGCGCGACCCTGCACCGCATCCTGCGCGAGGCGCTGCCCACCGAGTCCCTCGTCATCGGCGCCGAGGTCACCGAGCTGGACACCACCCAGCCGTTCCGGGTCCGGGCCGGCTTCGACGGCACCACCCTGGAAGCCGACCTGCTGGTGGCGGCCGACGGCATCAACAGCCGCCTCCGGCGCCGCCTCTTCCCGGCGCACCCCGGGCCGGCCTACAGCGGCTCGACGGTGCTGCGGGCGATCACCGAGCACCCGGTCGACGGGCTTGAGGCCGACTTCGAGCTGACCTGGGGCCACGGCGCCGAGTTCGGCCACATCGTCTTCCCGGACGGCACCGCCGAGTGGCACGCCGTCCTGAACGCCCCGGCCGGAATCCGCTACCGGGACCCCCTGACCGAGGTCCGCCGCCGCTTCGCCCGCTGGCACGAGCCGATCCCCTCACTGCTGGCCGCGACCCGGCCGGAGGCGGTACTGCACCACGATGTCAACGCGCTGGCCACCCCGCTGCCGTCGTACGTCTCGGGCCGGATCGCGCTGCTCGGCGACGCGGCGCACGCCATGACGCCCCACCTCGGCCAGGGCGCCTGCCAGGCGCTGGAGGACGCGGTGACCCTCGCGGCGGCGCTCGCCGAGGCCCGGACGGTCGAGGGCGCGCTCGCCCACTACGACGCGGCCCGCCGCCCGCGCAGCCAGACCGTGGCCCGCGACGCCCGCCGGGCCGGCCGGATGGGCCAGCAGCTCGCGCACCCGCTGGCGGTCGGCCTGCGCAATGCCGCGGTCCGGCTCACCCCGCCCGGCGCGATGGTCCGGACCGTCCTGCGGCACGCCGACTGGACGCCGCCCCGGATCGCTCCCCGTGCCGCCTGGGCAACAACCCGAGGCCCCGCTTGACCGGGAATCAGGTTAGGCGCCATATTACTTCTCGTGACCCAGCAGCCCGTGATCGGCCCCACCGCCCCCAGCCTCGACCAGGCCCGCCGCCAGATCGCCCGCTACGGCCTCACGGCCGACCCGCAGGCGATCCTGGTCGCGGCCCGGCTGATGGCGGCGGGCGCCCGGCTCGGCCAGGCCGGCGAGGTGCACTTCGGCCGTTTCGGCCTCTCCACCGGCCGCTACCGACTGCTGGCGGACCTGGAGGACCACGGCGGCGAGAAGTCCCCCTCCCAGCTCGCGACGAGTCTCGGCGTCTCCCGGGCGACCGTGACCGGCCTGGTCGACGGCCTGGAGCGGGAGGGCCTGGTGGCCCGTCGGCCGTCCACCGAGGACGGCCGCGGCAACGTGGTCATCCTCACCGCACGGGGCGCCGACAGGCTGCGGGAACTGGCACCCGAGCACTTCACCCGGATGCAGGCCCTGGTCGGGGGCCTCTCCCCCGAGGAGCGCACCACCTTCCTGGACCTGCTGGCCCGGGTGGTCGCGGGCATGGACGCGCTCACCGAGGACTGATCCGCACCCAGGCGGGCCGCCGTCCGGCGGCCCGCCTCCCCTCAGCCCCAATAGTTAGGTACCTAAGCACAAATACTTAGGTACCTAAGCACAACGGAAGGAAGTCCGACCCATGAGCAAGAAGGTCTCCGGCGCTCCCCCGCCCTTCGTCCTGTGGCGCGAGGTCCTGGTCGCCTACGTCATGCCCGCAGCCACGGCCGGGGCCGGCGGGGCCGCCACCGGCCAGCCGCAGCTGGTGGCCGCCGCGCTCACCACCATCGGCGGCACCTCCGCCCTGGTGGCCGCCGCACTCGGCGCCGTGCTGCGCCGCCGCCCCGTCCGCACGCGCCCCGCCCGCACCCCGCGCCCGCTCGCGGCTGCCGCACTCGGTCTGGCCGCCGCCGCACTCGGCCTGGCCGTCGGCCTGGCCGCCGCCCGCTGGCTGCCGCAGGTCCCGGCCCTCGCCGACAGCCCGTGGCCGCACCGACTGCCGGTCGACCTACCGGTCTCCTCGGCGATCGCCGCCACCATCACCACCTGGCGCTGGCGCGGCAGCCGCCCGACCCGCACCCCGCAGCACCGACTCCCCACCGCATCCCGACCCGAAAGGCAGACGTCATGATCGTCATCATGGGCGCCGGAGGCGCCACCGGCGGCGCGACCCTTCGCAGCCTCGCCGCCCTCGGCGCACCGAGCCGCGCCCTCAGCCGCGACCCCGCCCGACTGACCGCCGCGCTCGACGAGCGCACGCTCGCCCGCACCGCCGTCCTCCCGGCCGACGCCGCCGATCCGGCCTCCCTGCGCGCGGCCTTCCGCGGCGCACACCAGCTCTTCCTCACCATGGCCAACAGCCCGCAGCAGGTCCGGTACGAGCTGAACGCGATCGAGGCGGCGGTCGACTGCGGCATGGAGCACATCGTCAAGGTCTCCGCGCCCGCCGCCGAGCCGGACTCCCCCGTCGCCGTCTCCCGCGGCCACCACCTGATCGAGGAGCGGCTGCGCTCCTCCGGCATCACCACCACCGTCCTGCGGCCCTACGCGTTCATGCAGAAACTGCTGCTCCTGGCGCCCGGCATCGCCGCCGCCGGAGTGGTGCACGGCGCACTGGGGCAGGCCCGGTGCAACTACGTGGACGTCCGGGACATCGGGGACGCCGCGGCCGAGGTGCTCACCCGCCCCGAGCTCGCCGGCGGCACCTACCCGCTCACCGGCGGACGGGCCTACAGCTACCCGGAGCTCACCGCGCTGCTGGGCGAGCTGCTCGGCCGGCCGATCCGCTACCTCGACCTGAGCCCGTCCGAGCTGCACGCCCACCTGGTCGGCCGGGCCGGGATGCCGGACTGGCTGGCCACCCACGTGGTGGAGATCCAGCAGCTCGCGGTGGTCCGCAAGGAGACGCCCGACGACACCTTCCTCCGCCTCGCCGGACGCGCTCCGCGCACCCTGGAGGCCTTCCTCGGCGAGAACCTGCACCGGTTCCGCTGACCGGCGGGCAGCACGGCGGGCCGGGCCCGGACCGGCAGGACCGGCCCGGAGAACCCGGCCCGCCACCCGAAGGGAGCAGCATTCACTGTGTCATGGATCACGATCAAGAAATCGACCTGACGATCCGTCAATTCGACTGACATCTCGTCACTTCAGTGAAAAGAGGCCTCAGTTCTTGGATGATGTTTCGTCAGATTCAGCCATTCCGGCGCCAGTTGGGCCGAGTGTCCGCTCCTGCCGGGTCGCAGCCACGGGGCTAGCATCGGTCGGGTTGTCCGCTCCGGCCCCGGAGTGGGATCACCCGGTCAGGCGGTGCTCCCACCGCCCCAGGGGCCGGGCATCGGTCGGAACGGGGCGAGGACGAGGAGCGCACGGCTGCCATGACAGCTGAACCGAGCCACCCGGAGCAGTACGCCACGCCGCCACAGGAGCCGACGCCGCAGGCCGGGCCCGCGCAGGGAGCGCCGGCGAAAGTGGGGCCGGCGCCACCGGCCGACCCGGCGCGCGCCCTGTTCCCCGGCCGCCCGGCCGCCGCCCCGCGCACCCTGGTCGACGTGCTGGACGCCACCGTGCGCGCCCACCCCCACGAGCCCGCCCTGGACGACGGGCAGACCGTGCTCAGCTACCGCGCGCTGGCCGCCGAGGTCGAGCAGCTGCGCCGCCGGCTGGCCGCCGCCGGGATCGGCCCGGGCGACCGGGTCGGCGTGCGCGTGCCCTCGGGCACCAACGACCTGTACGTCTCGATCCTCGCGGTGCTCGCCGCCGGGGCCGCCTACGTCCCGGTGGACGCCGAGGACCCGGACGAGCGCGCCGAGCTGGTCTTCGGCGAGGCCGCCGTCGCCGCCGTGCTCGGCGCCGGGCGCGACCTGGCGACCGCCACCGAGCGGGCGCCCGCCCTGGACCGCCGCCCCACCCCGGCCGACGACGCCTGGATCATCTTCACCTCCGGGTCGACCGGCAAGCCCAAGGGCGTGGCCGTCAGCCACCACAACGCCGCCGCCTTCGTGGACGCCGAGGCCGCGCTCTTCCTCCAGGAGGAGCCGATCGGCCCCGGCGACCGGGTGATGGCCGGCCTCTCGGTGGCCTTCGACGCCTCCTGCGAGGAGATGTGGCTGGCCTGGCGGCACGGCGCCTGCCTGGTGCCGGTCCCCCGCTCCCAGGTACGCAGCGGCGCCGACCTCGGCCCCTGGCTGGCCGAGCAGGAAATCACCGTGGTCTCCACCGTCCCGACCCTGGCCGCGCTGTGGCCGGCCGAGGCGCTCAACGAGGTACGGCTGCTGATCTTCGGCGGCGAGGCCTGCCCGCCCGAGCTGGTGCAGCGCCTGGTCACCGAGGGCCGCGAGGTGTGGAACACCTACGGCCCCACCGAGGCCACCGTGGTCGCCTGCGCCGCCCTGCTGACCGGCGAGGGCCCGGTGCGGATCGGGCTGCCGCTGGACGGCTGGGACCTCGCCGTGGTGGACGAGGCCGGCGTGCCGGTCGCCCCCGGCGGCACCGGGCAGCTGGTGATCGGCGGGGTGGGCCTGGCCCGCTACCTCGACCCGGAGAAGGACGCCGAGAAGTACGCCCCGCTGCCCTCGCTGGGCTGGGAGCGCGCCTACCGCAGCGGCGACCTGGTCCAGGCCGACCCGGCCGGCCTGCTGTTCCTGGGCCGCACCGACGAGCAGATCAAGCTGGGCGGCCGTCGGATCGAGCTCGGCGAGGTCGACGCGGCCCTCCAGGCCCTGCCGGGCGTGGCGGGCGCGGCGGCCGCCGTGCGGACGGCGCGCGGCGGCAACCAGCTGCTGGTCGGCTACCTGGTGGTCCAGGACGGCTTCGACCGCGAGCAGGCCGTCGAACGGCTGCGCGCGGAGCTGCCGGCCGCCCTCGTCCCGCTGCTGGCGACCGTCGAGACCCTGCCCACCCGGACCTCCGGCAAGGTCGACCGCAACGCCCTGCCCTGGCCGCTGCCCGAGCTGGAGGCCGCCGGCCCGAGCGAGGAGCTGTACGGCACCGAGGCGTGGCTCGCCGAGCAGTGGTCGGAGATCCTCGGCGTCCGGGTCGGCGGCCCGCGCGACGACTTCTTCGCGATCGGCGGCGGCAGCCTGGCCGCCGCGCGGCTGACCACCCTGCTGCGCACCCGCTACCCGAGCGCGGCCGTGCTGGACATCTACCAGCACCCGACGCTGCGCAAGCTCGCCCGGCATCTGGAGCGCACCGCCGGCGAGAGCGCCGAGGCCCGGACCGTCACCCTGGTGCCGACCAGGGCCAAGCTGCTCCAGCTGCTCCTGCTGGTCCCGCTGTTCACCGTGGTCGGCCTGCGCTGGACGGTCGCCCTGCTGGCCGCCGGGAACCTGCTCACCCACCTCGGCGACTACCCGTGGGCGCCCACCGCCTCGTGGTGGTGGGTCGGCGCGGGCGCACTCGTGCTGTACAGCGCCCCGGGCCGGCTCGCGATCGGGGCCGGTGGCGCCCGGCTGCTGCTGCGCGGCCTGCGCCCCGGCAGCTACCCGCGCGGCGGTGCCGTGCACCTGCGGCTGTGGGCGGCCGAGCGGCTCGCCGAGCTGAGCGGCGCGACCGGGCTGTCCGGTGCCTGGCTGGTCCCCTACGCCCGCGTGCTGGGCGCCAAGGTCTCCCGCGAGGTGGACCTGCACTCGCTGCCGCCGGTCACCGGGATGCTCAAGCTGGGCCGGGGCTGCGCCGTCGAGGCCGAGGTCGACCTGTGCGGCTACTGGCTGGACGGCGACCGGCTGGAGGTCGGCCAGGTCAAGGTCGGCGCCGATGCGGTGGTCGGCACCCGTTCGACGTTGCTGCCCGGTGCCCGGGTCGGCAAGCGCGCCCAGGTGCTGCCCGGCTCCAGCGTCACCGGCCACGTACCGACCGGACAGCGCTGGGGCGGTGCGCCCGCCGTCAAGCTGGGCCGGGCCGAGTGGTCCTGGCCCGAGGAGCCTCCGGTCCGTCGGCCCGCCTGGGCCGCGCTGTACGGGGCCAGCGACGCCGTGATCGGTCTGCTCCCGGTGGCGCCCGCCGTGGCCGCGCTGGCCGTGCTCTCCCGCTTCGTCGACCAGGGCGCGGGCCTCGGCCCGGCACTCGGCGGCGCGCTGCTCGGCCTGCTGCCCGCCACCCTGGCGTACGGCGCGGTGTACGCGGCGCAGCTGGTGGCGCTGGTCCGGCTGCTGAGCCTCGGCCTGGTGCCCGGAGTGCACCCGCTGCAGGGCCGGGTCAGCTGGCAGGCGTGGACCGTCACCCAGCTGATGGACCGGGCCCGGGAGGTGCTGTTCCCGCTGTACGCCGGGCTGGTCACCCCGCTGTGGCTGCGGGCGCTGGGGATGCGGGTCGGCCGGGGCGCCGAGGTGTCCACGGTGCTGGCGCTGCCCAGCCTGACCACCGTCGGGGACGGCGCGTTCCTGGCCGACGACACCCTGATCGCGCCCTACGAGCTGGGCGGCGGCTGGATGCGCCTCGGCGAGGCGAAGGTCGGTGAGCGGGCCTTCCTCGGGAACTCGGGGATGACCGCGCCGGGCCGCGCGGTGCCCAAGCGGGGCCTGGTGGGCGTGCTGTCGGCGACGCCGGCGAAGGCCAAGAAGGGCGGCTCGTACCTGGGCATGCCGCCGATGCGGCTGCCGCGTTCGGCGGACCAGGCCGACCAGAGCCTGACCTACGAGCCGCCGGCCCGGCTGCTGTGGGCGCGCGGCCTGGTCGAACTCGGCCGGCTGCTGCCGGTGCTGGCCTCGGGGGCGCTGGGCCTGCTGACCGTGGCGGCACTGTCCTGGCTGGCGGCCGGCTCGCCGCTGACCGCCGCGCTGCTGTCGGGCCTGGTGCTGCTGGGGTCCGGCGTGGTGGCCTGCCTGGTCGCGGTGGCGGCCAAGTGGCTGCTGGTCGGCCGGTTCCGGGCGGTGGAGCACCCGCTGTGGAGCGGCTTCGTGTGGCGCAACGAGCTGGCGGACACCTTCGTGGAGATGCTGGCGGTGCCGTGGCTGGTCGGCGCGGTGCCGGGCACCCCGGTGCTCAACCTGTGGCTGCGCTCGCTCGGCGCGCACGTCGGGCACGGGGTCTGGTGCGAGAGCTACTGGCTGCCGGAGGCGGACCTGGTCACCCTCGGCGACGGGGTCACCGTCAACCGGGGCTGCGTGGTGCAGACGCACCTCTTCCACGACCGGATCATGCGGATGGATACTGTGGTCCTCCGCGAGGGCGCCACCCTGGGCCCGGGCGGCATCGTGCTGCCCGGCAGCACGGTGGGCGCGCGCAGCACGCTGGGCCCGGCCTCGCTGGTGATGCGCGCCGAGTCCGTCCCCGCCGACACGCGGTGGCTGGGCAACCCGATCGAGGCGTGGCAGACCACGTCGTGACCACCTCCCCGTCCCCCCGTCCCGGCCCGCAGGAAGCGCACGTCCCCGTGAAGCCCAAGCACGTCCCCGCGGCCGCCGGTGCCCCGGACCCGTACTTCCCGAACAGCGGCGACCATCGCTTCCGGGTGCACCGCTAC
This sequence comes from Kitasatospora sp. NPDC093102, assembly GCF_040683915.1. NCBI lineage: Bacteria > Bacillati > Actinomycetota > Actinomycetes > Kitasatosporales > Streptomycetaceae > Kitasatospora > Kitasatospora sp. NPDC093102. The sequence goes on along the minus strand of NZ_JBFBFA010000005.1, from coordinate 15,782 downwards.
GAGCTGGCGCTGGACTACCGGCCCGGGCCCAACCGGCTGGCCGGCTCGGCCCGGCTGAGCGCGGTGGCGGACGCGGCGCTGGCCGAGTTCGCGCTCGACCTGGCCGAGTTCCGGATCGGACGGGTGCTGGTCGACGGCCGGGCCGCCCGGTACACCCACCGCGGCGGCAAGCTGCGGATCCGCCCGGCCAAGGCGCTCGCGCCGGGCGCGGCGTTCACCGTCGAGGTGCACTACACCGGCAACCCCCGTCCGGTGCGCAGCCCGTGGGGCGGCCTGGGCTGGGAGGAGCTGACCGAGGGCGCGCTGGTGGCGAGCCAGCCGGTCGGCGCGCCGTCCTGGTTCCCGTGCAACGACCGGCCCTCCGACAAGGCGACCTACCAGCTGGCCGTCACCACGCCGTCCCCGTTCACGGTGGTGGCGAGCGGCCGGCTGCTGACCCGCACCACCAGGGCGTCCAGCACCACCTGGGTGTACGAACAGAGCGCGCCGACCCCGACGTACCTGGTCACGGTGTCGATCGGGCACTACCGCGCGGTGCCGCTGGCGGTGCGCCCGGCGATACCGCAGACCGGCTACGTGCCGGAGCGGCTGGCCGCCGCGTTCGCCCGGGACTTCGCCCGGCAGCCCGAGATGGCGGCGTACTTCGGCGAGGTCTTCGGCCCGTACCCGTTCGGCGAGTACGCGGTGGTCGTCGCGGACGAGGAGCTGGACGTCCCGGTGGAGGCGCAGGGCGTCGCCACCTTCGGCACCAACCACCTCGGCGGCGGCTGGGAGCGCGAGCGGCTGATCGCGCACGAGCTGGCCCACCAGTGGTTCGGCAACAGCGTCACGATCGCCGACTGGCGGCACATCTGGCTCAACGAGGGCTTCGCCAAGTACGCGGAGTGGCTCTGGTCCGAGCACGCCGGCGGCCCGGGCGCGGCCGTGCACGCCGCCGCAGCGCACCGGCTGCTGGCCGGACTGCCGCAGGACCTGCGGCTCGGCGACCCGAGCCGGAAGCTGATGTTCGACGACCGGCTGTACCAGCGGGGCGGACTGGTGGTGCACGCGCTGCGGCGCGCGCTCGGCGAGGACGCGTTCTTCGCGATGCTGCGGGACTGGACCGGAGCCAACCGGCACGGCGTGGTCGCCACCGCCGACCTGCGCGCGCACGCCGCCCGGTACACCTCCGCGCCGCTCGGCCCGCTCTTCGAGGCCTGGCTGGAGCGGCCGGAGCTGCCGCCGCTGCCGGACTGAGCCTGTCACCGGGCTCGGGACCGGATGCCCGGGACCGGATTATTCGATCGGTTCCGGGGCCGGGCTGGGCTACTCTCCGTACACATGACGATGAGTCCAGAAGCCCACATGACCGACCTGCCCGGCGAGCTGCTGCCCGCCACCCGCCGCGCCCTGCTGCACCGGCTCGCCGTCGCCCAGGCCGAGGGGCGCACGCCCTCGATGGTCGCCGGAGTGCTGCGCGACGGGCAGCCGGTGTGGAGCGGCGCCCGCAGCATGATCGACGGTCACGCACCGACCCCGGACGTCCAGTACCGGATCGGCTCGCTCACCAAGACCTTCGTCGCCGTGCTGGTGCTGCGACTGCGCGACGAGGGCCTGCTCGACCTCGCCGACCCGCTCGCCCGCCACCTGCCGGGCACCCCCGCCGACGACGCGACCATCGCCCAACTGCTCTCGCACTCCGCCGGTCTGGCCGCCGAGACCCCCGGCCCCTGGTGGGAACGGACCGAGGGCTCGCTGCGGCCCGGCCTCGGCGACATCCTGGAGGCCGAGCAGCCGCTGAAGCACCCGGCCGGGCGGGTGAACCACTACTCCAACCCCGGCTACGCGCTGCTCGGCGCGCTCGTGGCGAAGCTGCGCGGCGAGCCCTGGGGCGAGGCGCTGCGCCGCGAGGTGCTGGCCCCGCTCGGCATGGACCGCACCACGCTGCTGCCCGAGCACCCGCACGCCGGGGGCTTCGCCGTCCACCCGTGGGCCGACGTCCTGCTGCCCGAGCCGCTCACCGACACCGGTCTGATGGGCCCGGCCGGCCAACTCTGGTCCACCGTCGCCGACCTGGCCCGCTGGGCGGCGTTCCTGACGGCAGGCGACGACAAGGTGCTGTCCGCCGACACCCTCGCCGAGATGCGTACCCCGGCCGTCGCCCCGGACGACGCGGAGTGGACCAGCGGCTACGGCCTCGGCCTGCAACTGCGCCGCCACGAGGGCCGGTTGCTGTACGGGCACACCGGCTCGATGCCCGGCTTCACGGCGGCCCTGTGGATCAGCGAGGCCGACGGCCTGGCCGCGTACGCCCTCTCCAACGCCACCAGCGGCGCCAACACCGTACTGCTGGCCGCCCGGTTGATCGCGCTCACCGCCGAACTGGAGCCCCGGCTGCCCGAACCGTGGCGCCCGCTGTCCGAGGTCGACCAGGACCTGCTGGAGCTCACCGGCCCCTGGTACTGGGGCGCCGCACCGGCCGCCCTGCGGCTGCGGCCCGGGCGGATGCTGGAGCTCGCCCCGCTCACCGGCGCCGGCCGGGGCTCGCGCTTCCGGCCCGAGCCGGACGGCACCTGGACCGGGCTGGAGAACTACTACGCGGGCGAGACCCTGCGGGTGGTCCGCCACCCCGACGGCACGGTCAGCCACCTCGACATCGGCTCCTTCGTCTACACCCGCGAGCCGTACGGCCCGGCCGGCGCCGTCCCGGGCGGGGTCGCCCCGGAGGGCTGGCGGGCCGTCTGAGCCGCGCGTCGCGATCGCGGCACCGGGGGCGTGACGACGGGGGTGTGCGGTGCGGCCGTACGCCCCCGTGGCGCGTGTTGTCCACCCCCGGCAGACGAGCGCCCGGTGCCGGGCCGGTGACCGCCGGGCCACGGGTGGTCCCATTCAACAGGTGCACATCTGCGCTCCCCCGGGCCGCAACATAAATGCCAACCGGCTCGGAGAGAAACACGGGGACCGGTTCGCGTCCATGCCCAACCACCTGCGGACCGGGACGGTGCCCTGGTGATCCACGGCACCGCCGATCGTGCTGCCCTGGAGGGTCCGCCATGACCACCGTCCCCACGTACACTCCGTCCGCAGTCACCACCACCCACGACACCCCGGCGGTCCCCGCGCCCCGCCCCCGGCCCGCCGCCCCGGCCGCGTACACCGTCTCCCTCGCCCGCGACGAGGACGATGTGCGCGCTGCCCAGCGGCTGCGCCACCAGGTCTTCGGCACCGAGCTGGGCGCCGTGCTGCACAGCCCGGTCGCGGGCCTGGACGTCGACCCGTTCGACGAGTACTGCGACCACCTGCTGGTCCGCGAGGGCGAGCAGGGCACCGTCGTCGGCACCTACCGGCTGCTGCGCCCCGAGGCCGCCCGCCGGGCCGGACGGCTCTACTCCGACGGCGAGTTCGACCTCTCCGCACTCGCGCCGGTCCGCCCCGGCCTGGTCGAGCTCGGGCGCTCCTGCATCCACCCGGACCACCGGGGCAACGGCGCCGTCATCAACCTGATGTGGGGCGGCATCGCGCGCTACCTGGCCGACACCGGCAACACCTGGGTCGGCGGCTGCTGCTCGATCGAGCTGGCCGACGGCGGCGCCACCGCGGCCCGGGTCTGGGACACCGTCAGCACCAAGTACCTGGCGCCCGAGGAGTACCGGGTCACCCCGCACCGGCGCTGGGACGCCACCGGGGTGGCGCGCGCCGAGCGGGGTGCGCTGCCGGCGCTGCTCCGCGGCTACCTGCGGCTCGGCGCCTGGGTCTGCGGCGAGCCCGCGCACGACCCGGACTTCGACTGCGCCGACCTGTACGTGCTGCTGTCGTTGGAGCGCACCGACCCGCGCTACCTGCGACACTTCCTGTCCGGCGTACCCACCGCGGGCGCCTCGTCATGAGCGCCTGGCTGCCCACGGCGACCTGCCGGCCCGAGTCCTGCCTGGCCGACGCCTCGCCGGAGGTCTCGCACCCCCGGCGGGCACTGCGGCTGGCGGCCTGCCTGGCGGCGGTGCTGGCCGGGGTCGCGCTCAGCCTGCCGGTCCGGCTGTTCCCGCACCGTGCCCGGACCCTGCTGATCCGGCTGTGGGCACGGGTGGTGCTGCGCGCCCTCGGGGTGACCGTCCACCTCGCCGGGCCCCCCGGCGAAGGTGCGGACGGCGGCGTGCTCGTGGTGGCCAACCACGTGTCCTGGCTGGACATCCCGCTGCTCGCCGCCGGGCGGCCTGGCCGGTCGCTGGCCAAGACCGAGGTCCGGCAGTGGCCGGTGCTCGGCCCGCTGGTCGCCTGGGGCGGCACCGTCTTCCTGGACCGCGACCGGCTGCGGACGCTGCCGGACACCGTGGCGGCGGTGACCGGGGTGCTGCGCTCCGGGCGCCCGGTGATCGTCTTCCCGGAGGGGTCGACCTGGTGCGGACGGGAGAGCGGCCGGTTCCGGCCCGCGCTGTTCCAGGCCGCGGTGGAGGCGGGTGCCGATGTCCAGCCGGTGACGATCCGCTACCGGCTGGCGGACGGACGACCGACCAGCGTGCCCGCCTTCATCGGGGACGACGGGCTGCTCACCTCGCTCGCCCGGGTGGTCGCGGCCCGCGGGCTGGTCGCCGACGTGACCTTCCTGCCGCCGATACCGCCGCCCGGCCCGCAGCCCAGCCGGGCGGGTGCCCGACGCGAGCTGGCCCGCACGGCGCAGGCGGCGGTAGAGGGGATCCGCTGATCTCCTGACGGTCCGCCACCGGGGTCGGCCGCTCAGGCGACGCCCGCCCCGGCCAGGTCCTCCGACTGCGACTCACCGGGGGCTGCCGGGGCGAGCGGGCGTGCCCGTCCGAGCAGGACGGCGACCAGGACGGCGGTGACGGCGAGCGCGGCCGCCCCGCAGCGCAGCGCGAGGTGAATGCCGTCGACGAAGGCGCCGTCCATCGCCTGCCGCACCGGCTCCAGCAGCACTCCGGCCGCACCGCCGGCACCATGGGCCGCACCGGTGGGCGCGTCCGTGATCGGGCCGACGGCCTCCGGCGGGACGCCGAGCCGGTGCAGGGCCGAGGTCAGCTCTTCGGTCATCCGGTTGCTCAGGACGGCGCCCAGCACGGCGATCCCGAGCACCCCGCCGAGTTCGCGCAGGGTGTTGATGGTCGCCGAGGCCATCCCGGTCTGTGCCGGGGCGACCCGCTGCATCACCCCGATCGACACCGGAGTGAAGGTGAGCCCCATCCCGAGGCCCATGGCGAACAGCGTCCACAGGTACTCGAGGTAACGGGCGTGGTCGCCGTACAGCGACAGGCCGCCGAGGCCGGCCGCGCAGAGGAGGAGGCCGAGCACCAGCGGGGGCCGCGGGCCGTAGCGGGCGGTCAGCCGGCCGGAGAGCGGCGCGGCGACCACCAGCATCGCGGTCATCGGCAGCCCCGCGTAGCCCGCGGCGGCCGGGGACCAGCCGAGGGTGCCCTGCATCATCAGCGGCAGGAAGAACAACGCGCCGAACATCCCGAAGCTGACCATGAACCCGCTGAGCAGCGCGCCGCCCAGCATCCCGTCGCGGAACAGCCGCAGCTCCAGCATCGGTTCGGCGAGGAGCAGTTCGAGCAGCACGAAGGCGAGCAGCAGCACGGCGGCCGCGGCACCGCAGCCGAGCACCCGGATGTCGGTCCAGCCCCGGGACGGGCCCTCGATCAGCGCGTAGACCAGCAGACCCAGCCCGGTGGCGGACAGGGCGAGGCCGCCGAGGTCGATCCGACGGGCGCGTGGCGGGATGTCCGGGAGCACCCGGGCGGCGAGCAGCAGGCCGGCGACGCCGATCGGCACGTTGATCCAGAACACGCTCGCCCAGCCGAGGTGTTCGACCATCGGGCCGCCGACCACCGGGCCGACCGAGAGGCCGAGCGCGGAGACCCCGGACCAGGTGGCGATGGCCTTGGCCCGCTCCTGCTCGTCGGTGAAGACGTGCCGCAGCAGGGCGAGGCTGCCGGGGGTGAGCAGCGCGGCACCGACGCCCTGGAGCATCCGGGCGCCGACCAGCACGCCGATCGTGCCGGCGAGCGCGGCCAGGGCGGATCCGAGTGTGAAGAGGGCGAGGCCGAGCCGGAACACCCGGGTGCGGCCGTACCGGTCGCCGAGCGCGCCGCCGGTCAGCACGAAGGCCGCGTAGACCAGGCTGTAGCCCTCGGCGACCCATTGCAGGCCGCTGATCCCGGCATCCAGTTCCCGGCCGATGCGGGGCAGGGCGTTGTTGACGATGACGTTGTCCAGCATGGACATGAACATGGTGACGCAGAGCGTGAGCAGCGCGAGCCGTCGGCGGCGGGCGCTCGACTCCTCCATGGGTTCCCTCCCCATCATGAGCCCCTAACACTGTTAGGGATTGGCGTGACAGCCACAGATTGCACCTAACGGTGTTAGATTGCAAGCGGGAATCCACCACACCGCCGGAGGCGTCCGCACAGCCATGCAGCAGAACCACACCGGCACGCCCGGAACCGACGACGCAACCCCCGCCCTGACCAGGGAGGCTCTCGCCCAGGCCGCACTGCAGGTACTGGAGCGGGACGGCCTGGCCGGGCTGTCCATGCGCAAGGTCGCCGCCGAGGTCGGCGTCAAGGCGGCCTCGCTGTACTGGCACGTCCGCAACAAGCAGGAGCTGCTCGACCTGCTCACCGACGCGGTGATGGGCTCCGCCGAGCCCCCGCCGCGCGAGGGCGGCTGGCGCGAACAGTTCCACGCGTACTGCTGGCGCTACCGCCACCTGCTGCTCGACACCCGGGACGCGGCCAAGGTCGTCGCCGGACGGCTCGCCCCCGGTCCGAACCTGCTCGGACTGATGGAGGACCAACTGGACCGGCTCCGCGCAGCCGGCTTCTCCGACGCCGACGCCGCCATGGCCAGTTACCTGCTGGGCGCCTTCGTCCAGGGCTTCGTGCTCCAGGAGCAGTCGCCGATCTCGGCCTCCGAGGTCCTCGGCACCAGCCGCCGGGACATCGCCGACGCCGCCGGAGACCTCTTCCGCGCCCTGCCCGCCGAGAACTTCCCCAACCTGGTCGACCTGGCCGACGACCTCACCGAGCCGAACATGGACGCCCGCTTCGAGTTCGGCGTCCAGCGGATCCTCGACGGCCTGGCCGCCCTGCTGCCGCCGGAGCGGCGCTGAGCCCACCTCCCGACCTTCCGACCTTCCGACCTGCGGCAACGCTCCGGCTACCCGGTACGATCGGCGCCGAGTCAAGAGCGGGTGAACCGAGACGGAGGGAACATGGCCGAGGACCGGGCGCCGGAGGAGCCGACCGGGCATCAGCCCGGGGACCCGGCACCGGTTCCGGGCGGCCAGGTCGGCCCGGCCGCTTACGCCGCCGAGGAGTCGATGGGCTGCCTCGGCGAGCTGGTCCTCGAATTCGTCGGCGGGATCGCGCTCCTGGCCCTGACCACGGCCTCGCTGGCGGGGGCCTTCATCCTCGCCCGGGTGCTGCACGAGGCCAGCCCGGCCGGCGCCTACGGCCTGGCCGCACTCGGTCTGCTCGGGCTCGTCCACGGCATCCGACACCGGCGCAGGCCCAAGGAGCAGCGCACCAGGATCGGGCGGATCACGGCCGCCGTGACCGGCGTGCTCGGCTTCTGGCTGGTCCTGTGCGTCGGGTACGCGTCCTTCGACGCCGCCTTCGGACTGAACCTCGGGATCTGAACCTCGATCTGACACCCGGATAGGCTCGTCGGGCCCGCCCACACGACCACGGAGGAGTCACCGATGCCCGAGCCGTACCCCCTCTACGAGTCCTACGCGCAAGGCCTGTTGGACGTCGGCGACGGTCAGCAGATCCACTGGAACGCCTCCGGCAACCCGGCGGGCAAGCCGGCCGTGGTGGTGCACGGCGGGCCCGGCTCCGGCCACAACCCGGGCTCCCGGCGGTACTTCGACCCGGAGCGCTACCACCTCGTCCAGTTCGACCAACGCGGCTGCGGGCTCAGCCGCCCGCCCGCCGCCGACCCGTCGACCAGCCTGGAGCACAACACCACCGCTCACCTGATCGCCGACATGGAGCGGCTGCGCGAGCACCTCGGCATCGACAAGTGGCTGCTGTACGGCGGCTCGTGGGGTTCCACCCTGATCCTCGCGTACGCGCAGGCCCACCCGGAACGGGTCTCCGCGATCGTGATCTGCGGAGTCACCATGACCCGCCCCGAGGAGACCGACTGGCTCTACCGGGGCGTGGGCCGCTTCCTGCCCGGGCCCTGGGAGGAGTTCCGGGACTTCCTGCCGCCCGCCGACCGGGACGGGGACACCTTCGAGCTGCTCGCCGCCTACAGCCGGCTGCTCAACAGCACCGACAAGTCTGTCCGGCGGGCCGCCGCCAACGCCTGGGCCGCCTGGGAGGACGCGGTCATCTCGCACGAGACGCTGGGCAAGCCGAACGCGTACACCGACCGCCCGTCCGACGCGCTGATGACCTTCACCCGGATCACCGCGCACTACTTCTCGCACCAGGCCTTCCTGCCGGACGGCCAACTGCTGCGCGACGCCGGACGGCTGGCCGGGATCCCCGGCGAGCTGATCCACGGCCGACTGGACCTCGGCGGGCCGGTCGACACCGCCTGGCAGCTGGCCAAGGTCTGGCCGGACGCCCGGCTGACGGTCATCGACGAGGCCGGGCACACCGGGAGCCCGCTGATGAGTGAAGCGATCCTGGCCGCGATCGAGCGCTTCGCCTGAGCTGCGACGGACCGGCCCGGCCGCCGCCGGGCTCTTCCCCGGGGCCCTCGACGCCTCCGGGCGCCCGGGCGGCTCGTCCAGGTGGACTACCCCTACGATAGTGACGCATGATCGCCTATGCCCCAGCCGCCCTGTTCTTCCTGTTGTTCGGAATCGGGGTACTACGCGACCGTCGCCAGTTCAGCAACGCCGTCCTGCTCGGCATCGCCGTCTCCCTCCTCTCCCTCGCCATGCTCGCCGAACTCCGCAAGGCGCCCAGCGTGGTGGTCACGGTCGTGGCGGCGGTCATCGTCCTCCTCCCGGCCTTCGGCACGGCGGCCCTGGTCTGGTTCCTGCTCGCCAACGGCCTGACCATGATCCGCAAGGAGGGCAGGCGGCCGGCGAACCTGCTGTCGCTGCTCGCCGGGCTGGGCATCCTCGGGGTCATCGGGCTGCTGGTCGCGGCCCTCGTCATCCACTCCCGGCAGCTGGCCGCCCTGGCCGGCACCGCGGTCCTGGTGGTCGGCTACGTCTCCTTCCTGTTCACCTGCTTCGTCGGCTACGCCTTCCTCTACGGCCGCCACCGGCCGCGCCGGGACGTGGACTTCGTGGTCGTGCTCGGCTCCGGGCTGATCGGCGGCGAGCGCGTCCCGCCGCTGCTGGCCAGCCGGCTGAACCGGGGCCGCGAGGTGTACGAGGAGCAGGCCGCCCGCGGCAACCCACCGGTACTGATCACCTCGGGCGGCCAGGGGCCGGACGAGAAGCTGCCGGAGTCCCACGCGATGGCCGACTACCTGGTCGAACGCGGCTTCCCCGAGGAGCACATCGAGCGGGAGGACCGCTCGCGCACCACCGAGGAGAACCTGCTCTTCAGCAAGGCCATCATGGAGCAGACCAAGCCCGGCTACCACTGCGTCGTGGTCACCAACAACTTCCATGCCTTCCGAGCCGCGCTGCTCGCCCGCGAGACCGGCGTCAACGGCCACGTCTTCGGGTCGCCCACCGCCCGCTACTACTGGCCGAGCGCGACCATCCGCGAGTTCGCCGCGATCTTCCTCTCGCACAAGCTGGTCAACTTCGGGATCTGCGGCTTCATCGCCCTCTGCGGGGTACTCGCGGCCCTCTGAACCACCACCGGACTCCGGGCTCCGCTCGCCTCGGGTCTCCCCTGCCCCGGGCGGGCCCCGGTCGCTGCTGCTGCGGCCGGGGCCCGCCCGTTCCCTGGCGCGGGTGTGTCGCGGGCGTGCAGGGCGCCGGACCAGGGCACCCGGTCCGGACGCCGGATCAGGACGCCGGGCGGGGAGTCAGGATCGCGCAGGTGGTGGTGGCGTGTGCGTAGAGCTTGCCGTTCTCCGCGCCGACCACCCTGGCCTCGGCCGTCGCCATCGTCCGGCCCAGGTGCAGCACCACGCCCTCGCAGCGCAGCGTCCCGGAGTCGGCGAACACCGGGCGCAGCATGTGGACGTTGAGCTGGGTGGTGGTGTAGCCCACCCCGGCCGGCAGCCTGCTCAGCACGGCGCAGCCGAGCGCCGAGTCGAGCAGGGTGGCCAGGTAGCCGCCGTGCACGGTGTTCATCGGATTGTGGAGGTGGTCTCCGGGTTCACCTTGGAACACCGCCGTCCCCGGCTTCACCTCGGTCAGGTGGAAGCCCATGGTGCTGCAGATCGAGGGCTCCGGGATCCGCCCGGCGATCCACTCCAGCAGGATCTCCTCTCCGGTCAGGTGGGCGTGGTCGGCGATCGGCGGGCCGGGCGTCCAGGTGTGGGTCCGGGTGCGCTGCTCCGGACCGCTCGTGGGCTGCGGGCCTTCGGAGGCGATCTCATCGGTCGTCATGAGATCAACCTGCCCGCTCCGGCCGTTCGTCTCAAGTGCCTTCGGCCGCAGGGCGGCTACGGCCCCCGGCGGTTGCCAGGACGTGCGGCAGAGCCGCAGGGCCATGGCGGCCCGCGCCATGGCCGGGCGGCGGACCCCGGATGACCGCCACATGGCACCGGGGCGCCGGGCGCGCCACGCTGCACGGGTCCGACCCCCACTCCTCCCCCACCCAGGAGCCCCCATGCCACTGCGCCCCACCGCAGCGGTGCTGCTCACCGCCGCCGCTCTCGTGCTCGGTGCCGCCGCACCCGGCGCGGCCATCGCCTCCCCCACCACGGCCCCCGCCGCGTCCCCCGCCGCTGCGGCCACGAGCGGCAGCTTCCAGCAGGTCACCGGGTTCGGCACCAACCCGGGCAACCTCGCGATGTACACCTACACCCCGGCGGGGCTGCCCAGCGGCGCTCCTCTGGTGGTCGCGCTGCACGGCTGCGTCCAGAGTGCCACCGACTACTACCGCAACTCCGGCTGGACCAAGTTCGCCGACCAGTACGGTTTCGCGGTGGTGTTCCCGCAGACCAGCAGCGTCAACAACAGCCTCTCCTGCTTCAGTTGGTTCGACGCGAGCAAGGCCGCCCGAGGCGTCGGCGAGGCCAGGTCGGTGGTCGAGATGGTCACCAAGGCCGAGTCCCTGTACGGCTCGGACGCCCACCGGGTGTTCGTCACCGGGCTGTCGGCCGGCGGCGGGATGGCCGCCGACCTGTTGGCCGACTACCCCGACGTGTTCGCCGGCGGGGCGATCGACTCCGGGCTGCCCGCCCACTGTGCCACCACCCAGGCCGCCGCGTCCGGCTGCCAGAACTCCGACCAGGGGCTCACCCCGGCACAGTGGGGCGACAAGGTCCGGGCCGCGTACCCGGGTTACACCGGGCCGTGGCCCAGGGTGGCGATCTGGCAGGGCACCGCCGACACCGTGGTCAGGCCGGTGAACGCGACCGAGCTGCGGGACCAGTGGACGAACGTCCAGGGCGTCGGCCGTCAGCCGACCAGCACCCGGAGCCTCCCCGGCGGCACCACCCAGGAGCTCTACGCCGACGCGAGCGGAAAGCCCGCCGTGGCCCTGTTCACGATCAGCGGGATGGGGCACGGCCTGGCCGTCCACCCGGGCTCCGCGGCCGACCAGTGCGGAGCGACCGGCGCCTACTTCCTCGACACGGTCTGCTCCGGCTACTACACCGCGCAGTTCTGGGGGCTCGACAGCGGCTCCGGCCCCACCGATCCCGGGCTGCCGGCCCCGACCGGGCTGACCGCAACCGCCGCCGCAGGGTCGGTCGCCCTCGGCTGGCGGGCCGTCAGCGGTGCGGCCTCGTACCAGGTCTTCCGCAACGGAACCCAGGTCGGCAGCGCGACCGGGACGGCCTTCACCGACACCGGGCTCACCGCCGGCACCACGTACGGCTACGCCGTGGCGGCGGTCGACGGGTCGGGCACGGTCGGCACCCGGTCGGCGGTGGTGACGGCGACCACCCCGGGCGGGGGTACGCTCCAGTGCTTCACCGCCAGCAACTACGACCAGGTCCTGGCCGGCCGCGCCACCCGGAGCGGTGGCCTGACCTACGCGCTCGGCTCGGGCCAGAGCATGGGGCTCTGGAACACCTTCGTCAGCCACACCCTGAAGCAGACCGGCCCGGGCTACTACGTGCTCGCCGACGGCCAGTGCTGAACGGGCGACAGCCGATGCCGCAGTGAACAACACGGCACCGGACAGCATCGCAACCGCCCGCACGACGACGGCCCCCGCCGCCATCGCACCCTCCGTGAGGCTCATCCCGCCCCCGCCCCCGCCTCCGCCCGGAGCCCGGCGAACAGGTCGGTCTCGATCTCGCCCGCCACGGCCGTCTCGCCGGGCCCCGGCACCAGGCTCCGGGCGAGGTGGTAGTCCTCGGTCGGCCAGACCTCGCGCTCGATGTCCCGCGGATGGGACATGAAGGCCACGCCCGGCTGGACCTGGGTGGCGTGCGCCAGCATCGCCGCGTCCCGTACGGCGAACTGCTCGGCGCACGCTATCCGGGTGGTGGTGGCCAGGGCGGGCGGGGTATCGGGCCAGCCCGTGAGCAGCTCGCCCATCTCCGAGGGGACGCCCCGTTCCGTCATGGCCTCGTGCAGGGACTGGAACCAGGCCCGGGAGAGCGCCAGGTGGTAGTAGAGCTTGGGCACCTGCCAGGGCTCGCCCAGCCCGGGATGGAGCTCCGGGTCGCCGGCGGCTTCGACGGCGGCCACGGTGACCAGGTGGGTCATCACGTGGTCCGGGTGCGGGTAGCCCCCGGTCTCGTCGTAGGTGATCACCACCTGCGGGCGGAACTCCCGGATCAGCGCGACCAGCGGTGCCGCCGCGAGCTCCACCGGCCGGGCGGCGAAGCAGCCCTCCGGAAGCGGTTCGTCCGGACCGGGCATCCCGGAGTCGACGAAGCCCAGGAACTGCTGGCGCACACCGAGGATCTCCCGGGCGGCCGCCATCTCCTCGCGCCGGACGCGGGCGATGTCGGCCCGGACCTCGGGCCGGTCCACGGCCGGGTTGAGCACCGAGCCGCGCTCGCCGCCGGTGCAGGTGGCGACCAGGACGTCCACGCCCTCGGCCGCGTACCGGGCGAGGGTCGCCGCGCCCTTGCTGGACTCGTCGTCGGGGTGCGCGTGCACGCTGAGCAGCCGAAGGCCGTTCGGGTGACGGGTGAACACGGGTGCCTCCATGTGCGGGCGGTCGGGAACCGAGCGGCGGTCAGCCGGATTCGCGGGCGTTCGGGTGGAGCAGTGTCGGAGCGACGGCGAGCGCGGACAGGGCCGGCACCCACCGGAAGGCCTCGCCGGCCGCGCCGCTGCCGGCCGGCCCCTCGCCGCGACGGATGTGGTCATGCGCCCTCCCCGAATCGTTCCCCGGCGGCCGCTCCGACCGCCCGAGGAGAACTTAGGACGGACACGGAGATTGGGTCAAGCATAATTTCTGTGCCCGACCCAGCGAACTGCGCTACGCTCCTGCCATGACCGATACCGGGGCCACCCCGAACCTGCGCGAACTCAACAAGCGCCGCACCCGCGAGGCGATCTCGCACGCCGCGACCAGGCTCTTCATCGAGCAGGGCTTCGACCGCACGACCATCGCCGAGGTCGCGGCCGTCGCGGGCGTCGCCAAGATGACCGTCACCAACCACTTCCCGCGCAAGGAGGACCTCTTCTTCGACCTGCACGAGGAGCTCGTCGGCCGGCTCGCCGGAACCGTAGCCGGGCGCGCGCCGGGCGAGTCCGCACTCGCCGCGCTGCGCCGCGACTGCCTGGCCGGGCTCAACCGGCACGACGCCCGGCTCGGCTTCGCCGACCCGGCCTTCGCCCGCACCGTCTTCGACAGCCCCGCGCTGGTCGCGCGGCTGCGCGAGCTGCAGGAGCAGGGCGAGACGGCACTCGCCGAGGCACTGGCCGAAGCGGTGCACGAGATACCCGTCGGTTTCGAGTGCCGGGTCGCCGCCGCGCTGCTCGCCGCCGTCGACCGCGCGGTGTTCGCCGAGGTGTTCCGCCGCACCCTGGCCGGCGAGGAGCACGTGGCGATCGCCACCGCGGTCCGCCCCTCGGCGGCCCGGGCCTACGACCGCCTGGAGGGCACCCTCGGGGGCTTCGCCGTGCGGGAGGCGTAGGGAACCCAAACACTGCGCCGCACCGGAGGCCCGGGAATGTGCCCAGGCCGGAACACCCTTGACGAAAGGTTGACCTGCTCACGGCAGAAGGTTGACGATCACCGCCTCTATCGTCGGCCCATGCCCTCACAGCCCATCAGGCCCACCGCCCTGCCGGTCCTGCCCTACCGCAAGCCCACCCGGGGCCGGGACTACTGGGTCCTGGACAGTGTGCTGCCCGACCCGGACGCCGTCCGGGAGCGCTGTCTGGCCCGTGGGGACTGGACCGAGGGCTACCCACACCGCCCCGAGACCTGGCCCGGACTGCGCACCATGCCGGGCCTGGCCCCGGAGGAACTGGCCCGGGTCGAGTCGCTGGTCCGCAAGGCCACCGGCGCCTCCCGGCTCTGGGTGCAGAGCACCCCGGGCAGCGGCACGCTCAACCACAACTGCGTCCAGGTCGTCGGCGCCGGGGAGTCGGAGTCCCGCCCGCACACCGACTCCCGCGCACTCTGCCGATACGCCGCCGTCCTCTACCTCAGCCCCGGCGCCCCCAAGGACACCGGCACCAGCTTCTACCGCCAGCAGTTCCCCGGCGGCCGGCTCGGCGGCAACCTGGTCAACGCCCCGCACAACAACCTGGTCGAGGCGCTCGGCACCCGCCACGTGCCGGCCGATCACTTCACCGAGGACGTGCGCGTCCCCAACCGCTACAACCAACTGCTCCTCTACCACGCCAACCTGATCCACAGCGCCACCGGCTACTACGGCACCGACCTGGCCGAGCGGCGGATGACCGCGGTCTTCTTCTGGATGGCCTGACCCCGCACGCGCCCTTCGGACCACCGGGCCCCACCGAGTTCCGGGACGGCTGCCCCCACCCCGGGACGACCCGATCTCACCCGGCGCCGACGTGCGCCAGACTCGCCCTGGTCAGTGCCGCCGCCAACCTGGCCAGGTCCCCCGGGACGACCAGCGCCGCCAGTCCGTCCGGTTCGCCCGGCAGCCCGAGCGTCCGGGCCTCCACGAGCACCCGCTCGTCGAAGTACGGCCGCAGCGAGGGCCAGACCGCCTGTGCCTCGCGCCGGAAGATCCCGGCGCCGACCGGCCCGATCCGGGGGAACTCCCGGAGCAGCTCGCCGATCCGCTCCGGCTCTCCCCCCGCCTCCTCCCGCAGCCGCCGCAGGTCACCGTGCCAGCGGTCGAGCAGCAGCTCGGCCCCCTGCCCGAGCGCGGTGGCGGTGCTCTCGTCGTAGCGCACGTAGTGGGCCCGGCCCAGCGCCGCGATGAGCGTCGCGCGCCGGACGTCGGCCATCGCGCGCGGGGTCCGCAGCCCGGCGGCGGACAGTTCCCGGGCCGCCGCGGTGGCGGTGGCGGCGCTGATCCGCACCGAGCACAGCACGGTCAGGACGAGCAGCCGGTAGAGCGGCGAGGGCTTGTCGCGCAGCGTGATCCCGGCCTCCTCCGCGTAGGTGCGGCCGAACCGGTCCAGCAGTTCGGCAACGGTCGGCTCCACGGCCATCACCTCCCTCCCCTCCACGCTTGCCCGGATTCGGAGGCCCCGCACCCGGGGAGGCTCGCCGCATGAGTTTCCTGAGTCAACCCCTATGCCGCCAGCGCCGTCTCGGGAGTCGTTTTGATCTTGTTGTTGGCTTGGTGGGTGGCGGGGTCGTAGG